>DASPVR010000169.1:0-2346 GCA_035622255.1 Solirubrobacteraceae bacterium | reverse complement strand
CCTGAGGCGAGTCCCGCCGGGACTCGGCGCCGCTCGCCGGGCCCGATCGGGCCCGGCTGCGCGCCGCCTGGGCGGGGGTGGGACGGCTAGGAGGCGGCCAGCTCGCGGGCGCGCCCGGCGCAGTCGAACAGCGTGAGGCCGTCGAGATACATCGGCGGTGATCCCTGCCAGGAGGTGGGCGGCAGCTCGCGGCAGCCGCGCAGCACGGCGAGCGTCGCGGCATTGCCCCCGCGCGTGGCGAACTCGCCGCCGAGGATCACGTAGCGGGCGTGGCGTTCGGCCACCATGCGCGCGAGCTCGCGCGCGCTCACGGCCGGGTCGGTGCCGCTGTAGCCGGCGAGCGCCGCCGCGTCGTGTCCCATGAGGATGAACGGCGAGGCGGTGTTGGACGCAACGGCGAGCAGTTCGTAGGGCTGGGTCGGTTCGTGCGTTTCGATGTAGCGCTGCAGCAGCCGGTCGCGGGCTTCGTCGACGGGGCCGATCCCGAGCAGCCCGCTGCCGGTAGCCGCTTTGGGCCCGGCGGCGGGGAACGTGCCCTCGACCGGCGCAAGCCAGGTCGTGGTCGCGTAGGCGGTCGGCGCGACGAGCACGAGCGCGAACGCGGCCGCCAGCACGCCGCGCGCCACGCGGCGCAGCGACAGCAGCGCGCACGCCGCCACGGCGGCGCCCGCGATCAGCACGGGGACGAGCCAGAGCAGGTACTGCTCGCGGCGCAGGAGCACGGCCTGTGCCGCCACCGTGGCGGCGATCGCAAGCGGCGCGAGCACGCGACGCCAGTCGCGCAGCGGTCCGCGTGCGAGCTTGGCGAACGAGACCACGCCCGTGCCGCACATCGCCGCCAGGCCGGGGCCGAGCGCGGCCACGTAGTAGGGGTGCACGATCCCCTTGGACAGGCTGAGGACAGCGGCCTCGACCAGGAACCAGCCCCCGAGCACGAGCAGCGCCGCGAGCCGCGGGTCGCGCCGGTCACGCCCGGCGCCGAGCGTCACGAGCGCGGTCGCGAGCAGCCCGAGCAGGGCGAACGGGAGCATCCACGCACCCTGGTCGCCGAGTCCCGTGCCGAACAGGCGCAGCGGCCCGACCGGCCCCCCGAAGGCGATCGGGTCGCGTTCGCGCCCGTCGGGCAGGAAGCGCGACGGCTGGGGCGCCGTGTGAGCCTGCGTGGCCGGGCGCGTCGGAGCGGGGTGGGCGCGCGAGGGGGGTGCCGGCGCTCGCCGCGCGCGCGGCGCCGGCGGCTGCGTGTGCACGATCGCGCCCGACCCGACGGGGATCTGGCCGGGGCCGCCGACCTCGCCTTCGACGCGCCCGAGGCCGTTGTAGTCGAACGTGAGCCCGAGCTCGGTGTTGTTCGTGGAGCCGCCAACGTAGGGGCGCTCGGAGGCGGGCGTGGCTTCGACGAACGCGATCCACGCAAACGAGATCACGAGCATCAGCACGCCGGCCACGGCCAGCTGGGCGAGGCGGCGCGACGCCGCGCCGGGGGCGCAGAGCGCGTAGGCGACGACGATCCCGGGCACGACGAGATAGGCCGCGAGCGTCTTGGCGTTGAACGCCAGGCCGACGAGCACCGCGCACCACAGCAGCGCGCGCCAGCGTCCGCTCGCGCAGGCACGCAGCGCGGCGTCGGCGGCGAGCGTCATCAGCAGGATGAGCAGGGGGTCGACGCCGTTGACGCGCGACACGGCGACGAACGACGGGAACACGGCGAGGGCGAGCGCACCGGACAGGCCCGCGAGCGCGCCGAAGCTGCGCGTGAGCGCCAGGTAGAGCACCAACACCGCGAGCACGCCCATGATCGCCTCGGGCAGCAGCAGGGGCAGCGGCGCGAAGCCGAACAGCTTGGCGCTCGCCGCCTGCACCCAGAGCGCGAGCGGCGGCTTGTCGATCGTGATCAGCCCCGCCGGGTCGAAGGAGACGAACAGGAAGTTGTGCCAGGAGCGCAGCATCGAGCGCACCCCGGCCGAGTAGAAGATGTTGCCGTAGGCGTTCTGCGACAGGCGCACGACGTTGAGCACGGCCGAGAGGGCGAGGATCGCGAGCAGCGCGAGGTGGCGCGGGGCGGGCCGGGGCAAGCGCGTGCAAGCCGGCGTGCGGGGCGCGGGCATGTGCAAGCCGGGCCCTTCGCGGCCGCCGGCCCCTTCGCCGCCGCGGGGCGGCGCGGATCCGCCCCCGGGTGCCGGCGATGGCTGCAGCGGCGGGCGCGGCGGCGCGCTCGCGCGCGTCGCCGCGTCACCTGGGCCGGGCGGTGTGGGTGTGGGGTCGGCGGTGGGTCGCGGCGGGATCATCGTCGGGGTGTGCACCCGCGATGCGGGCGCGGGTGTGCTCGAGCGCGTCGCTCGCGTCGGC
>DASPVR010000168.1:0-29367 GCA_035622255.1 Solirubrobacteraceae bacterium | reverse complement strand
AGAGTCCGACCGGCGTTCCGAAGATGTTCTGAACGTTGCCGAAGGGGATGATCGCGAACGCCGCCACGGCGGTGATGATCGAGATCATCGGCGCCAGCGCGAACAGCAGGCCCACCGAGGTGGTCGGCCGGAACTGCTCCTTGGTCAGCAGCTTGAGGATGTCTGCCATCGGCTGAAGCGCGCCGTACGGTCCCACGCGGTTGGGACCGTAGCGTCCCTGGAAGCGCCCGAGCAGCTTGCGCTCGGCGATCAGCACGATCGGCACGAGCTGCAGCGCGACGGCGAAGATGACGATCGCCTTCAGCACCTGGATCCACCATTCTTCGTAGTAGCCGACGAGCGCGAGCGTCATGCCGGCTGCTCGATCGGATAGGCGCCCGCCGCGTCGCGCTCCTGCCAGCGCACGCCCTTGCCGCCGATCTCCTCGAGCGTCAGGCCGGCGTAGAAGGCGACGACGTCGAACAGCTGCTCGGAGGCCTCGAGCGCGCTCCGCACGCCGAGGTCCAGGCCGAGCGCGCTGGCCAGCTGGACGAGCGACAGCCATTGGGCGCGCGTCTGTCCGGGCTGGGCGACGGCGGGTCGCAGGCGCTGGATGCGCCCGTCGGGGTGGACGAGCGTCCCCTCCTTCTCGGCATAGGCCTGTGCCGGGAAGATCACGTCGGCGTAGGCGTGCAGGTCGTCGTTGAGATTCGCGGCGTAGGCGATGACGGTCGTGGCCCGCCCGAGCGCTCGTTCCCACGCCTCGCGCCGCGAGCGTCGCAGGAAGGGATCGGCCTCCATCAGGATCACCGCGCTCAGCTCGCCCTCCGCCAGCCCCGCGGCGATCGCGTCGGCGCCGCGGCCCTCGCGTGAGGGGCCTGCCGGAGGCGGGGCCTCGCTGAGGCCGGGGCCGGCGTTGGGCAGGACGCCCGCCTCGCGCAGCCCGCGGCCGTTGGCCGCGGAGGGGACTTCCAGCAGCCCCGCGCCGTCGATCCCGGCCAGGCCCAGTCGCTGCGCCATCGCCAGCAGCGCCTGCGCTGACGCGATGCCCTCGGGGCCGGCCGTCAGCCGCTCGTGCCACAGCACGACGACTTCCTCGCCCGCGCCGCTCAGCTGTGCGGCGAGCTCCTCGCCGCGGACGCGAAGCTCCTCGGCGGTGGCCTGCACGATCGTCAGTCCGTGCCGGCGCACGCCCTTTCGCAGCCGCAGGTCGAGGATGGTGGCGTCGGTGATCGGGTCGCATGCGACCACGAGCGCTGCATGCGCGAACTCCAGGTCTGAGACGGTCGCCTGCAGGGCGGGGTCGCCCAGCGCGCGGTGCAAGTCGAGCGGCAGCGTGCCCGCCGCGCGCGAGTCGACGTGCGGACTCGAGAGCCCCTCGCGCAGCAGGCGCGACAGCAGCAGGCCCTCCTCGTTGGTGACCGGCCCCCCCGCGATCGCGCCGGTCTGCTCACCGGCCCGTCCCAGCGCCGCCGCGGCCTCCGACAGGGCGCGCTCCCAGGAGACCTCGCGCAGCTGGCCGCCGTCGCGCAGCAGCGGCCGGGTGATGCGGGGGCGGCCGTTCAGCGCCGGATAGGCGAAGCGGCCGCGGTCGCACAGCCAGCCGTCGTCGACGTCGGCGTTGTCGCGCACCTGCACGCGCAGCACGCGCTCGTCGCGGACGGTCAGGTGGACGTTGCACTGGGCCGGGCAGAGCGTGCACACCGAGCCGGCGTCCTCGATGTCCCACGGCCTCGCCGCGAAGCGATAGGGGCGCGAGGTCAGCGCCCCGACCGGGCACAGTTCGATGATGTTCCCCGAGAAGGGGGCGTCGTAGGGGTGCCCGTCGAAGGTCGAGACGAACGTCTCGGCGCCGCGCTCGGCCAGCACGAGCTGATCGTCTTCGGCCACGTCCTGGGAGAAGCGCACGCAGCGATAGCAGAGGATGCAGCGCTCGCGATCGATGGCGATCCTGGGCGACAGCGCCAGCGGCTTGACGAAGTGTCGCTTGGGCTCGATGAAGCGCGAGATCCCTGGCCCCCAGCCAAACGTGATGTCCTGCAGCGGGCACTCGCCGCCCTTGTCGCACACCGGGCAGTCGAGCGGGTGGTTGACGAGCAGGAACTCGACGACCGCACGCTGTGCGGTCTTGACGCGCTCGGTTTCGGTGTGCACGACCATGCCGTCCTTGACCGCGGTCGAGCAGCCCGTCTGCAGCTTCGGGATCCCCTCGATCTCCACCAGGCACATGCGACACGCCCCGACGGGCTGGCCGAGCTTGGGCTCGTAGCAGAACACGGGGATCTCGACGTCGCCGTGTTTGGCGGCGTCGACGAGCATCGTGTTCTCCGGCGCCTGCACCTCGCGCCCGTCGATCGTGAAGCTGATCGTGCGCTGCTGTGGTCTAGGCATCCCGCGCCCCCTGCGCGGCCAGCGCGAGCTGCGAGGCGGCGTGCTCACCGGCGCCGCCGCGCTCGCGCGCGGCCTCCATGTGCGCCTCGAGCTCCTCGCGGAACTTGGCGATGATCGAGCCGATCGGCATCGCCATCGCGTCGCCGAGCACGCACAGGCAGTTGCCGATGATGTGCTCCTGGACGGAGGCCATGATGTCGAGGTCCATCGGCGTCGCCTCGCCGCTATCTATGCGCTGCAGCATCTTCACCGTCCAGTTGGTGCCCTCACGGCACGGCGTGCACTTGCCGCAGGACTCGTGGCGGTAGAAGCGCGCGACCTTCATCGCCACGTCGAGGATCGGTGTGGAGTCGTCGACGACGATGATCGCGCCCGAGCCGAGCATCGAGCCGGCCTTGGCCATCGATTCGAAGTCGTAGGGGACGTCGAGGTCGGCCGCGGTCAGCACCGGCGCCGACGAACCGCCGGGGAACCAGCACTTGACCGCGTGCCCCGGCGGCGGCCCCCCGGCCAGCTCGTAGATGATCTCGCGCGAGGGGATGCCCAGCTCGATCTCGTAGTTGCCCGGACGCTGCACGTGGCCGGAGACCGACACGAGCTTCGTGCCCGTCGAGGTTTCAACTCCGAGTTTCGCGTACTGCTCGCCACCCATCGCCATGATCGCCGGGACGGTGGCCAGCGTCTCGACGTTGTTGATCAGCGTCGGCCCCTGGTAGAGACCCTGGTTGGCGGGGAACGGCGGCTTCAGCCGAGGGTTGCCGCGCTTGCCCTCCAGCGAGTCCAGCAGGCCGGTCTCCTCGCCGCAGATGTAGGCGCCCGCGCCGCGGTGCAGCACGAGCGAGAGGCTGTGGCCGGAGCCGAGGATGTTCTCGCCGAGGTAGCCCGCCGCGCGCGCTTCGGCGATCGCCGTGGCGAGGATGTCGGCCTGCCACTCGTACTCGCCGCGGATGTAGATGAACGAGCGCTCGATCTCGCCGGCGTGGGCGGCGATGATGATCCCCTCGATCAGCATGTGCGGGGTCTTCTGAAGCAGTTCGCGGTCCTTGAACGTGCCCGGCTCGGACTCGTCGGCATTGCACACGAGGTACTTCTCGATCGGCCCCCTGGGCAGGAACGAGACCTTCTTGCCCATCTGAAAGCCCGCGCCTCCGCGACCGCGCAGCGCCGAGGCTTCCAGCTGTGCGAGCACGTCCGCCGGGGACATCTTCAGCGCCTTGCGTAGCGCGGAGTAGCCGCCGCGGCGCTCATACACCGCGAGCGTGCTGAGCCCGGGCTCGTCGATGTCCTTGAGCAGCAGCTGCTGGCTCATCGCGCGCCTCCCCGGCCCGCGGGCCGCGCGCCCCCAGGCTGCTCGGCGGCCATCGCCTGGCGGCCGGCGAGCGGGCGCGGTGGCTGCGCGTCGTGCTCGGGGAAGGCCTGCGAGTTGGCCTGGGGGTCGGCGACCAGCCTGCGCGCGAGCTGCTTGGCCGGGAGGATCTCGCGGCCCGCGCGCGCGTCGTCGAGCAGCTGCGGGATGTCATCGCGATCGAGCGGCCCCACGTACACGCCATCGACCGAGGCCATCGGCGCGATGTCGCACGCTCCCAGGCACTCGAACGCGCGCACGATGAACCCCGGGTCCCCGGTCACGGCCTCGCGCATCGCGTCGTAGAGGGCGTCGGCGCCGTGCAGCGAGCAGGAGATGTTCGTGCACACGTATACGGCGTGGCGCCCGCGCTGCGGCGCGCCCGGCGGTGGCGGCTCGGTCTCGAGCATGTCGTAGAACGTCGCGACCGCCTCCAGCGACGCGGGCGTCACCCGCATCACGCAGGCCACCTGCTCCAGAGCCTGGGGTGAGCACCAGCCGTGCAGCTCCTGGGCGGCGTGCAGCGCGGGGATCGCGGCGGAGTGGCGGTCGGGGTAGAGCGCCATGCTGGCTTCGATCTGCTCGCGCAGCTCTTGTGGGACCTGGGTGGTCGCGGGATCGGGGATCGTCGCGGCCTCCTTGCCGAGGTCGGCTTGCGTGTCCCAGCCGCTCACCGGTCGATGCCCCCGAGGATCGGATCGAGCATCGCGAGCGTCGCGATCATGTCGGCGATGTAGGCCCCCTTGGCCATGTGCGCGAACGCCTGGAGGTTGACGAAGGACGGGTCTCGCATGTGCACGCGCGCGGGCTTGGAGGAGCCGTCGGAGCGCACGAAGCAGCCGAGCTCCCCGCGCGGGCTCTCGAGCGGGAAGTAGACCTCGCCGGGCGGCACGCGGAAGCCCTCGGTGACGAGCTTGAAGTGGTGGATGAGCGCCTCCATCGACGTCGCCAGCTCGTGGCGCGGCGGCAGCGCCACCTTGCGGTCGTCGGTGATGTAGGGGCCCTCTGGCAGGCCCGCGAGCGCCTGCGCGATGATCTTCACCGACTCGCGCATCTCGGCCATGCGCACGGCGAAGCGATCGTAGTTGTCGCCCACCGTGCCCACCGGGATCTTGAAGTCGAAGTCCCCGTAGGAGCCGAAGGGGGCTGCCTTGCGCAGGTCCCACGGGTTGCCGGCGGCGCGCAGCAGCGGGCCCGTCACGCCGAGCGACAGCAGCGTCTGCGCATCCAGGGGACAGGTGCCGCGCAGGCGCTTGAGCACGATCTCGTTGCCGTTGAGCAGGTCGCCGTACTGGTCGACGCGCGCGGGCATTTCGTCGAGGAAGCCCTGTAGCTTGGACGCGAAGCCGGGGGGGATGTCCTCGATCACGCCGCCGACCTGGAAGTAGCGCGTGTGCATGCGCTGGCCGGAGGACATCTCGAACAGGTCGAGGATCGTCTCGCGCTCGCGGAAGCAGTACCAGAACATCGAAATCGCCCCGAGGTCCAGGGCGCTCGTGCCGAGCCACACCAGGTGGGACATGATACGGTTGAGCTCGAGGTGGATCACGCGCAGGTACTGGGCGCGCGGCGGGACCTGGACCTCGAGCAGCGTCTCGACCGCGCCGACGAACGCCATCGCGTTGAAGTAGTAGGAGAGGTAGTCCATCCGCTCGATCACCGGGATGACCTTCCAGTAGGCCTTGTCCTCGGCCGTCTTTTCGATGCCCGTGTGCACGTAGCCGATGATCGGTTTGATGTCGCGCACCACCTCCCCCTGGAGCGTGACGAGCAGGCGCAGGACGCCGTGCGTGGCCGGGTGATGTGGGCCGAAGTTGAGCGTCAGCACCTGCTGGACGGTCGCGTCGGCGCCGGCGGCCGGGTCCAGCTGCTCCTCGGTCGGGGACAGCGTGATGCTCTGCTCGCGTTTGCGGTACTCCGACAGCGTCGGGTTCTCGACCTGGCTCACCGCGCGCTCCCCGCGCCCCGCGAGCTCGTCGGGCCTTCGCCTTCGTTGAACGTGAACTCCACCGGCTCGCCGCCGACCGGGAAGTCGCGGCGCTGCGGGTGGCCCTCGTAGTCCTCGGGCATGAGGATCCGGCGCAGATCGGGGTGATCGCGGAAGATCACGCCGAACATGTCATAGACCTCGCGCTCCTGGTGGTTGGCCGTCGGCCAGCCGGGGCCCTCGGGGGTTTCGGGAGTGACCGAGTGAAGCTCGGGTGCGTCGCTTGGCACGCGCACCTTCACCGTGATGCGGTCCACGCGGCTCATGTCCAGCAGCTCGTAGATCACGCCCAGGCGGGGCTCATCGGGGTAGTAGTCGACACCGTGCAAGCTGCTCATGAACGAGTAGCCCCGCCGGCGCAGCTGCGCGAGCACCGCGCGGATCGCCTCGGCGCGCACGCTCACGGTGGCGCGGCCGCGGAAGAAGACGGTGTCGAGCACGGGGTCGGCGCCGTCGCCACCGCCGATCGTCTTGCGCAGGTCCTGGGCGATCAGCTCCAGCCCGGTGGCGTCAGGCACCGGGAGCGATCTCCTCGGTTCCCACCGCCCCGTAGCGTTCGCGCCAGCTCTCCTCGGCGTCGTCCTGGACCATCTTGCGCAGCTTCAGCACACCGTGCATCAACGCCTCCGGTCGCGGCGGACAGCCGGGGACGTGAACGTCGATCGGCAGGAACTTGTCGGCCGGGACGAGCGCGTAGTTGTTGAACACGCCCATCGAGGAGCAGCAGGCGCCCATCGAGATCGCCCACTTGGGCTCGAGCATCTGGTCGTAGATGCGGCGCACGATCGGGGCCATCTTGATCGACACGCGTCCCGACAGGATCAGCAGGTCTGCCTGGCGCGGCGAGGCGCGAAACGCCTCATAGCCGAAGCGCGCGACGTCAACGCGCGCGGCCACGATCGACATCATCTCGATCGCGCAGCACGCGAGCCCGAACGTCGCCGGAAAGAAGGAGTTCGAGCGCGCCCACGCCGTGGCCCGCTCGAGCGTCGTCGTGAGCACGCGCTCCTGCACGTGACGCTCGAGGTCGGCTCCCTCCAGATGAGCAGACGGCGTGAGCCCTTCGAGCTCGCCCCCACGCAGCATCTGGGGCGCGGTCAGCTCCTCGACGCGCATCTGCGCGGACCCGACAGACGCGTCCGCGGCGCCGCCGGCCCGCCGTGGCGGGGAGCTCACTTCCACTCCAGCGCGCCCCGCCTCCACACGTACACGAAGGCGACGAACAGCAGCGCGATGAACGTGATCGTCTCGGCCAGCGCATAGGAGCCGTAGGCACGCAGCTCGATCGCGATCGGGTAGATGAACACGACCTCGATGTCGAACAGGATGAAGAGCATCGCGATCAGGTAGAAGCTGATGCCGAAGCGCATCCCGCGCTTGACCTCCGATGGCAGGCCGCACTCATAGGGCTCCTGCTTGCTGGGCGACACGCGACGGGGGCCGAGGATCGAGTTGAGCACCGCGAACGCGCCGCCCACGGCGCCGCCAAGGATGAGAAAGACGATCGCCGGTAGATAACTTCGCAGCACCGCGGGCTGTTATATCACCGCTTGTGGCAAGGTGTTACATAGTGACGATCGGCTCGAAATCCGCCACAACCGGGCCGCCGCTGCGCCGTCGCGAAGCGCCCGATCGAGGCGCCTGCCACCGCCGGACGAGGGCGTGACGCAGGCCGTCGTCGCCGGCGCGTTGACAGTCGCCGCCCTCAACGCACTGGCGGGACTGCTCGGGTTGTTTCGCTGGCTGCGCGGCGACTCCGACAGCCGCGTCTTCTGGGTGCTGCTGCGCGTCGGCCAGGGCTCGTCGCTGGCATTTGCGATCGCAGTCGGGTCGCTGGCCGTCACCGGCCACTACTCGAGCGACCGGCTGTTCTACGTCTACGCGCTCGTGCCGCTCGCGGTGGCGTTCGTCGCCGAGCAGCTGCGCGCCGCGGCCGCGCAGGCCATCCTCGACCGGCGCGGCCTGGCCAACGCCGCGGCCGTCGGCGAGCTGCGCGAGCGCGAGCAGCGCCGGGTCGTGTCCGAGATCCTCGCGCGCGAGCTGGCGATCATGGCCCTGTCGGCGGTGATCGTGGCGATTCTCGCCCTGCGCGCCGCCGCCACGGCGCACGGCTTCTGAGGCACCGCGGCCCCATCGTGCCTATATATTCCCGCGCGGTGAAGCCGGCCCTCATGACGACGCTGCTGCTGGCGTGCTCCGTGCTGCTGTGCGCCTGCGGATCGCAGGCAATCGAACTGTCCAAGTCCAACCCCGACTACCGTGGCGCGGTCCTGTTCCGCGACCACTGCTCGGGCTGTCACACGCTGTCGGTCGTCGGTGCCGACGGGTCGGCGACGAGCATCAACAACCGCCTGCGCAACAACGGGCCCAACTTCAACTTCCGCAAGGAGAACGTCCAGCAGGTGCTCTACGCGATCCGCAACGGTGGCTTTGGGGGCGTGATCATGCCGGAGAACATCGTCGTTGGCGACGACGCCCAGGACGTGGCCAACTTCCTCGCCAAGTACTCGGGCCTGAAAGCGCCCAAGACGATCGCCGTGCCGATCGAACTCCCCGCCAAGTAGGCGCGCCGGCGGCGGCAAGAGGTGCTCGACCTCAAGCGCATCCGGGAGGACCCCGACGGCGTCCGCGCGGCGCTTGCGCGGCGTGGCGACGGATCGGCCGACGCCGTGTCGGCGGTCGTCGAACTCGACGCGCGTCGGCGCCGCCTGCTGCCGCAGCTCGAGGGGTTGCGGGCCGAGCAGAACGAGGCCAACGTGCGCATCCGCTCGGCGCCCGACGCCGCCGAGCGCGAGCGCGAGATCGAGGCGATGCGCGCGGTCGCCGCGCGCGTCAAGCAGCTCGAGGCCGAGCTGGCAGAGATCGACCCGCAGCTGCAGGGGGGGCTGCAGCGCCTGCCCAACCTCCCCGACCCCACCGCCGCTGCCGGCCCCGAGGACGAGCTCGTGCGCGAGGTAGGCAGCGTGCAGCCGCTCCCGTTCCCCGCGCGCGACCACCTCGAGCTGGCCGGCGAGATGATCGACATGGACCACGCCGCCACGCTCTCGGGGGCGCGCTTCGCCTACCTGCGGGGCGAGCTCGTGATGCTCGAGCTGGCGCTCGTGCGCTGGGCGCTCGAGCGGCTGCGCGCGCGTGGCTTCCAGGCCGTCGTCCCGCCGGTGCTCGTGCGCGAGCGCGCGCTCTTCGGCACGGGCTTCTTGCCCGACACCGAGCAGCAGATCTACGCCGTGCCCGAGGATGAGCTGTATCTCGTCGGGACCTCGGAGGTCGCGCTGGCCTCGCTGCACGACGGGGAGATCCTCGACGCGAGCCAGCTCCCGCGACGCTACGCGGGCTTCTCACCGTGCTTCCGCCGCGAGGCCGGGGCGGCGGGCAAGGACACGCGTGGCATCTTCCGCGTGCACCAGTTCGACAAGGTCGAGATGTTCAGCTTCGTCGTGCCCGAGGACTCGCCCGCCGAGCACGAGCGGATACTGGCGATCGAGGAGGATGTCCTACAGGAGCTCGGGCTGCCCTATCGCGTGGTCAACATCGCCGCCTGCGAGCTGGGCAGCTCGGCCGCCAAGAAGTACGACTGCGAGGCGTGGCTGCCCAGCCAGGAGCGCTACCGCGAGCTGACCTCGTGCTCGAACACGACCGACTACCAGGCGCGACGGCTGAACATCCGCATGCGCTCCGGCAAGCGCACGCAGGCGCTGCACACGCTCAACGGCACCGCCGTCGCGGTCGGGCGCACGATCGTGGCCCTGCTGGAGAACGGCCAGCGCGAGGACGGCAGCGTCTCGCTGCCGGCGTGCCTGAGCCCGTTCGGCGCGCCGGCCGAGCTTGCGCCCGCAACCACGCGTTCCTAGCGGCCGCGGCAGCCTGCTCAGGCCCGCTAACGCCGGTCGCGCCGGCCGCCGGCGCCCCTCCTGCGCGCGGACTCGCCCAGCCGTGCGCAACCGAGAGGACCGGTGTTAGGGTTCCCTAATATGTGCTAGCTTTTGCGGCTGCCCGATACCCAAGCGACCGGGTCGGGATTACGAGCCAGTGACCGCGCAGCCGGCCAAGCCACGTCCGTCTGATTGCGCCGCCGTTAAGGAGGCCGCGCGCAAGGCGCGGTTCGGGCAGCGCACGAGCCTCTACGTGTGGACCGTCGTCGTGCTCACCGTCTGCGTGACGGCCGTCGTGCTCGGCTGGCACGCCCATGGCGGCACGCCGGACCCGACCGACCCCGCCAACCGGATGAGCCCGACCTCGGCGGTGATCGACAGCGGCGTGCTCGTGTTCCGCGAGGGCCTCGAGACGATCCTCGTGCTCGCGGCCATCACCGCGAGCTTCCTCGGTGCGAACAGGGCCTATCGCAAGCCGGTCGCGGCCGGCGGCTCGCTGGCGCTGCTCGCCGCTGTCGGGACATGGTTCGTGGCCGTGTGGTTCATCGGCATGTTCGGCAACGGCGGACTGTCGGTGCAGGCTGCCACCGGCATCCCGGCGATCATCGTGCTCCTGGTGGTGATGAACTGGTTCTTCCACAAGCTCTACTGGACCGGCTGGATTGCGCATCACCACAAGCGACGGCGCGGCCTGCTGCGCTCCACGGGCGGCGGCACGCGCGCGACGCTGCTCGGGCTCGCGCTGCTGGGCTTCACGTCGGTGTATCGCGAGGGCTTTGAGATCGTGATCTTCCTCCAGGGCCTGCGCGAGCGCTTCGGCTCGAGCGTCGTGCTCGAGGGCGTAGTGCTCGGGGCGCTGTTCACCGCCGCCGTCGGCGTGCTCACGTTCGGTCTGCATCAGCGCCTGCCCTACCGCAAACTGCTCGTGATCACCGGCGCGATGCTCGTCGTGGTGCTGTTCGTGATGGTCGGCGAGGAGATCAACGAGATGCAGCTCGCTGGTTGGATCGGGACCACGACCATCCCCGGCCTGAGCTCCCCCGGCTGGGCCGGTACGTGGTTCTCGCTGTTCCCCAACGTCGAGACGATCGCCGCACAGGTGCTGGCGCTGTCGATCGTGCTCGGCTCATACGTCGCGGCGCAGTACCTGCGCGTGTGGCGTCCCCGTGTGCACGGCGAACGCGCCGGCAGCCGCGCCGACGAGCCGCCCCAGCACGAGGCTCCCGCGGTGGCGCCAAGCAGGCCGCTGCCGGCGGGCTACTGATGGCGCGCTGCCTCAGATGACGTGCACGAAGATCGACCGCGCCACGCCGTGCGCCGGCGTGAGCGTGAGCCTGTACGTCCCCGGCGCGAGCGCGCGGTAGGCGCGCAGGTGGGCGCTCGAGCGGCCCTTGCCGGCGTTCAGCGTGAGCGAGTAGGGCAGCTCCTTGAAGCGCACGTGCCCGTGCACCCGGACCTGGCGCTGGAGCGTGACGAGCACCCGGGCGGGCAGGCTCAGCGCGAATGCGAACGAGACCTGGAAGACATGCGGGCGCGGACGGTGCAGGCTGACGAAGGCGTTGTGGGTCAGCGTGAGCCCGTAGAGCACGGGCACGAGCTCGGTCGACCCGCTCGGTGGGCTCGTCACGATCGAACTGGCCGGCGCGCTCGGAGTCGGGGTGCTAGCCACCGGGGCGCCGCTGCTGGCCTGCGGCGGTTTTTCTTCGCTTCTGAGCGCTTCGCCTGTGCCGTTGGGTGTGCCCAGCCCCGTGGGCCCGTTGTAGCCGGCGACCCCTTCGCACAGGTAGCTCGCGCACCCGCTCTGATCGGAGCCGCCGATGACGTTGGAGAAGTAGTTGGTGTGCGCGTAGTCCCAGGAGGCCCCGCCGAGGCCGGCTTCCTGGCCCATCAGGGCGTAGAAGGCGGCGACGATCGGCGAGGCCGCGCTCGTGCCGCCCACCACGAACCAGCCAGGTTCTTTGTAGGTGTCGTACACGGCCACGCCCGTCTGGGGATCTGCCACCGCCGACACATCGTTGTTGGTGCGCATCGCACAGCCGCCATCGGCGGCTCCCAGTGCCGTCTGCCAGGCCGGCTTGGCTACGTTGACCGAACAGCCGGCGCCGGTGCCAGACCAGGCGGCCTGCGACCAGGCACTGCCGCTTTTCGTCAGGCTCGTGCCGCCGACGGCCGTGACCGTGCCGAGCACGGCCGGGAACTCGACTTCATAGCCGTTGTCACCCGCAGACGCGGTGATCGCTATGCCCGGATGGCTGAAGGCGGAGGCCTCTTCGGGCGTCCAGTTGGGGCTCCCGGCGGAGCCTTCTTCCAGGCCGTAGCTGTTTGAGATCGCGACCACACCCGACGCCCTGGCGGCGGTTTCCTCGGCGACGACGAGGTTCGACACGAGCGCGCTGGTGGCCTCGACGAGCAGGATCTTGCAGTGCGGACAGATGGCCGAGGCCATGTCGAGGTCGAGCGAGATCTCAACCGCCCACCCGGCGTTGGCCGTGGGGTATTTCGTCGTTCCCCCGGTCTGGTTGACCTTCCTGAAGCAGCTGTTGGCGGTCGTGCAGGCGGGCAGCCCGTAGTGGGAGCGGTATTCGGCGAGGTCCGCTTCGGCGTTCGGATCGTCGTATGCGTCCACGATCGCGAGCGTCTTGGTGACCCCGTTGGCCGCCGACAGCGCGGTCAAGGCGTAGGCGCTCTGCAGTTCGCTCGGGCCGTAGCCGAGCGGGGTCGACGCCGGGCTGACATCGGCTTGGCTGGCCAGCGCCGGCGCGCTGTCGGACGGCAGGCTGGGCTGGCTCGGCGACGCGGAGGGGCCGACCGGATCGTCGCTGGCCGCGTAGACGAGCTGCTCGGCATCGCAGTGGGCATAGCCGGCGGCAGGCGTGCCGCAGTCACGGCGCACCGCGACTTCGGCGGGGTTTACGCCGGGCAGAAGGGGGGCGGCGTTTGCCGCGCTCGCGCCCGCGAGCGCGCCTGCGGGCGCCGCCAGCGCGACCAGCACTGCTATCCGGGGGCCGATGCGCATGTCCAGCTCTGCCTTCGTCCAGGCATCGGCGGCGCGATCGGCCTGCATGAGCGCTTGCAGGGGGGCCCGACAAATGGCTGGCGGCTTGCAAAGCGGGTAAATCCCGCCCTCGAGAAGGACTTCAGCTAAGGAATGCGTAAAGCTCGCCGAAGGGCGCAACCCTGCTCATAAGGTGCTGTTTCTGAGGTGCAAATGACCCTTCCGAGACTGACCAAAATCACGAGGGAGGCGTAAATGACCCTTCCCAGACCGACCCAGATCATGCGGCTGGCGCCGATCGTCGTCGCGGCCGCCCTGTGCTTTGTGCTCGCGACGAGCGCGAGCGGCAGCGCCTCAGCCCCGCGCGCCCACGCGGCGCAGGGCTCGCACTACTACCTGACCGGCATCGGCGACGAGCACGACGAGATGTTCTCCAACCCGCTGTGGAAGCAGCTGCACACGAAAATCTCGCGCTACATCGCCCCCTACGACGCCGCCGTGCGCCCCTACTCGCTGCAGCTGGCCAGAGCCTGGATCCACGCCGCCGAATCCCAGCACCAGCAGATCCTGATCGCCTTCTACCACTCCGAGTACACGCCCACGAAGCTGCCGAGCGTCGCCCAGTACCAGCACGACGTCCAGAAATTCGTCAAGCTCTTTCCTCGCGTCAAACAGTACGAGGCCTGGGACGAGTCCAACCGCGGCAACGTGCCGCACTCCTTCTCGAGCCCGTCAGCCTCGGCCGCGGCGAAGTACTACCAGGCGCTGATCCGCGTGTGTCAGGGCTGCTCGGTCGTCGGCCTCGACGTGCTCGACCAGGCCAACATCACGCCGACGGAACGCTACATCTCGGAATTCAAGCACGAGATCAGCGTCCTGCACACGGTCATGCCCAAGATCTGGGGCCTGCACAACTACTCCGACGTCAACCGACTGCAGAGCTGGCGCACGCACGACCTCGTCAAGGACCTCGGTGGCCAGGTTTGGCTGACCGAGACCGGCGGCATCGTGCAGTTCAACCCGAGCTTCCCCAACAACCACGGCTCGGGAATCACGCGCGCGTCGAAGGCGCTGAAGTACATGTTCGCGGTCGCCTCCTCGACGCCGCAGATCGCCCGCCTGTACGTCTTCGACTGGACCGGCGGGGTCGACGCGACGCGCTTCGATGCCGGCCTTACCGACCGCAAATGGCGGCCGCGGCCCGGCTATGTCGTCGTTTGCAAGGCGCTTCACGCCGCCAAATGCAACGTGAAGACGGTGAACGACTGAGAGCGGGCTGAGCCACTGAGCGCTTCCGTGGCGGGGCTCAGTAAGTGAAGTCCTGCCCGATCCGCGCGAGCACGATCCCAGCCAGCAGGCTCGAGCCGGCTTCGTTGAGGTGGATGCCGTCGGCCTCGCGCACGATCGTCTGCGTGCCGTTGACGTCCATCGCGTCGCGGTAGACGCCGCCCGGCGTGAACACCGGGACCGTGTTGATCACGCGTATCTGTTCGGCCCACGGCTGCACGCCCACTTCGATCGCCGCGTTGACCGCCCTGGCGATCGCCTGGCGTTCGGCTTCCCGGGGAGTGGGGAGCGTGATCCAGTAGACGCGCGCGGCGCCGTCCTGGCGATAGGTGTTGGCCATCTGGCGCACGCGGTTGGCGTAGATCGAGGCCCACTGGGCGTCGCAGCATTCGACCTGGCGCCCGTCCGGCGCGGCCATCGGGTAGCCGTCGTTGGCGCCGATGAAGATCACCACCGCCTCGGGGTGGTCGTGCCTGACCTGAAAGGCCGCGAGCTTGCCCCAGTCGACGATGAACGGGTTGGAGATCCCGCTGCCGAGGTGGGGTTCCTGGATCACGTGCACGCCGGCGGGGTCCAGACGCTGGGCGAGATCTGAGTCCAGCGGGGTGGACATCGAGTCGCCGGTAACGAGCAGCGTGTGCAGCGGTCTGCGCGGCGGCTTGACGCCGAGCGTGCTCGGGTCGAACGCTTCGGGCGTGACGGCCGGGATCTGGGTCGCGCTGGCGGTCGTCGGGCGCGAGCTGAAGCCGCCTTCGTTGCCGAGGCTCTGGTTGGGCGACACCAACGCGGTCGCCCGGCTCGTCGCGCGGGCGAGCGGCAGGCGTTCGGCGATCCATCCCGCAGGGTCGCCGACCGCGAGTATGAACGTGCGCCCGACGCCGGGTTTCAGCTCATCGCCCGCCTTGCGGATCGAGGTGCCCTGCGTGAGCACGAGCAGCAGCGAGGCGATCAGCACCGCGTAGATCCCCTGGCGGGCACGAAAGCGACGCAGCCCGTAGCGGTCGAAGCGGCCCATCAGGCTGTCGTCTTCGTGGGGCGGGCGGCGAGGAACGCTGCTCATGGCTCTAGAAGCGGAAGTAGATGAAGGGGGGCACGCCCTGGCTGGGCACGGTCGCGGCGACGAACACTATGACGACGCCAAGCCCCACCCCGAGCAGCGCCGGGCGCAGCCGCTCGATCGTCACCTGCAGGCGTTCGAGGGGGTCGGGGGGCAGCAGCTGCAGCCCGATCACGACCACGAGCGCGATCAGCACCGGTGCGGTCCACAGCGTGAGCGGGCCTGGGACGAACAGGCGCGACAGGAAGACGCCGAGCAAGCCGAGACTCTGGGAGCGGAACAGGATCCAGCCGAAGACGATCAGGTGGAAGGTCACCAGCCAGCGCAGCCAGGTGGGCGTCTTCAGCCGTCCTGCAAGCGCGTGCTCGGCGACCAGGCCGAGCCCGTTGTAGGCGCCCCACAGCACGAATGTCCAGGCGGCGCCGTGCCACAGGCCGCCGAGCACCATCGTGAGCATGAGGTTGCGGTAGGTCATCAGACGCCCGCCGCGGTTGCCGCCGAGCGGGATATACAGGAAGTCGCGCAAGAAGCGCGAGAGGGTCATGTGCCAGCGTCGCCAGAAGTCGCGAAAGCCGGTCGCCCGGTATGGGCTGCGGAAGTTCTGGGGGAACACGTAGCCCATCAGCAGCGCGAGCCCGATCGCGATGTCGGTGTAGCCGGAGAAGTCGCAGTAGATCTGCGCTGCATAGCTGTAGGCGCCGAGCAGCAGGTCCGGCCCGGCGTATGCCTGGGGCACCGCGAACACGGGTTCCACCACGGTGCGCGCGAGATAGTCGGCGATCACCACCTTCTTGACGAGCCCGAGCGCGATCAGCCACAGGCCAGAGCTGACCGCGACATGGTCGGGGTCGCGCGGCCTGGCCAGCTGGGGCAGGAACTCGCGCGCACGCACGATCGGCCCCGCGATCAGGTGCGGGAAGAAGCTGAGGTAGACAGAGAAGTCGAGCAGACTCGCCGGCGCGACGAGGCGGCGCTTGACGTCGACCACATAGGAGATCGCCTGAAAGGTGTAGAAGCTGATCGCGACCGGGAGCGCGATCGTCACCAGCGGCGCCGGCAGGCCAAGCCCGGCGTGCGCGAGCGCGTCGTCGAACTGCTGGGCGAAGAACGAGTAGTACTTGAACACCCCGAGGACGGCCAGGTCGAGCGCCACCGCGCACGTGACGATCGCGGTGCGCCGCCGCTCGCTCTGCGCACGGCCCATCAGCACCGCCGCGAGCTGGTTTCCGAGCGTCATGCCGGCGAGCAAAAAGCAGAAGCGCCAGCTGGCGGCGGCATAGAAGACGTAGCTCGCCAGCAGGATGAACGGCTTGTACACGTGCGGCCGCGTCATCAGCGCCCACGAGATCGTGAGCACGATGGGAAAGAAGATCGCGAACTGGACTGAGGGAAACAGCATCTACTCGGCGCACGCTGCTGCGGCCCGCGGCTCCAGGCGCGGCCGACCGGCAAACACGAGCCAGGAACCGTATGGGATCGCGCCGCCGCGCGATGCAGCCCTCGGGCGCGACCAGTCGTCCGCCCCGCGCGTAGCCGGCGCTGGTGCGGCGCGGCGCCGAGCCGGTCGGCTAGAGTGCGACCCTTGGTCGCTCCTCCCAGCAGGATCCTGTCGGCCATCGCCGGCCTGGTCGTCGCGCTGTCGCTGGCGGCGTGGGCGGTGGCCGGCGCGTGGGGCGTACAGCCGCGCGCGCACGCGGCGAGCACGTGTCACATTTCAGCCAACGAAGGCGAGGACCTCGGACCCACGTATGTGACATACATCGGGGTGAGCGGCGGCGCCAGCTGCGCGCAGGCGAAGAAACTCGTTCGCTCCTACTATCAGTGTCGCGTCAAACACGGGGGGAAATTCGACGAAGGAAAGCTCGGACACTGCAGCGGAGTTGAAGGCTTTCACTGCACCGAACACCGCTACGGAGTGATCAAAGTGCAGTACGACGCGAGCGTGACGTGCGCGCGCGGACGCGAGACCGTGCGTCACAACTACACACAGTTCACCTGAGGCGCCTGCCTGGGCGTCACGTGGCAGGGGCCGAACGCGCGGTCGCCCGGGACCGCCGATCAGCCGGTCCGGGCTCGTTCGAGCACGCCGGTGGCGATCATGGCTTCGCTGACGAGGCTGTGCTCGACGCACGCCCCCTCGTGATTGAGGTGAATCCCGTCGGGGGCCCGCGGTTTGACCTGCACGCCCTGGTAGGTGATCGTTTCCTGAAAACCGTCCGGTGAGATCACCGAGTCGACTCCTATCACCGTCATGTCGGAGGGGAATTTCGAGCCGAGCAGCCGGATCGCGTTGTTGACGGCTTCGTACAGCGGCGCCCGCGCGGCCTCGCGCGGGGCGGGCAGCAGCAGCCAGTAGACATGCGCGCGTCCGCCCTGCACGTATGCGTCCACGAGCGGTTCGGCCAGCTGCGCATACAGCCCCAGCCACTGGGCGCCGCAGCATTCCACGAGCTGATGATCGGCTGCGCGCAGCGGAAAGCCGCCGTCGACTCCCCCGAGCGATATGACGGTGGCGCCGGGGTGATAGCGCGCCACCTGCTGCCGCGCCAGGCGGTGCCAGTCGAATGTGGGTGTCGTGAGGCCGGTGCCGTCGTGGCGGTCTGACTGCACGCGCATGCCACGTGGAGCGTCCTGCGCGAGCTCCTGGTCGATCGGGTAGATCATCGAGTCGCCCGTCGCGAGCACCGTCAGCCGCTTGCGCTTGTCGCCGAGTCGCAACGGGCCGAGCTTGGCGCGCAGCCGTGCGCACACGGCGGCGGTCGACGGGATGCTCGCCGGCGCCTTGGCGGCTGCGGCGCTCGCGCCGAAGGCCATCAGCGCGAGCAGCGCGGCGACCGCGGCGCGTGCTGCACGTGCGCGAGCGCGCCGACCCCCAGCTCGGTCGCGGCGATCGTCGGGGCGGCTGCGCAGCAGGCGCGCGCCGGCGAGCGCGAGCAATCCCACCACGGCCGCGAGCGGCGCGAGCGTGCGCAGCGGATAGGAGCCAAAGCCCTTGTGCAGCGCGGTGCGGTCGCCCGCCGCCTGGATGTCGAGCAGCCCCTGGTGGTCGATCCGAAGCAACGTCGGCGCGAGCACAGCGAACAGGGCCCAGCCGAGCACCGCGAGCGCGCCTACGCCGAGCGCCCCCCACGGCAGGCGCATTCGCGGCGTGGCCCACGTGGCCAGGGCCACCGCGCCGCCGGCCGCCAGCAGGAACGGCCAGATCCCGCCCCAGCCGCGGCCGAGGCCGTAGGCGGAGGCGATCGTGGGCTGGAAGAAGCCCTCGCGCAGGTAGCGCGCCCACACGACCGTCTCGGTCTCGTAGCCCACGAGCGGATGGGTGATCGTCGCGACCACCGTGGTCGTGACCGACACCGCCGCCAGCCCGATCGTCGGCGCGGGCCAGCGCCTGAACGCCAGCGACAGCGGAAACGCCAGGAACGGCAGCATCGTGGCCAAGAAACGCGGACCCATGAAGCCGCCGCCGAAGGGCAGGTAGTAGCCCGAGTTGTAGCCCATGTAACACAGGCAGATGCCGCCGACCGTGAGCGCCTCCGCGCGGCGGGCGCGTTTGTAGAGCAGCACCGTGCCGAGCGCGCCCATGACGAGCACCGGCGAGAGCGTGAGCAGCCCGCGCGAGTCCAGCAGCAGCGTCGCCAGCACCTTCAGGCTCGGCGCGCCGATCCCGAAGAAGCCTTTCTGCTGGCGCGGCACGTCTGAGTAGGCGAGGTGCGTCCAGGAATGAAACGCGTAGTGGTTGTAGATCAAGAGCGGCAGGATCCCCACCGCGGCGCCCGCTATGTACGCGCCGCCGCGCCGCGCCACGCCGAGCGGGGTGAGCGCGTCGCGGCGGGAGAGCAGGTACAGGCCGAGCACGAGCGCGACGAAGAACAGGGGGTACTCGGAGGCGATCGCATAGCCCATCGCCAGACCGGCGAGCGCGAGCAGCATCGCGCTGGGCGGCCCGTCGCGCTCGCGCAGCATGAGCGCGAACGCGCCGAAGCCGAGGAAGGCAGTGAAGACGTGGGAGAAGAGCAGCGTCGAGAGCGGTAGCACCATCGTGCCCAGCCCCAGCGCGACGGCTGCCGCGACGCCATAGCCGGGCTCGAAGCGGTCGGCCACGCGCCACACGAGCAGCAGGAGCAACAGCCCGGGGAGCACGTTGGCCCACAGCCCGATCAGGTAGATCATCTCGTCGCCGCCGCGATCCGGGGGCGCCACGTGCGAGCGCGTCCACGCTTCCGCATCGAGCAGGTTGAGCGCGTCGTAGAAGGGCAACGCGAACAGCGCCAGGCCGGGCGCGCGCGCCGAGTACCAGTGTCCCTTGTAGAAGACCTTGTCGCCCGTGTTTTCCTGGTAGGGGTCGATCGTCGTCTGGCCGCTGTTGAGCGCGCGGATCAGGTCGTAGTGGGAGGCCTGGTTCCAGGAGAAGCTCTGGATCAGCGTCGCGTAGGAGAGCCCGACGAGCAGGACCGCCGCGAGCGCGAGGCGCCTGGAGGTCAGCATCAGTCGGTGCCGTGCAGCGCCTTGGGCCCGGGGCCGATCTCATAGATCACGCTCGAGCCCACCTGGCGTCGCGTGATGCCCAGCCCGGCGATCGGCTTGGCGGCGGCCGCGCGCGGGTCTGGCGGCTCGGGGATCACGTACCCCTGTACCCCCGGCAGCGTCAGCGGCTTGGTATGCAGCACGACCGTGCGAATCCCGTAGTAGCGCAGCTTCTCCACGCTCGCCCGGTCGGGGAAGCCGGCCATGCCGCCGCGCAGGTCGTCGACGGCCGGCATATCGAACGTGCTGTTGCCCACCGGGATCTCATAGAAGCCGTCGGTGGAGAAGTACTGCCACACGCGGTCATACGCGCCGTCGGTCGGGAGGTCCAGGCGCGGCCCCGGCAGGCCGATTTCCGCGCGCGAGGGCTGCGGCACGACGGGGTGACCGAGGTGCCCGGCGCCTTCGCCGAGGATGCCGACGACGAGCAGCGCTCCCACGATCGTTGCCAGGCCGGCGAGCGAGCGTCGCGCGCCCCAGCGCCCCGCCCACAGCACCAGCAGCTGCGCGCCGGCGCCCGCGAGCAGCGCGTAGAAGAGCGTCGCAAGCGAGAAGATGCGCCCGGGCACGCGCACCCCGTCCCAGCCGGGCGCGAAGTCGTAGAGCAGCCGGTAGGGATACCCGGCGCCCGTGAGCCCAAGACCCATCGCGAGCACCGAGCAGCAGACGATCCCGACCACCAGGCCGACGCGCAATCGGCGCGTGTACAGCGGCGCGGCGAGACCGAAGGCCGCGAGCACGAAGATGAGCCCGCCGGGGAAGAAGACATCCTCATTCTTGGAGTGCACCTCGTCCCGCATCGGTGCCGTCACGCTGCCCCACACGCGGTTCTCCGAGGAGGCCGCCAGCAGCGCGACGGGGTGGGAGGAGTAGGTCTCGACTTCCTTGATCGTGCGCTTCGCGGTCGGGTACTCCTGGGCCACCTTCAGGTAGGGTCGCGACTGGTACACGGTGACCGCGCCGAGCGCCGCGATGCCGATGCACGTCACCGCGAGCAGGCGCCGCGGCGGCGCCGGGCGGCCGGCGCGCCACCAGAAGAAGACGACCAGCAGCGCGAGCACGAGCAGCAGGTAGGCGTACTGGAGGCCGAGCGTGAAGCCGAGGCTCACCTGCCACGCCGACACCAGCCAGCCGGCGAGCACGAGCGCGCGCGAGTCGCGGCGGTATCCGCGCAACAGCAAGAACAGCGCCAGCGGGATGCCGCCGGATGAGATCACGTGCAGGTGGCCGGCCTCGGTCACCCGGTAGGGCGCGTATGCAAATGCCGCTCCCGCGGCGGCTCCCCCGAGCCGGCCGAGGCCGAGCTCGCGCGCGAGCAGGTAGGCGCCGACGAAGCACAGCGACCATGCGAACAGGAACAGGACGTTGTAGCGGACCAGTGCCGCCACGGTTCCGGAGCCGAAGAAGCCGGCGGGCCCGTACCCGAGCAGCGAGTCAGAGAAGGCGAGGCTGAGTGGGTGGGGGTAGAAGGCGTTCGAGTCGAAGATGTGCAGCGGGTCGTGCAGCATCGCGTGCCCGACCCATGCGATCTGCCACGCGGTGCGCACGGGATCGCCCAGATCGGGCGCGATGCGGCTTGGCATGTGCAGCACCAGTGGCCACGTCGTCAGCACGGCCAGCGCCAGCCCGGCCAGCGCCACCCACACCAGCTCGCGCACCCCGATTGCCGGCGAGCTCGGGCGGGGCGAGCGCAGCGAGGCCGGCCCACCGCCTCGCGCACCCGTCAGGCGGCCGGTCCGCGTGCGGTGGGCTGGCTGCAGCGGCGAGCGCATTGTGTCGGGAACGCTCGTGCTCATCGTGCGCTGTGGGGCGAGACGGCGCGGATCGGCGCAGCATACGGCAGTAACCCGCCGAGAAGCGCAGCGTCGGCGCCTCGCAAGGTGCCGTGCGTCGGCCTTGCCACCTCACCCTAGGCGCGGCGGCGCGGTAGAGCTGCGGTGCCCTCGCTCCGCCGGGAAGGCGGTCCGAGGGCACCGCGACAGCCGCCCAAAGGCGGCCGCATCACGCCTCCGTGCGCGTGGGCTGGAAACCCTGGGCGGGGCGATAGTCGCTGTCTAGGCGATCAGACTTCCCGCTGTTTGCGGGAAACGGTCGTGCGGCGGCGCGCTTGGCCGACCGCGGCCGGCATGCGCTATCCGGGGCGCTTGGCGAGCACCTGGTAGATCGACAGAAAGCGACTGGCGAACCCGTTGCGCGCCGCGCGCAGGTACAGCCGCCAGATGCGCAGGCGCTCGCCGCCGGCCAGGCACTCGGCCCGGCCGCGGTTGGAGTCGAGGCGGTCGATCCAGGCGCTGAGCGTGTCGACGTAGTCCTGGCGGAGCCCCTCCACGTGCTCGACCTCCAGCCCGGCCCGCTCGAGCGCCAGCTCGACGCGCGACAGGTGCAGCGGCGCGGCATCGGGAAACACGTAGCGTTGGGAGAACGGTCCCGCCTCCGGCTGGCCGTGGAGCAGGCGAGCGATCCCGTGGTTGAGCAGCCGTCCGCCGGGCTGCAGCAGCGACGCGAGCCGGCGTGCGTACTCGTCGATGCGCGCCGAGCCGACATGCTCGACCATGCCGATGCTCGCGATCGCATCGAACGAGCCCGAGACCGCGAGCTCGCGGTAGTCGGCGATGCGGATCTCGACCTGGTCCTCGAGCCCGGCCTCGCGCACGCGCTCGACGGCGAGCTCGGCCTGGGCGGGGGAGAGCGTAACCCCGAGCGCGCGCACCCCGTGCTCGCGCGCGGCGTGGATCACGAAGCTTCCCCAGCCGCAGCCGACGTCGAGCACGCGCTTGCCCTCGCTGAGGCGCAGCTTGGTGCACACGAGCTCGCGCTTGGCGTGCTGGGCCTCCTCGAGCGTGTTCGCGCCGCGCGAGAACAGCGCGCAGCTGTAGGTCATCGAGTCGTCGAGGAACAGCGCGAAGAACTCGTTGGAGACGTCGTAGTGGTGGCGCACCGCGCGGGCGTCGCGCTCACGGCTGTGCCGGCGCCCGTGTGGGCGAAGCTCGCTGGCGGGCACACGCGGCGGCCGCGTCAACCCGCACGCGCGCACGGCGGCAAGCGCCAGGCGCGCGCGCATGCGGCGGTCGATGGCGGGCGGCTTGTAGGTGTCCAGCAGGGCGATCGCGCGGTCGAGGTCATCGGCCGTGAGCTCGCCCGCTGCGTAGGCCCGTCCCAGCCCGAGCTGGCCGGGGGCCCGCAGCATGTGCGCCACCGCCGCCGGCGAGCGCACGGTGAAGACCGGTCCGCCGTCGGTCGTCGCCGTCAGCTCGGTGCCGTCCCAGAACTGGAGCGCGAACGGGCGAGCCGGCAGCGCGCCGGCCAGCTCGCGCCGCAGCGGCTCGGTCGTGGCGAGCATCGCCGCACAGGTTAGGCGTCGCGCTGCTAGCTTGCCCTGCGATCGTCATGGACGAGCAGGCGAGCGAGGCCGCGCGGCTTGCAGCGCAGGGGATCGTGCGGGTGCGCGCCGACAACGCCGGCCCGCTCACGCTCTCGGGCACGAACACCTGGCTGCTCGGTCGCGACCCCACGTGGATCGTGGATCCCGGTCCCGCCCTCGACGGACACGTGCGGCGCCTGCTCGATCAGATCGCGCGGCGCGGCGGGCTCGGCGGCGTAGCGCTCACCCATGACCACGCCGACCACAGCGGCGCGCTGCCGGCCCTGCTCGCGTCCCACCCCGCGCCCCTGGCAGCCGCCCGCGGCCAGGCGGACGTCCGCCTGGCCGACGGCGTGCGCTTCGGCCCGTTTCAGGCGTTCTCGACACCGGGGCACGCTCGCGACCACGTCGCCCTGATCGCCGGCGACGCCTGCTTCACGGGCGATGCCGTGCTCGGCGAGGGCAGCGTGTTCGTTGCACCCTATCGCGGCGCGCTGGCCGCCTACCTGGACGCGCTTGCGCGCCTGGCCGCCCGCGGCGGTCTGAGCGTGCTCTGCCCCGGTCACGGTCCCCCGGTGTGGGATGCGGCGGGCAAGCTCGCCGAGATCATCGATCACCGCATGGATCGCGAGCGGGCGCTGCTGGCCGCGCTGCGCGACGGCCTGCGCGACGAGGAGGAGCTGCTCGACGCCGCCTGGGCGGACGTCCCGCCCGAGCTTCGCCCGCTGGCGGCGGTGACGCTCGCCGCGCACCTGGACAAGCTCGCCGGTGAAGAGCGCCTGCCCGCCGGCGTGCCGCGCCCGCGGCTGGAGCGCTTCGCCGGCCAGGTCGACCGGTGAGCCCGCCAGACGGCTGAGCGCCGGCCGCTACCGTTTGTCGTCGGCGATGGCGCGCTCCTCCTCCTCCTCCTCCTCCTCCTCCTCCTCTCCTCCGAAGATCGATCCCTGGCCTGCGATCGCGTCGGAGCTGGGCGACGGGCGCCTGAGCCAGACACCGGCGGGGTCGCCCTTTCCCCCGATCGGGGACTACGGCTTTCTGTCTGACTGCCACACCGGGGCGCTGCTCGCCTCCGATGGCTCGATCGAGTGGATGTGCGTGCCCCACTTCGACTCGCCCTCGATCTTCGGGTCGATGCTCGACCGCGGCGCCGGCAGCTTTCGCGTCGGCCCGTATGGCATGTACGTGCCGGCCGGGCGGCGCTACATCCCGGGGACGAACCTGATCGAGACGACGTGGATGACGCCGCAGGGCTGGCTGTGCGTCGTCGAGGGACTGACGATCGGCGAATGGCACGACAACAAGCACGGCTCCAGCCACACGCGGCCGCCGACCGACTACGACGCCGACCACCTGCTCGTGCGCATGCTCCACTGCACCCAGGGCCAGGTGCAGGTGGAGATGATCTGCGAGCCGATGGTCGACTACGGGGCCGCGGCCGCCGAGTGGACCGTCGTCGAGACCGGAGCCGAGGGCGGCTATGCGCTCGACGCATGCGCGGGCGACACGACCGTGCGCCTGTTCAGCGACGTGCGCATCGGCATCGAGGGCAACAGCGTGCGCTCGCGCCACACCATGTCCGAAGGCGAGCGGCGCTTCTGCGCGCTCTCCT
Organism: Solirubrobacteraceae bacterium; assembly: GCA_035622255.1. GTDB lineage: Bacteria > Actinomycetota > Thermoleophilia > Solirubrobacterales > Solirubrobacteraceae > Palsa-744. The sequence goes on along the minus strand of DASPVR010000168.1, from coordinate 4,960 downwards.
GGACAGAGGAGCTGAGGGGACCGCGCACCGCCGAGGAAGCCGACGATCGCCTGGAGAAGACCGCTCACTTCTGGCGCTCGTGGCTGGCGGAAGGGAGCTATCCCGACCACCCCTGGCGGATTCACCTGGAGCGCTCGGCGCTCGCGCTCAAGGGGCTGACGTTCATGCCCACCGGCGCGCTCGTGGCCGCCCCCACGACCTCGCTGCCCGAGACCCCCGGCGGCGAGCGCAACTGGGACTACCGCTACTGCTGGATGCGCGACGCGTCGTTCACGCTCTGGGGCCTGCACGCGCTCGGGCTGGACTGGGAGGCCGACGACTTCATCCAGTACGTGGCCGATCTCGACCGCAACGAGGACGGCTCGCTGCAGATCATGTACGGCATCAAGGGCCAGAAGGATCTCGAGGAGTCCACGCTCGACCACCTCAAGGGCTATGAGGGGGCGCGCCCCGTGCGGATCGGAAACGGCGCCTACCGCCAGCGCCAGAACGACGTGTACGGCGCCGTGCTCGACTCCGTCTACCTGCACTCCAAGCGCCGCGACCACATCCCCGACCGGCTGTGGCCGGTGCTCTCCGATCAGGTTCGCTGCGCCGCCGAGGTCTGGCGCAAGCCTGACCAGGGGATCTGGGAGGCGCGCGGCAAGCCGCGCCACTACGTCTCATCCAAGCTGATGTGCTGGGTCGCGATGGATCGCGGCGCACGCCTGGCCGAACGGCGGGGCGAGCAGGAGCACGCCGAGCGTTGGCAGTCGCTGGCGAACGAGGTCCACGAGGACATCACAAGTCGCGGTGTCGATGCGCGCGGGGTGTTTCGCCAGCACTACGAGACCGATGCGCTCGATGCCTCCACCTTGCTGATCCCGCTCGTGCGTTTCCTGCCGCCCGAGGACGAGCGCGTGCGCGCGACCGTGTGCGCGATCCGCGACGAGCTGACCGAGAACGGCCTGGTGCTGCGCTACCGCACCGAGGAAACCGACGACGGGCTGCACGGCAAGGAGGGCACGTTCCTGATCTGCTCCTTCTGGCTGGTGTCGGCGCTGTCTGAGATCGGCGAGCACCGCGACGCGCAGCAGCTGTGCGAGCGGCTGCTCTCCTTCGCCTCACCGATGGAGCTCTACGGCGAGGAGCTCGATGCGGCGAGCGGCCGCCAGCTCGGCAACTACCCGCAGGCCTTCACCCACCTGGCGCTCATAAACGCGGTCACGCACGTGATTGCAGCCCAGCAGGACTGACGCCATCCGCGACCTCGGCGAGCGGCGCGAGAGCGCCGAGGCGCCCGGTCACTCCTCGTAGCCGGGGTCACCGGGCAGCAGCACGTGCGCGACCTCGCCCTCGAGCGCGATGCGCGGCTGCACCGGGTGCACCTCGCGGCCGCGCGCATGATCAAGCAGCTCGTCGGCGGACGCGAACGCGGCGATCTGCTCGAGGTGGCGGATCGTCGGGAAGACGAGCTCGATCTCGCCCTCGCGGTTGGCCTGCAGCGCGCGCTGCGGCGTGAACCAGCGCAGGTCGACGCACTCCTCGCCGTCGATCCTGGGCTCCTGTCCTGGCGGGAGCGTCGCGAGGAAGAAGTGGGTGTCGAAGCGGATCTGCACCTCGCGCGGCGTTATCCAGCGCGACAGCTCGACGAGCTCGGCGCCACGCGCAAGCTCGACGCCGGCCTCCTCGCGCAGCTCGCGCACGGCCGCCGCCCGCAGGGCGCCGGCCTCTGACGCGGACGCCTGCGCTCGCGGGTCGCGATCAGCGCGCTCCGCGGCGCCGCCCGGAAAGACCCAGACCCCGCCCATGAAGCGCGCCTTGGGAGTACGCCTGACGAGCAGCACCTCGAGCGTGCGTGCGCCGCCGCGCAGCAGGATCACGGTCGCGGCCAGGCGCGGCGGCGTGGCCGGGCCGCGGTTGGGGCGCTGACCTCGCAGCTCGACGTCGCCGATCGGGTCTCCGGCGTCCATCCAGTGACCCTAGATGATGCGTGCGCCTGCGCAACCGACCAGCTTGCACCCCTGCGAGGCGGCGGTAATCTGTGGGCGATGAACGGGGCCACGACCACCCTGCAGCGGTGGATCTGCGAATCGTGCGGCTACATCTACGATCCCGATGAAGGGGACCCGGATGGCGGCATCCCCGGGGGGACCGCGTTCGAGGACATCCCCGACACGTGGTTCTGCCCGGTCTGCGGAGCGCGCAAGCGCGACTTCGTTCCCTACGAAGAGTAGGCGCGGCCTGGGCCCCGGCGACGAGCTGCTCGCGTTCGATCGCGAGCACGTCTGGCATCCCTACGCGGCGCTGCCACCGCGGCTGCCCGCGCTGCCGGTCGCCTCGGCCGAAGGCGTGCGCCTGCGCCTGGCCGACGGCCGTGAGCTGATCGACGGGATGTCGTCGTGGTGGTGCGCGATCCACGGCTACCGACACCCGGCGCTGGATCGCGCGGTGCGCGAGCAGCTCGCGCGCATGGCGCACGTCATGTTCGGCGGGCTCACGCACGAGCCCGCCGTGAGCCTCGCGCGGCGGCTGATCGAGATCGCCCCCGCCGGGCTGGACCGCGTGTTCTTCGCCGACTCGGGCTCGGTCGCCGTCGAGGTGGCGATCAAGCTGTGCCTGCAGTTCCAGGCCGCGCGCGGCCTCGATGCGCGCAGGCGGCTGCTGACCGTGCGCGGCGGCTACCACGGGGACACGTTCGGCGCGATGGCCGTGTGCGACCCGGTCGCGGGGATGCACCGGCTGTTCACGGGCGCGCTCTGCCAGCACGTGTTCGCCGATCGCCCCCCCGACGGCTTCTGCGCGTCGCTGGATGGCGCCTGGGCGGAGCACGTGCGCGAGCTCGTCGCCGCGCACGCCCACGAGCTGGCGGCGGTGATCGTCGAGCCGGTCGTGCAGGGCGCGGGCGGGATGCGCTTTCACTCGCCCCGCTGCGTGGCGCTTCTGCGAGAGCTCTGTGACGAGCACGGGCTGCTGCTCGTGCTCGACGAGATCGCCACCGGCTTCGGGCGCACCGGAGCGCTGTTCGCCAGCGAGCACGCCCATGTCGCCCCTGACCTGATGTGCGTGGGCAAGGCGCTCACCGGTGGATACCTGACGCTCGCAGCGACGCTGTGCACGCGCGCCGTGGCCGAGGCGGTGTCCGGCGGCGATGCCGGGGGGCTGATGCACGGGCCGACGTTCATGGCCAACCCGCTTGCGTGCTCGGTGGCGCTTGCCTCGCTCGGGCTGCTCGAGGACGATCGCTGGCGCGAGCGCGTCGCGGCGATCGAGCGCGGTCTGAGCACCGGGCTCCAGGCGGCGCGCGTGCTGCCCGGCGTCGCCGACGTGCGCGTGCTGGGCGCGATCGGGGTGATCGAGCTGAGGCGCGAGGTCGACGTCGCACGCGCAACGGCGGTGGCCGTCGAGCGCGGCGTGTGGCTGCGACCGTTCCGCGAGCTGATCTACACGATGCCCCCGTACGTGATCGACGACGACGACCTCGTGCGCGTGGCCGACGCCGCCGTGGCTGCCGCCGCGGCGACGGCCGACGACCGGTCTGAGCGCTGACGCCCGGGGGCGCCGCGGGCGGGCTGGACCCGGGCGGTAAGCTTCACTGTGCCGGCGCCGCAGAGACGCTTGCCCACATGCCCGCACGCAACGTCAGACCCACGCCGCGCCAGGGGGAGGCCGGGTCCGCCCGTTTCGAGCGCGCGGGCGAGGGCACGGGCGCCGGCCGCCCTGAGCGCTACCGGCGGCTTCCCTCCGGCGCGCAGCGGCTGGACCCCGAGGAGGTCAAGCGCGACCAGCGCGACCGCCTGCAGACGGCGCTGATCGAGCTCGTCGCCGAGCGCGGCTACCGGGCGGTGCGCGTGCTCGACATCTCCAAGCTCGCGCGCGTCTCCCAGCCGACCCTCTACAGCCTCTACGACGACAAGGAGGAGCTGTTCCTGGCCGCCTACGACGAGATCTCCAGGCGCACCGAGGAGACCGTGATCGAGGCTTACGAGGTCGATGGATCAGAGCGCGAACGCCTGAAGGGAGCGATCATGGCCTTCGGCCAGCTGGCGGCCGCCCAGCCGGAGATGATCGTGGCGCTCGGGGCCTTCGGCGCGGGCGCGAAGGCCCTGCAGCGTCGCAACAGGGCGCTCGGCGTGATCGAGGAGCACCTGTATCAGAGCCGCGCGCGAGCGACGGCGGCCGAGGCCGCCGGCGCCAGCGCCGCCCCGCGCCGCAAGCGTCGAGGGACCTCCGCGGTGCGGCGCAGACGCCCGGCATCGACGGCAGGCGACGAGGCGACGTCGCCGCTGCGTCCGGATCTGACCGTGAAAGCGATCATCGGCGGGGTCGGCGCCGTCACCGCGACGCGTCTGCGTCACGGCCGTCTGGGCGACCTGCCCGCGCTCTCGGACGAGCTCGCCGCGTGGGCGGTCAGCTACCCGCTCGAGCTGCCTGCCGGGCTCGAGTGCCCGGTGCCCTCCGGGGCCCCGGCTCCGGTCGAGGCGATGTTCGAGTCCTCAGAGCGTGCCCGCCGCGCGCGCGGGCCGCTGCCGAGCGGGCGCCACGAGCTTCCGCGTCACGTCATCGTCAAAAGCCAGCGTGAACGGATCGTCGACGCGATTGGCGCGATCGTCGCCGAGAAGGGGCTCGCACGCCTCACGATCCCCGAGATCGCCCAGCGCGCCAACATCTCAAACCAGACGTTCTACGAAATGTATGAAACCAAGCAGGACGCGCTGCTCGGCGCCCAGAAGGCCGGCATGCGCCAGGCACAGCTGGTCATCGCCGAGGCCTACGAAGCACACCGCGACTGCTGGCCCGACGCCGTCGCGGCCGGGCTGCGCGCGCTGATCGAGTTCGTCGTCTCAGAGCCCGCGCACGCCCACCTGAATCTGATCGACACGTTCGTCGCGAGCCCCGCGTCGATCGAGATCCGCGCCCAGTCGCTGCAGGCCTTCGCCGCCTACCTCGGTCCGGGCGAGGACGAGCGCGGCGAAAACCC
>DASPVR010000167.1:0-29825 GCA_035622255.1 Solirubrobacteraceae bacterium | reverse complement strand
GTACTATCCGCAGCTCGCCGTCACGGCGAACGGCGAGGCGATCGCCGGGTGGTTCAGCGGCGAACCACCCGGGCTGGTAGGCGGCGGTACCGCGCAGGCGGACCGCGCTCGGACGGCGGCCTCTATTGGTGGGCCGGTAGTCGTAGATCGCGGCAGCGTGACCGGGGGCTTTGAAGCTCCCGTCGTCTTGAGCAGTCATGGATCAGCTGACGTGCGCGTTGCAGTCTCCGGGTCCGGCGTGGCCTACGCCGTGTGGAGCGAAGTTCCGGGTGAAGCGGTGATGGTCGCCACGGCGAGCCCCGGCCAACCCTTCTCAGCGCCGCATCCGCTGCTTCCGCCGAATACGAAACTGCTCGGGCTGGTACAAAGCACCGATGGGCCGGTGGCGGCTGCTTGGGTCACCTCGAACCCGTCGAGTTTGACGTCGCGGGTACTTCACTACGCGCTGCTGGATGCCAATGGCGACCTCGGGCGAACCGTGACTGTCGGACCGATGAGGCTCGTGGGTCCAGGGGTGTCGGTTGCACTCAACGACCACGGAACATTCGCAGCGGTGGGTGTGACGCAGTTTCCGGTCGCGGTCCCACTCGCGGGAGCACAGCCGTCACGGCCGGTCGTTGCCGTCTGCGATGCGGCTGGGCAGTGCTCGCAGCAAGTCTTGATGCTGGGCCGAGTCCCGGTCACCGACGACATGCAGGACGCGGTGGCGCTGTCCGATGACGGAACCGTCGCGGTTCTGGCCGCGTACGGCGGAGCCCTTGTCAAGCCCGGCCAGTCACGCTCGCTCGGCCTGTGGGCCGAGGTGCGACGTCCGAACGGCCACTGGCTTCGCGCGCAGGAGGTGTCACGCACTGCTGCCACGAACCCGCTACTTGCGACTGCTGACGGTCGCCACGAGGACTTGACCGTCTTCACCAACGAAGCCAACGGGATGGAGACGGGTTTGGAGTGGTCGCGACTCCCTACAAGCGAGACTCGCTTCGCCAAGGCGCATGTTGTCGGCGGACCCCGCGCCTCGACCGAACCGACGGTTGCAGCCGACGGCGCGGGCAACTTTGTGATCGCGTGGCGGAGCGATACGACCATACCCCAAGTGGCCGTGGCCACGGGTGAGGGAGACCGTGTGGCCGGTGTGCGGCTCATCGCGCCGGACAGCCAAATTCCGTTCGAAGTCGACACCGGCATCGACGGTGGCGGGGACGCGCTTGTCATCTGGAGTGGCTGGCGCGAAAACCGCCCGCAAGGGGTCTTCGCTGCTTTCTACCGGCCGTAGAGCGCGAAGCGACCAGATCCGGCCGCACCAATTGTCGCTTACGTCCCGCGAGACCATAGCTCCCGATTCTGTCCCCAAATTTGTCCCCGACTCGGCAAATGTGACCCCCCTGGGACAGAGTTGACCCGCGTTTATTTGGCTCTACCAAGCCAAATCTGACCCCCAGGGAGCAACTTCTAATCCGAGGGTCGCAGGTTTCGAATCCTGCCGGGGGCGCTGGAAATAGCCCGCAAACGGACTTCTGACAGACCTGACTGCGGGCGCACCGATGCCACGTTCGCCCGATGCGGCGCAGGGGCGGCTTCGCTATGTCGGGCGCGACCGCGGCCGCAAGCCCTCGACCCTGCCGACCATCGCTCGGTCGTGAACGCCCCCCTGCTGCCGGCCTTCGGCGGGCAGGGCTCGACCGTCGCTGACGTCGAGCGGCTCTACACCCCGCGGCGTTGTGGATGGCGCCACATCACCCAAGTAGCCGGCCCCAGCGCCCACAATCGCATCGCTGGGGCGTTCGCATTCCTCGATCATCGGCCGGAGCGCGGCCAGTCGCCGGGTCTATCTACCGGGTCTTTCGCAACAGGATCGCTCATGCCTGAGTCACTGATCGGGTCCGGGCTCCCCAGGAGGAGTGGAGCCCGGACCCATTTTCCCGCATCACTGCTCGCAGCACGAGCGTGCCACTTGGCGCGCGCTTGCCGCCCGCATCGGGAGCCGTAGGCGAGCTGCTTGCCTACGTCGAGCCTGATGTCGAGCCAAGACGGCTTTATGGATTCGGCCCGAGCGCTCGTGCGCCGGGGGGCGCCACACGACATGGCACCCCGGGGCACACTGCCGAGTGTCCACAGGTCCGTCCAAAGAATATGCATGACACACTGCCAAGATTCGCACGCGCGACACCATCGCCAGCCCCCAATTCCTGTAGTAAGAGCCTGGATTTACTTCGCAAACGAATATCAGTGCTCGGGGGGCAGCAGGTATGCCTATGTGACACACCGCGGCACCCAAAATGTCCCCTCTGCCTTACGCGTGCCGGCGTAATGCTTCTGAGGAGTCCGAGGCGCTCACTGCGCAGTTGATCGACTGCGACCGGACGATCTGGTCGCATCGCCGAGCTCCTCCAGCAGAAGCGCCACTTCCAACTCGGCATGGCACGTGCGCAGCGGGCGATCGAGCATCTCCTCGATCGCGCGCAGGCGCCGTTCAACCGTGTGCCGCGCGACTCCGAGTGCGGCGGCGGCTGTCGCCCCGTTGCACCCAGCGGCGAAATAGGCGCGCAGCGTCTCGCGTGAGGCAGCGCCCCCATCGCGCTGATCCTCCAGCGGCGAGAGATGGATCTGCACCAGAGACCGTGCGAGCCCCTCGTCACGCAGCACGGCGGCGAGCAGCGCGATGTCGGCAAATCGTGTGAGGCTCGTGGGCGGCCTGCGCACGGCGACGAGCATTGCGGCCCGCGCCTGACGGTTGGTCAGGCGCCATCCCTCGACACCCTGTCTTGGCTCGCCGATCGCCAGCCAAACGCCGGCAGCTTCTCTGGCTGACAGAAGACGCTCGACATCTGAGCTGGCAAGCCTGCGCTGGCCGCCCAGCCACGCCCAGACGGTCTGCTCGCCGCGCGGCATGCTCAACAGCTCGCGACCTAGGCCCCCGGCCAAAGACCGGACGGTCTGCCTGGCCCTCGCGCCCGTCGCGATCACGCCGAGATGCCAGGCGTCGAGCTGATAGCCGAGCTCGGCGGAGTCGACGTGCCCACCGGCAAGCAGGCGCTGGACACGTTCGACCAGACGCAGCTCGGTCGAATGCGCCATGCGCTGCAGCTCGCGCTGGTACTCCTCGAGCCCGGCGGATGTCAAGTGGTCGAGCAGGACCCCCAGCGTGGCGAGCAGGTGGCGCAAGGCGATCCTCTGGCTTGCCAGGTCGCCTTGCTCGGCCTCCTGCACGACGAAGTCCTCCAGGACCGCGCGGCCGATGTTGTAGCGCGCCAGCACCTTCTGAAGGCTCACGCCGGCGCGCGCGGCGCGGCGCATCTGAGCCGCGGTCGCCGGTTGAAGCGAGCCAGACCATGACTCGCCCCGCTCGATGCCCACAAGGCCGAAGTCCACCGCCTCGGCGATCGCAGCGCGCGATCCGGCGACATAGTCGACGTCCTCGCCAGCTGCGGGATCAAAGCCCGTTTCGCGAAAGCGCGCAAAGACCGTCTCCTCGATCTCTGCACGTCGCGCCCGCAACCTCCCAGCCAGCGCCGCACGAATGCTCTGAAGCGATTTGGCGGCCTCAAGCGACGCGACGTCAGCGCCCGCGTCGTCGGGCCGGATGGCAACCTCAGCAAAGGACCGCACAGAAGACCTCATGGCCACTCCCATCCCCGTCGTAGAGAGGCTGATTTTTCAGTCAAGCCAATAGGTATCAGCCAGCGGGCCGCCCGTGGTGCGCCAATGTGGCAAACCGCACTAATACAGATGCGCCCCGCGGTGCGCTCGGCCCCGCGTGAGCCTGTGGCGCCCGGTCAGCTTGACTGCGCAGGCGGCTGAGCGTCTGACAGTCCGGCGAGCTCGCCCAGCTCCTGTACGCGCAGCGCCACCACGAGCTCAGCCTGGCATGTATGCAGCTGACGACCGAGCCGCTTCTCGATCGCGTGCAGGCGACGCTGGACGGTGTGGCGGTCCACCCCGAGTGCGGCGGCCGCCGTCGCCGCGTTGCAGGCCGCTGCGAAGTAGGCGCGCAGCGTCTGGCGTGATACCGCGCCTGCGTCGCGCTCGTCCTCAAGCGGCGACAGATGGATCTCAACCAGCGACCTCGCCAGCTGCTCGTCGCCCAGCACGGCCGCGAGCAGCGCGACGTCGGCATAGCGCGTGAGCCGCTGCGGCCTGTGCAGCGCGACCAACATCGAGGCCTGGGCCTGGCGGTGGCTGAGGCGCCATCCATCGATTCCCCTCTCCGGCTCTCCGACGGCAAGCGACACGCCGGTCGCCTGCTTGGCTGACAGCGGGCGCTCGAGATCTGCGGCCGTGAGTCTGCGCTGGCCGCCCAGCCACGCCCAGACGGTCTGCTCGCCGCGCGGCACGCTCAACAGCTCGCGGCCAAGCCCCGAGGCCAGGCGACGGACGGTCTCGCCCGCCCTTGAGCCCATCGCGATCAAGGCCAGATGCCAAGCGTCGAGCTCATAACCGAGCTCGCTGGAGTCGACCCGCCCACCGGCGAGCAGTCTCTGCACGCGCTCCAGGCGGCGTAGCTCGGGAGAATGCGCCACGCGCGCCAGCTCGCACTGGTACTCGTTGACTCCCGAGGATGTCCAGTGGTCATGCATGATCGCCAGCGTTCCCAGCACTTGGCGCAGTGCCATTCTGTGGCTTGCCAGCTCGCTCTGATCGGCCTCCTGCACGACGACATCCTCGATGAGCGCGCGGCCGGCGTTATAGCGCAGCAGCACCTTCTCGAGGCTGACCCCGTTGCGCGCCGCACGGTGCGCCTGGGCCGCCAGCGCCGGCGGTATCGAGTCCAACCCCCGCTCGTCCCCCTCGACGGCCATGATGTTGTACTCGACGACCTCGGTGATCGCGGTCCGCACACCGGCGATGTAGGCAGCGTCCTCACCGCCTGCCGAGGAAAAGCCCATCTCTCGGAAGCGATCGAACATCGCGTTCTCGATCTCTGCACTTCGTGCTCGCAGGCGCGCGGCGAGGTCGGCGCGACCCTCCGCGGCCAGGCTATCCCCGGCTAGCGAGAGCTCACCTCCTGGCCGTCGGGTCGACGTGGTCGGATTGCTCTGTTCTGCCGGCCCCTGGCGCGCTGGCGATCCCAGCGACGAACGACTTCGTGTCCGTTGGCTGCTCACGGGAATCCCTCGGGATTCAGCGGCACTGGCCTGCGATCCACCGGCCGCGATGTCGGCAAGCTGCGTGACCGCACGTCCCTCGTACGCACGTCCCCTGGTACACGCGGCGCAGCGCTGAGGCGCACGCGGTATGTGCCGCAGCCTCCATTCAGGCTCGCGCCGCTATGCCAGAGATATTTCATCGCCCGCCTCCCCCAGCGCAGATGTGCCCGCCATCGATGCCACCGACGAATAAAGCCCGACGAGCCCCAGGACGTCTGTAATCGGCGCCTAACGATACCTCTACCTGGGGCGGCGCGCGTGCTGGTCAGTCGCCTGCGACGAACTCCCGCAGCTCATCCTTGGCGCCGCTGCACACGGGTTCGCCGTGGGCCAGCAGCAGCAGCTCGAAGTCGAGCCCCAGCAGCGAGCGGTAGGCGTCCTTGAGCGCGGCCTTCGTTTGCTGCGGCTCGTCCATGAGCGTGTCGGGAACGAACGTGAGCCCCTCCTGCCCGGGCCAGCGGACCACGCCGTCGGCGCACGCGAGCGCACGGTGGGCGGGGATGTGAAGCGCGGTCTCGTCAGGGCAGATCGCGTCGACCTCGTGCACCACGATCCCGCCGGGAAGCTCGTCGCCGAAGTCGAACGGCTCGACCGGTCCGCGACCCTGCAGCTCGTGCAGCCCATTGCGGACGCAGTGGACCACACAGCCGAAGCGGTCGTGAAAGTGCCAAGCGTCGCGGTCGTGGTGACGGTTGGTCAGCAGCACGTGTGCGGGCGCGCCGTGCCGCTCGAACCACTCGAGACCCTCGGCGGGAATCATCGGATCCAGCAGCACGCGCTCGCCGTCCAGGTAGTAGGAGCTCACGTCGGCGTTGATGTGCTCGTGGCGCGCCGTCCAATGCCACAGGCCAGGGGCGATCTCGTCCATGTCCGCCGACCCTACTGCGGGACGCGGCAGGGAGGGGTGACGTCCGGGACGGATGCTGTGCTTGAAATCAGATGTCGGCCGCCGCATCGCTCGACGCCAGTGCGCGCACCCCCACTCGGCGCGAGCGCTACGGCTTGCTGCTGATCGCGATCTCGATCTCCTTCTGGGTCCAGGGCGTCGCCTCGCCGGGCCGCTGGGAGCAGGTGTTCGTAAGCATCCTGCTCGGTGTCACGCTGCTGCTCGCGCTGTGGGCGGGTGGCGTCAAACCGTGGGTGATGCGCGTCTCGGCGGCGATCGTCGCGATCGTGATCGTCCTGAGCCTGCTGGAAGCGCTCGCCGGCACGGTCAACGGGGGGGCGATTCGCGCGGCCAACGCGCTGCTCGTCGCGCTCGCGCCGCCGGCGGTGATCGTGGGGGTGGTGCGCAGCCTGCGCACCCGCGAAGCGGTGACGGTCGAAGCCGTGTTCGGGGTGCTCTGCGTATACATCCTGCTCGGCATGCTCTTCTCATTCGTCTATGGCTCGATCGACCGCTTGGGCGGTCACCCGTTCTTCGCCGGCGGCCAGGCGGCGACCGTGTCGGAATGCCTGTACTTCAGCTTCACCTGCCTGACGACGATCGGCTTCGGAGACCTCACGGCGCGGACCGACCTCGGCCACACGCTGTCGGTGTTCGAGGGCCTGCTCGGACAGATTTACCTCGTCACGGTCGTGTCGCTGATCGTCGCCAACCTCGGTCGCGCACGGCCGGCGGCGCGCTGAGCTCGAAGTCGTCGCGCCCGCCAGACGGCGACTGTACGGTGTGTGGGCGCCATCGCGCGTCGTTGCCAGACCCTCGCTCAGGGTCTATCGTGAGCGGTCCGATCTGCCGACCGTGCAGGGCACGGCGCTCGCACCGCGTGGCAAGCCGGGCTGAAACCGAACACGGAGCCACCGCTGAGCCTCGTCAACTCCCTGTCTCGCGCCGCGTTGCGCGTCGCCGTCGCCCCGCTGAGGGCGGCCTCATCCGCCGCCGGCGGGGCCGTTGCGGGCGAGCGCAGGACGCGCACGGCCGTGCGCGACAGGGGCGAACGGCTCGCCCTCGACACGCTCGACGCCGTCGTGACGAGGCTGGCGACCGGCGACACCGTTGACCGGCTGGTCGATCGCGTCGCGGCGGCGGGCCTGGCGGAGCGGCTGGCCGACCGCATCCTGCGAGACGGAATCGCCGAGCAGATCGCGCAACGCGCGATCGCCGGTCCCGAGCTGGAGCGAGTGATCGCCGACGCGCTCGAGAGCCGGCTGCCCGAAGCTGTCGTCTCGCACCTGCTCCAGAGCGAGGCGCTGTGGATCCTGGTCGACGAGATCGCCCGCAGCCCCTCGGTGACCGAGGCGATCGCGCACCAGGGCAGCGGCTTCGTCGACCAGGTGGCAGGCGTTGCGCGCGACCGCTCGCGCGCCGGCGACGCCTGGGTGGAGAGGGCCGCGCACCGTGTGATCGGCCGCCGCCCCAAGCCGGCGGCCGGCGCGGGCATCGAGGCACAAGGGCGCGCGTCGCTGCCCGGCGGCAAGCTGCGATGAGCGCCCCCACCGATCCGCGCCCGGTGCGTCTGGTCGATGCGCGACGGCCGGTCGGCCTCGCCGGCACGACCCCGCCCGACCGGCGCCCGCGTTCTGACGCCGCGGCGGCGCAGGCGGCGGCGATACTTAGGCTGCGTGGCGCGCGCGCGGTCCCCACGGCGGTCGCCTCCGCCGGCACCGACGGCGATTACGCCGGGCTGGTCACGCGGGCCGTCGCGCTCGGGCTCGACGCCGCCTTGATCAATGGCTCGGCGGCGCTCGTCGCCGTCGTCGTCGGGCTGGCAGCCTCGATCCTGCACCTCCCCTCTGAAGCCAAGGCGATCATCGCGGCCATCGGCGGAGCGGCATGGGTGCTGTGGACGGTGGCCTACTTTGCGTTCTTCTGGTCGACCACGGGGCAGACGCCGGGGTCGCGCCTGATGTGCACCCGCGTGCTCGACGGCCGCACGCGGCGGCCGATCGGTCCGCTGCGCGCGGCAGCGCGCTTCGGCATGTCGATCCTCGCCGCGATCCCGCTGTTCGCGGGCTACCTGATCATGCTGTGGGATGCGCGTCGGCGATGCCTGCAGGATCGCTTCGCACGGACGGTCGTCGTGTACGCGCCGGCGCCTCGGATCGGTGACCGCGTGCTCGCGCGCGTGCGCCAGGATCAGACGAGCATCGAGGGCGGGTGATGTACTGACACGACCATGACGAGCTCCGCGCTGCCGCCGCCGACCCCACACGAGCCGGCGGCGCCGTTCGCGCGCCGGCACCGCGTGGCGGTGCCGATCGTGTTCACGCTCGCGGTCGTCGTCGGTTTCTTCGCCTGCTTTGCGGTGTGGGTCAACCGGCAGGCGCTCAGCACGGCAAACTGGACCAAGACAAGCGGCCAGCTGCTCGCCAACCACCAGATCGACGAAGCACTCGGCACCTACCTCGTCAACCAGCTGTTCAGCTCCGTCGACGTCGAACAGGAACTGAAGACAGTGCTGCCAAAGGAAGTGCAGGGCCTCGCGGGCCCCGCTTCCTCAGGCCTGCGGCTGCTGGCCAACCGCCTCGTTCCGCCGCTGCTCGCCACCTCCCAGGTACAGGAAGCCTGGCGGCGAGCGAACGAAACGGCTCACAGGCAGCTGCTGACGATCCTCAACGGGGGGCGCGGGTTGGTGTCGACGCGCGCGGGCGTCGTGTCGCTGAACCTGCACGAGGTCGTCGATCAGCTCGCGGGCCAGCTGGGCGTGCAGAGCCAGGTCGCGAGCGCGCGCGAAAAGCTGCAGGGCGCGAGCGGCGAACAGGTCCGCGCGGCGGCCAAGCAGCGGCTCGGCGTCACGCTGCCGGCGAGCACCGGCGAGCTGGTGATCATGCGCTCCAAGCAGCTTCGCACCGCGCAGGACATCGCCAAAGCGATTCGCGGGCTGGCGATCGTGCTGCCGCTGCTCAGCGTTTTGCTGTTCGCGCTCGCCGTGTGGCTCTCGGAGGGCAGACGGCGGGTGGCGCTGCGCACGACCGGTTGGTGCATCTTCGGCATCGGCATCCTGCTGCTGTTCGCGCGGCGCGTCGCCGGAGACGAGATCGTCGACAGCCTCGTCGCCGCGCCCTCCAACCGGCCGGCGGCTCACGCCGCGTGGTCGATCGGGACGTCGCTGCTGTATGACCTGGCCTTGGCGATGGTCGTGTACGGGCTGGTGTTCGTGACCGTCGCCTGGCTCGCCGGGCACACCCAACCGGCGCGCCTGGTACGCCGCGGGCTCGCCCCGTACCTGCGCGACCACGTCGTCGCCAGCTACGCGACGGTCGGCGCGATCCTGCTGCTGCTCGTGCTATGGGGCCCGACGCCCGCGACGCGCGAGCTCATCCCCATGATCGGGCTCGCCGCGCTCGCCGCGTTCGGGCTTCACGCGCTGCGCACGCAGACCGAGCTGGAGTTCCCCGACGTGCGCGTCGGGGACACGGCGGGCGCGGTCCGCGCGTGGTGGGGGGGCATGCGCGGTCGCCTGGCGGCGCGCGGCCCGGCAGCCGCTGCGCCCAGCCCCACCGACGAGCGCCTGGCCGCGCTCGAGCGCCTCGCCACGCTGCACGAGCGCGGCGCGCTGACCGACGCGGAGTTCGTCGCCGAGAAGCACACGCTGCTGCAGCGCGTGTAGCCCCCCCGGCGGCCAGCAGCGATGATCCCCTCATGAGTGCGAGGACCTATGACCCGCGGCTGCTGCGCCACGCCCCAGCGACGCGCACGCTGCTCGCCGTCACGGTGGCGCTCGGGACGCTCGCGGCAGTCGCGCTCGTTGCTCAGGCATGGCTTCTGGCCGACGTCATCGGCTCGGCGGTCGACGGGCACAGCGGCGTGGCGCAGCTACGCGGTCCGCTCGCGGCCCTGCTGGGGGTGGTGGTCGCGCGCGCCGCGATCGCCTGGCTGTCGCAGGTGGCGGCCAGTCGCACGGGCGCACGCGCGAAGTCGCAGCTGCGCGCCGGCCTGCTGCGCGGCGCGGCGCTCACGGGACCGGACGGTCTGGTGCGCGAGCGCAGTGGCGAGCTCGCCATGCTCGCCACGCGCGGCATCGACGCGCTCGACGCCTATTACACGCTCTACCTCCCCCAGCTGTGCCTGGTGGCGATCGTGCCGCTCGTCGTGGTCGCGGCGATCGCCGCCGCAGACTGGATATCGGCCGCGATCATCGCCGCGACGCTCCCGCAGATCCCGCTGTTCATGGCGCTCGTCGGCGCGAGCACCCAGGAGCGCATGGACGAACAGTTCCGCCTGCTGCAGCGGCTCGGCGGTCACTTCCTGGACGTCGTGACAGGGCTGGGCACGCTGAAGGTGTTCGGGCGCGCGAAGGCCCAGATCGCCACCATCGCGACGGTGACCGAGCGCTACCGGCGCGTCGCGATCGCAACGCTGCGGATCTCTTTCCTGTCCTCGCTCGTGCTCGAGCTCGTGTCCACCGTGTCGGTCGCGATCGTCGCGGTCGCCGTTGGACTGCGGCTGCTGGGTGGCGATCTCGACCTGCGCACCGCGTTGTTCGTGCTCGTGCTCGCGCCGGAGGCCTACCTGCCGCTGCGCCAGCTCGGCGCCAACTACCACGCCAGCGTCGAGGGGATGAGCGCCGCGCAGCAGGCGTTCGACGCGCTCGAGCGCCCGCTGCCCACCGGTGGGCCCCGCACCGACGTCCCCGATCCGTCGGTCACCGGCCTGTCGGTACGCGAGTTGACGGTGCTGCGAGCGGGGAGCCCGCGGCCGGTCCTCGAGGGCCTCTCGCTGACGATCGAGCCCGGGCAGGTAGTGGCCGTGACGGGTCCGAGCGGGTGCGGTAAGTCGACGCTGCTGGGCGTGCTGCTTGGGCTCGTCGCGCAGCAGGCCGGGTCGGTGTACGTGGGCGAGGTCGAGCTCGGCGAGCTCGACCTCGCGGCATGGCGCGCGCGGCTGGCGTGGGTACCACAGCGTCCCCACATGTTCGCCGCCTCGATCGCCGACAACGTGCGACTCGGCCGCCCGGACGCCTCCGCGCGGCAGCTCTCGATGGCGATTGCCGCTGCGGGGCTGGACGACGTCGTCGAGCGCCTGCCCGACGGCCTGCAGACACCGCTGGGCAGCGCGGGGGCCGTGCTATCGGCGGGCGAGAGCCAGCGCGTCGCGCTCGCGCGCGCATTCCTGCGCGATACGCCGCTGCTGCTGCTCGACGAG
The DNA here is from genome assembly GCA_035622255.1 of Solirubrobacteraceae bacterium. Taxonomy (GTDB): domain Bacteria; phylum Actinomycetota; class Thermoleophilia; order Solirubrobacterales; family Solirubrobacteraceae; genus Palsa-744. The sequence goes on along the minus strand of DASPVR010000167.1, from coordinate 18,596 downwards.
CCCACCGCGGCCCTGGACGGGGCCACCGAGGAGCAGGTGCTCAAGGCGGTGCGCAGCATCGCGCACGACCGCACGACCGTGATCGCTGCCCATCGCCCGGCGCTGATCGCGCTGGCCGACAGCGTCGTCGCGCTCGACCGCACGATGGTGGTCGCGTGAGCGCCCCTGCCGTGACCGGGCCTGGTGCGACGACGCGGCGGGCCGCGCGCGCGCCGCTCGCGCGTACGTTGGCGCTTGCGCGGCCGGTATCCCAGCGCCTGATCCTCGCCACGCTGCTCGGGGCAGGCGCAGTCGGCGCCGGGATCGGTCTGATTGCCACGTCGGCCTGGCTGATATCGCGCGCGTCGCAGCGTCCCGAGGAGTCGGCGCTGGCGCTTGCGATCGTAGCGGTCCAGTTTTTTGCGCTGTCGCGTGGGCTGTTGCGCTACGGCGAACGGCTGGCAGGCCATGACGCCGCGTTCCGGCTGCTCGCCGAGCTGCGCGTGCAGGTCTATCGCAGCCTGGAGCGTCTTGCCCCCGCCGGGCTGCCGGCGTTCTCCCGCGGCGATCTGCTCGCCCGGTTGGTGGATGACGTGGATGCGATGCAGGATCTGCTGCTGCGCGTCGCCCCGCCGTTCGCGATCGCCGCGGTTGTCGGCTTTTGCACGGTCACGCTCGTGTGGCTGGCGCTGCCGAGCGCCGGCCTCATCCTGCTCGCCGCGCTGATCCTGGCGGCCGTGCCGCTGCCATGGCTGACGGGGTGCCTTGCGCGGTGGCGCGAGGCGCGACAGGCGGCCGCCCGCGGGGCGCTCGGGGAGCGCGTGCTGGACCTCATGCAGGGCGCGCCCGAGCTGACCGTCAACGGCGCACTGGAGGCTCAGCTGGCGCACGCCGCCGAGGCCGACGCGCAGCTGACACGGGTCTCGCTCGCAGGGGCGCGCACCGCCGGAGTCGGCCAGGGTCTCACGACACTGCTGTGTGGGCTGGCGATGTGGGGGGCACTGCTCGTCGGCGTCTCAGCCGTGCGCTCGGGGCAGCTTGCGGGCGTCCTGCTCGCCACGGTCGCGCTCGTGCCGCTCGCCGCCTTCGAGCTGGTCTCGGGGCTTCCCGCGGCCACGCAGACGCTCGCCAGGGTCCGCGAGTCGGCCGCGCGCGTGTTCGAGGTGCTCGACGCGCAGCCCCGGGTACCCATGCCCGCACAGCCCGTCGCGCTGCCGGCGCCACCGCACCACATCAGCGTGCGCGGGGTGCGCGCGCGCCACTCTGCGCACGCGCCGTGGGCAGTCGACGGAGTCGACCTCGAGCTCGCTCCGGGCCGGCGGGTGGCGATCGTCGGCCCAAGCGGCGCCGGGAAGTCGACGCTCGCGTCGGTGCTGCTGGGCTTCCTGGCGTACGAGCAGGGGTCGGTGACGCTCAATGGCGTCGAGATCTCGCGGCTCGCCGGCGACGAGTATCGCCGGATCGTCGGCACGGTCGCCCAGGACGCGCACATCTTCGACAGCACGCTGCGCGAGAACCTGCTGCTCGCGCGCCGCGGCGCGACCGCCCAGGAGCTCGACGGCGCGCTCGACCGCGTGTCGCTGCTCGACTGGAGCCACGGGCTCGCCGATGGCCTCGACACCGAGGTCGGCGAGCTGGGCGCCCGGATCTCAGGCGGCCAGCGCCAGCGGCTTGCGATCGCGCGCGCGCTGCTGGCCGACTTCCCCGTGCTCGTGCTCGACGAGCCGGGCGAGCACCTCGATACCGCGACCGCCGATGCGATCGTCGAAGACCTGCTCGAGGCTACCGAGGGGGTGGCGACGCTGCTGATCACTCACCATCTGAGCGGCCTGGATGCCGTCGATGAGGTGATCGTGCTCGAGCGCGGCGCCGTGGTGGAACGGGGCACGCACCGACAGCTGCTGCGCCGCCGCGGACGCTACGCCGATCTGTACGCACGCGAGCAGGCAACGCGATACGTTGACGTGCGCTCGGAATGAGCTCGTTCGACGTGATCATCATCGGGACCGGCGCTGGCGGAGGCACGCTCGCGCGCCACCTGGCGCCCTCGGGGAAGAAGATACTGCTGTTGGAGCGCGGCGACTGGCTGCCCCGCGAGCCGGCGAACTGGTCCGCGGCCGACGTGTTCATCGAGAACCGCTACGTCTCGGAGGACACGTGGTATGCCGACGGCAGCAAGCCCTTCCAGCCCCAGGTGCACTACTTCGTCGGCGGCGCGACCAAGCTGTACGGCGCGGCGCTGTACCGGTTCCGCGAGGAGGACTTCTCAGAGCTTGGCCACCACGGCGGGATCTCGCCCGCCTGGCCGATCCCCTACGAGGAGATGGAGCCCTACTACACCAAGGCCGAGCAGCTCTATCAGGTGCACGGCGCGCGCGGCGAGGATCCAACCGAACCATTCGCCAGCGCGCCCTATCCGTTCCCGGCCGTCTCGCACGAGCCGCGCATCCAGCAGCTCTCTGACGACTTTGCCAAGGTCGGGCTGCATCCCTTCCACGCCCCGTGCGGCGTGATGCTCGACGAGCAGAACATGCCCTACAGCGAGTGCGTCCGCTGTCAGGACTGCGACGGGTTCCCCTGCCTGGTGCACGCCAAGTCAGACGCCGAGGTGCTCGGTGTGCGGCCCGCGCTCGAGCATCCAAACGTCACCCTGCTGACCAACGCGACCGCGCTGCGGCTGAGCACCAGCCCCGCCGGGAGCAGCGTCAGCGAGGTCGTCGTGGCGCGCGACGGCGCCGAGGAGACCTACGCCGCAGACATCGTCGTCGTGTCCTGTGGCGCGGCCAACAGCGCAAAGCTTCTCCTCAGCTCGGCAAACGACAAGCATCCCAACGGCCTTGCCAACGGCTGTGACCAGGTCGGGCGCAACTACATGTTCCATAACAGCCAGGCAGTGCTCGCGATCTCAAAAGAGCCCAACCCGACCGTCTTTCAGAAGACGCTCGGGGTCAACGACTACTACTTCGCCAGCGATGCGTGGGAGTTTCCGATGGGCAACATCCAGATGGTCGGCAAGTCCGTACCCGCGATGTACCGCGGGGAGAAGCCGACGATCACCAAACTCGCGCCGTTCGGCCTCTCGCTGAAGGAGGTCGCCGATCACGCGGTGGACTTCTGGCTGTCGACCGAGGATCTACCCCAGCCCGACAACCGCGTGTCGGTCGACAAAGAAGGCAGACTCATGATCACCTACAAGCCGACCAACGACACAGCACGCGATCGGCTGCTGGAGCAGCTGCGCTCTCTGCTCGGGCACCTCGGCATGCACGAGCACCATCTGGTCCCGCGCTGGGCCTATCTCGAGAACAAGATCCCGCTCGCGGGGGTCGCCCACCAGGCCGGGACCTGCCGGTTTGGCGCTGACCCAGGCTCCTCGGTGCTGGACACCAATTGCAAGGCCCACGAGCTGGACAACCTCTACGTGGTCGACACGAGTTTCTTTCCCAGCATCTCCGCGGTCAACCCGGCGCTGACGGCCATGGCCAACGCGGTCCGGGTGGGCGACCACCTGTTGCAGCGCATGGGATAACGCGCCGCAGCCGACGCCCGCAGGGTGCGAGCGATCCGGCTCGCACGCCCGAGGCGCTTACTTGGGAACCGACCCGGATCTCGGAGGCGGCCCAGGCGCGCGAACCGGCCGAGTCCCGGGGTGCTCGTCCATGTAGCGGGAGATGCTCTCCTCGGAGGGGCTGACGCCCGCTTGCATGGCGATGATCCGAGCGGCGACCTGCTGCATCGTGATCGTCCGCTCGTCGCGCGAGTTGCCGATGAACGAGCCCAGCCACCTGAACAGCGCGATCCAGCGATTCTTGAAGCCCGTGAGGAACGTCAGGTGGATGAAAGCCCACATCAGCCAGCCGATGAAGCCGCCGACCTTGAGTCCCTTGAAGTCGACGATCGCGCGAAAGCGCGCGATCGTCGCCATACTGCCCAGGTCACGGTAGACGAACTGCTTGCTGCTCGTATCGCCGCCCAGGCGGCGCTTGATCGTGCGCGCGGCGTGTATGCCCCCCTGCATCGCGACCTCGGCGACGCCGGGGAGGCGGTTGAGGGACATCATGTCGCCGACCACGAACACCTCGGGGTGTCCGGGCAGGGTGCAGTCGGGCAGAACCTCGATGTGCCCGGCGCGGTCGGTCCCTGCACCGGTCGCTTCGGCGAGCGCCTTCGCAAGCGGTGAGGCCTGGACGCCCGCCGACCAGACCTTCGTGTGGCACGCGATCCGTTCCTGGCCGCTTGGCCCGTCGACGACGATCGCATCGGGCGTCACGTCCGTAACGCGGGTGCGCATGCGCAGCTGCACGCCCACTCGTTCGATCTCGCTCGTCGCCTTGGTGCACAGCTTGTCGCCAAACGTCGCGAGCGGCTCCTCCCCGCCATCGAACAGCAGAACCTGCGCGCTTGCAGGATCGATATGGCGGAAGTTTTTCTTCAGAGACCGCCGCGAGAGCTCGGCGATCTGTCCGGCCATCTCGACTCCCGTGGGTCCAGCGCCGATCACCGCAAACGTGAGCCAAGTGTTCTGCACCTCGGGATCCTCCTCGAGCTCGGCCATCTCGAACGCGCCGAAGATCCTCGCCCGAAGCTCCAGCGCGTCGTCGATCGTCTTCATCCCGGGCGCAAACCGGCAGAACTCGTCGTGGCCGAAGTACGACCCCTGAGCGCCGGCGGCGACAATCAGCGAATCGTATGGAACGGTGAGCGCCGAGCCGAGCGGACGGGACGCGGTGACGGTCTTGGCCTGCAGATCGAAGCCCGTAACCTCCGCCAGCTCGACGCGAACATTGCGGTGCTTGCGCAGAACCTCGCGCAGCGGCGGTGCCACCGAGCCCTCGGAGAGGATCCCAGTGGCGAGCTGGTACAGCAGCGGCTGGAAGAGGTGGTGGTTGGTGCGGTCGATCAGCGTCACGTCGACCGGCACGCGCCGCAGGAACTTGGCCGCGAACAGGCCACCGAACCCTCCGCCGACGATCACGACGCGGTGTCTTTGGGAGTCGCTCATGCCTGGGGCGCCGCCGGGGCGACTGCGCCCGGCGCCTCTGGCTCCGCGGCCGGTTCCTTCAAGCGGCCGCGGAAGACGTGAAAGGACCAGCCCTGGTAGATCAGCACGATGGGGAAGAAGATGACGGTGACGATCGTCATGACTTTTAGCGCGTAGGGACCGGACGCGGCGTTGTGCACCGTCAGGTTGTAGGCAGCGTTGGTGCTGGAGACCATCACGTTCGGGTACAGCTGGATGAAGATCGAGCCCACGCTCGCGGCGATCGCGATGGCTGACGACGTGAAGGCCCAGCCGTCGTGGTCGGTGGCCGTGAGGCGCGCGGCGAAGATCACGGCGATGATCGCGAGGATCTCGACCGGTTCGGGCACGTCGTTGCCGCCGGCCACTATTCGCGTCCAGATCACGAAGCCCACGACCAGCGCAATCGCGGCCCATCCGAGCGGGCGGGCGAGCGCCACGGCACGCTCGCGCACCGCGCCGCTCGTGCGCAGCTTCAGAAACGTCGCGCCGTGCAGCAGGCACAGGCCGAGCAGCGTTACGCCCGTCCACAGCCCGTAGCCCGTGAGCAGATCGGCGAAGTTCCCCGTGAACTCGTGACTCGAGTTGATCGGCAGGCCGTTCAACAGATCACCGAGGCCGACTCCCAGCAGCAGCGGCACCAGCAGGCTCCCGATCGTAAGCGCCCAGCGCCAGGCGCGCCGCCAGCGCTCATCGTCGCGCTTTGTTATGTACTCGAGCGCCACGCCGCGCGCCATCAGGCCCGCGAGCACGAGCAGGAGCGCGAGATAGAGGGCCGAGAACCACGTCGCGTACCAGGCGGGGAAGGCCGCAAATGTTCCCGCCCCCGCGACGATCAGCCAGACCTCGTTGCCGTCCCACCAGGGGCCGATCGTGCTGACCGCGACGCGCCGCTCGGCCTCGGTCTTGCCGACGAGCATGTGCAGTGCGCCCACGCCGAAGTCAAACCCCTCGAGCACGAAGAAGCCGACCCACAGAATCGCGAGTATGACAAACCAGAGTGTGTCGAGGTGAAGCATCAGTTTCTCCTCAATAGCTCATCGCCGGAAGCGTCGCCTCGCCGCCTGCACCACCCACGTCACCCACGTCACGGTCGAGGCCCTTGCGGGCGTAGTGCAGCATCAGAACGAGATCTGCCGCGCCCAGCGCGATGTAGATGAGCACGAACGCGATCAGGCTGATCCAGATGTCGGTCGATGTCACCGACGGCGAGTTCGCGTTGACCGTCTTCATCAGCCCCTGCACGATCCACGGCTGGCGGCCGTTCTCGGTCAGTAACCAGCCAGCGGTGTTCATGATAAACGGTGTGATCACCGCCCACATCGATATTCCAAGAAACCATCTCGAGCGCTCGAGCGCGCCCCTGTGCAAAAGCCACGCCCCCCACAGCGCCAGGAGAAGGATCAGCGAGCCAAGGTAGGCCATCAGGCGCATCGACCAGTACTGGATGAACACGTCGGGGACGTAGTTGCCCGGCCCGTATTTGTGCTCGTATTCGGTCTGCAGCTGGTTCAGGCCCTCCACCGCGCCGTTGAATTCGCCGGTCGCAAGGACCGACAAGAGGTGGGGTATTTCGATGATCTGCGACGGGGTCTTGTCATTTTTGCCGCCGCCGATCTGAAACGCCGAGAAGGAGCAGGGTTTGCAGTTTTCCCACTGCGCCTCAGCCGCGGCGATCTTCATCGGCTGGTATTTGGTCTCGATCTCGCCGAGCTTGTTGCCGACGAACAGCTGCAGCACGATCACGGGCAACAACACGATCACCGACAGTCGCGCCGAGTTGCGAAACAGCTCGACCTCGCGCTGTTTTCTCAGATACCAGGCCGACACCGCGAGCATCACCAGCGAGCCCGTCACGAGCGAGGCGAGGATCACATGCACATAACCCCAGAGAAACGTCGGGTTGGTGAACAGTGCAGAGATGCTGTTCAGTTCCGGCTGCCCGTGGCTGTTGAGCACGTAACCGACCGGATGCTGCATCCAGGAGTTCGCGGCCAGGATGAACATCGCCGAGAGCATCGATCCAATCGCGACCAGCCAGATGCAGGCGAGGTGGACGCCCTTCGGCAGCCGGTCCCAGCCGAACAGCCACAGGCCCAGGAACGTCGACTCCAGAAAGAACGCGGCGAGCCCCTCCATTGCGAGCGGCGCGCCGAACACGTCGCCGACGAAGCGCGAGTACGCCGACCAGTTCATCCCGAACTCGAACTCCTGTACGAGGCCGGTCACGACGCCGACGGCGACGTTGATGATGAGCAGCGTTCCGAAGAATCGCGCGAGTCGCCTGTACTCGGGCTTGTCGTTGCGATACCAGGCCGTCTGCAGGATCGCGACGAGAAACGCGAGCCCGATCGTCACGGGCACGAAAATGAAGTGGTAGATGCTCGTCGTCGCGAACTGCCAGCGGGCGAGGTCGTTGGTCATCGCACCAGTTCGGTATGGAACCTAACCGCCATACAACCCCCTTAGCAGTCATTCCCCGCGGTTGCGCCGCCGGCGAACGGCGCGCATGCTAGCGGATCGGGTTCGCGCGCGTCCTCACGTGCCGCGACCGGGTGTTTTCCCGCAATCCGCACGATCGCGGGTGCGCCGCGGCGCGAAGGAGCAGACGGTTAGGATCCGCCGAGCCCGAAGCGCCGGCCGTGAGCCTCGTTGGGGATCGCGCGGTTTGCGCAACACAGACGTCGTCCAAGGAGGCATGACGCATGGCGCTGCACACGCAAGCACTGTCGACGGAGGAACTGCCGGTCAGCATCCATCCGCAGTTCTGTCGCCCTGGCGAGACCGGCCAGGTTCCGCGGCTCGACATCCCCGATGGGGAGATGGACCCCGACACCGCGTATCAGATCGTGCACGACGAGCTGATGCTCGACGGCAACGCGCGGCTGAACCTGGCGACGTTCGTCACCACTTGGATGGAGCCGCAGGCCTCGCTGCTGATGGCCGAGGCCGCAGACAAGAACATGATCGACAAGGACGAGTACCCCCGCACGGCCGAGGTCGAGATGCGCTGCGTGAACATGCTCTCGCGCCTGTGGAACTCCCCTTCTCATGAGACGGCGACCGGGTGCTCGACGACGGGCTCCAGCGAGGCATGCATGCTGGCCGGTCTGGCGCTCAAGTGGCGCTGGCGCGAGCACCAGAAGGCCGCCGGCAAGCCGACCGACAGGCCCAACCTGGTGATGGGCTCGACCGTGCAGATCTGCTGGGAGAAGTTCGCCCGCTACTGGGACGTCGAGATGCGCCTCGTGCCGGTGAGCGCGGACGCGACCTACCTGACGCCGGAGGGGGCCGTCGGTGCGTGTGACGAGAACACGATCGGGGTGGTTGCGATCCTCGGGTCGACGTACGACGGGGTGTATGAGCCGGTAGCCGACATCGCCGCTGCGCTGGACAAGCTGCAGGAGGAGCGGGGTCTCGACATCCCGATGCACGTCGACGGCGCCTCCGGAGGCTTCGTCGCGCCGTTCATCGACCCCGAGCTGAGGTGGGACTTTCGCGTGCGGCGCGTGCAATCGATCAACACGTCGGGGCACAAGTATGGGCTCGTCTACCCGGGTGTCGGCTGGGTTGTGTGGCGCAACCCCGAGGCGCTGCCGGAGGAACTCATATTTCACGTCGATTATCTGGGCGGCGACATGCCGACCTTCGCGCTGAACTTCTCCCGGCCTGGCGCACAGGTTGTTTCGCAGTACTACAACTTCCTGCGTCTGGGGCGCGATGGCTATGCGCGCGTGCAGCAGACGGCGCGGGACATCGCAAGGGGACTGGCCAGCGACGTCGCGAAGCTCGGTGTGTTCGAGCTCGTGTCGCATGGCGACAACCTGCCGCTGTTCGCGTTCAAGCTGCGCGATGACATCGACAGCTACACGGTGTATGACATATCGGAGGACCTGCGTGCGAACGGCTGGCTCGTGCCCGCGTACCGCATGCCCGAAAACATCCGTCACATGGCCGTGCTGCGCGTCGTCGTGCGAAACGGCTTCAGCTACGACCTGGGTCGCCTGCTGCTCGAAGATCTGGACCGCGTGATCCAGCGTCTGGAGAAGCACGGTGGCACGCCCGTCGAGGAGGAGAAGCGCACGGGGTTTCACCACTGATCGGCGCTCCCCTCAGCCTCCTCGGGTCTCGACTTCGCTCTAGCTGGTGAGGCCGACGATGCCGTTGCGCAGGAGCGCCGTTGCGAGCAGCACGACGATCGCCGCGGCGAGCGTTCTGACGTTCCGTTCCAGCCAGCCCCGCAGCCTGTGAAGCAAGGCGAGCGTCCAGACGCGAGCCACGACGAGCAGCAGCAGCGCGACCAGCAGCGGCAGCAGCGACACCACCGCGAAGCCCAGCCACAGGACGATGTATTCGCCGGCGCTCGGATTCAGCTGCGAGATGTCCTTGAGCGCGATCGGGATGAAGCCGCCAGGGTTGGCGAGGGTGGCGCCAGCGGCGATGATCGCGGCCGCGGGCGAGGACGCGATCTTGCCTGCCTTCTCGACCGCGTCGGCGGTCCGCTTCGGGTCGCGCGGTCGCCGCAGCGCGCGCGCCACGAACACGAGCAGGAGCACGCCGGCCACGACGTCGATGATCGCGACCCATGTGGGGGGAGTTTCCGAGGAGGGAGGCGATGGGGTGGCCGCGTTGCCGAGCACGAACGCGGCGACCACGCCGATCAGCAGCGTCACGCCGAAGGCGCCTAGGAAGAACCATGCCCCCGTTCGGATGGGGCGCTCGCCGAGCACGAGCGAGAGGACCGTGAACAGCAGGGTGGTAGGCGACAGCATCGCCGCCAGAGCCGTCAGCCCGAGCTCGACATCGACAGATGTCACGGCGCAACCCTACGTCATGGCCAGATGGCGCTGATCCTTCCCTCGATTGCGTCGAGGCGCGCGCTGATCTGATCGAGCTTTGCGGCAAGCAGCTCGCCCTCGTCGCGCTCGTGCCGGCGCGCGGCCTCCACGAACGTGGACGCGATCGCGGCGGTCGTCACCGCGAGGAAGGCGATTCCCACGATCATCACCAATGCGGCGATAAGTCGGCCCGGCGTCGTCGTGGGGACCACGTCCCCGTAGCCCACGGTGGTGACCGTCTGCACCGCCCACCACAGCCCGCGGCCGACGTTGGGGAAGTTTGTTTTGTCGGCCCAGTGGATCACGACCCCGCTGACGATCGTGACCGCGAGCGTGACGGTCGCGATCAGCCGAGCCGCCCGTGCCGCGCTGAAAGGCTGTCGCGAGAGGGCACTGAGGGCGCGGACGTGGCGCGGACCCGGGGCAGCAGTTCGCCGAGGTGTGGCCATGGTGCGTTTTCTCCTTCTGGTCGGCGCGTCGACTGTGAAAGCGAGGCGCAATCACATCACTGCCGCGACCAGCGCGCAGCGATCCGGCTCTTGCGAGCTCTCAGAGTGTTCAGATTGGGGGCCTACGCAGGCGCGTCGACCGATTTGGAGCCCATCGTCGTCGCGGGCGTCGCGCCGGAAGTGTCCGGCCGCCAGTTCGTGTCCCACGCGGGAGTCACGTCGCCATTCCTCCTGGAGCGGTAGCGGTACCATGCCACCGCGCCGCTGGCCGCTCCCACGGCGCCGACGCCAGCGGCAACCGTCGCAGCGGCCGCGCCGAGGCCCGTGAGCACGAGGGCACCGGCTGCGACCTTCGGCAGGAGCCGCCGGGCGCGCCTGTGCACGTACAGGAAGGCCGCCTGAGTCGCGACGAGCAACAGCGCCTCGTCGATCTGACGCTCGATCCACTTTGGCGTCATCGCGCGAGTGTATATCCACGCGCGAACGCGTGCAGCCGCCGGCGTCAACCGCGCGCCTCGCCTCGCGGCGCGCCTTGGACCAAAGGCCCTATGCCGCGAGCTGAGCGACTTCACCGGCCTCGCCGGTCGGTTTGGTGTCTTCTGCCTGATACTGCACGAGCAGCCGTTTCTCCTCCTCGCCCTTGGGGAACTTGAAGAAGACCAGGGTCGCGCCGAGCAAGACGGCGATAATGCCCGCGACGTAGGCCCATTCATCCCCCTTCAGGAACGAGGCCTTCGCTCCTTCGATGATCGCGTGCTGGATCGATTCGGGGTAGCGCTTGGCCGCGTCGGCGGCGCTCGAGAAGGACTTGGTCAGTTCGCTTTCGACGCTGGCCGTCACCGACGGGTTGCCCGACGCGGCGACCGCCGCTCCTGCGGCCGACGCATAGCCGGCCGTCAGGATCGCCCCGAAGATCGACTGCAGGATCGCGCCGCCGAGGTCGCGCTGCAGATCGGCCGTTCCCGAGGCCATCCCCACGCGCTTCACCGGGACCGAGGCCGTGAGCGAGTGCGAGGCTGGGGTGCCAGCGAGCCCGACGCCGATGCCGACGAACGCATAGGCGAGGCCAACCTTCCAGTAGGAGATGTGCTCCTTCCACAGCAATAGCATTGTCAGAAAGCCGAGCAGCACGAAGACGTAGCCGACTAGCAGCGTGAAGCGCGCGCCTCTGCTCTCGACCAGCTTGGCCGAGCGTGGCGCGGCGAGCACCATGCAGAACGCCGCCGGCAGGATCGCCAGCCCGGAGTCGACGGTCGAATATTCGAGCACGTTCTGCAGGAACTGCTGGCCGATGTACATCGCGCCCATCAGCGAGCCGAAGACGATGATCCCGGCGATCGCAGCCACCCAGAAGGTCGGACGGGCAGCTGCGTGCAGGTCATACAGCGGGTTCGCTGCCCTGCGCTGGCGGATCAGGAAAGCGACCACGGCCGCGGCTGCGACCAGCAGCAGGCCGAGAAAGAGCGTCCCCTCGTTGGGGACCGGCGCGAAGTTGATCCCCAAGATCAGCGCGCCGACCATGACGATCGACAGGCCACCGCCGAGGTTGTCGACCGGCCCGGTCGTCTCATTTATGTGGGCGGGCACGAGCTTGATCGCCATCGCGAGGCCGATGAACGCGAGCGGCAGCGTGAGCAAGAAGACCGAGCCCCACCAGAAGTGCTCGAGCAGGATGCCCGAGCACAGCGGACCGAGCGACGCGATCGCACCCCCGGTCGCCGCCCATAGCGCGATCGATCTCGTGCGAGCCGCGCCCGACCACAGCGCCGTGATCAGCGCGAGCGTTGTCGGATACGCCATGCCGGCCGCGAGCCCCCCGATCACGCGCGCCGCGAACAGGACCCCGATCGAGGGCGCCCAGGCGGCCAGGCAGTCGGCCGGCACGGTCAGGCACATCCCGATGATCAGCAGCCGCTTGCGCCCGTAGCGATCGCCGAGCGCGCCGAAGTACAGGACCGACGCCGCCAGGCCGAGCGAGTAGCCCACCGCGACGAGGTTGAGCGATACCTGGGATGCGTCGAAGTGCCTGCCGATCGACGGCAGCGCGACGTTGGCGACCGCCAGGCCGAGGTTTGCGACCGCCGCGACCACGATCAGGGCCGCGAGGACCCGGCCGCCCCTGGCTGGCGCCGATCCGGGCTCCGAGCCTGTCCTGCCCGCGGGCTGAGACCCACTCACGGTCACGTCACCTGCCGTCACGCGGAAACCCCCGCCGATCGTCCTGCCTGCTCGCTGCGCGGCCGAGCTTACACGCTGTGATCGAAACGCAGAGCGAACGGGCGTGTGTAATGATCGCGGCCTGCTCTAGGACGACGTTTGCGCGTGCGACAGCCACGCGACGTCGTGTGGCCAGCGGCGACCGAAAGGACGGGGGCAATGAGCACAGCGTTACGACCTCATCGGCGGATCGTCGGGCGCAAGCAGCACGCCGACGGGCCCCAGACGGCCGACGTACTTGTGATCTTCGGGATCACGGGCGACCTAGCCAAGGTGATGACCTTCCTGTCGCTCTACCGGCTCGAGCGAAGGGGCCTGTTGGACTGCCCGATCGTGGGAGTGGCGGGGGACGACTGGACGATCGAGCACCTGCGAAAGCACGCCAAGGAATGCATCGAGGGCACGGGCGAAAAGGTCGACCGCGACGTGTTCGAGCGCTTCGCCGCGCGGCTGTCCTACGTGAGCGGCGACTTCACCGATGCCGGCACCTACGAGCGCCTGGCGAGCACGATCGGCGATGTGCAAAGCCCTGTCTTCTATCTGGAGATCCCGCCGTTTCTGTTCGGTCCGGTGATCCGTGAGCTGTCCGCCGCGGGACTGACAAGCACCGGTCGCGTCGTCGTGGAGAAGCCGTTCGGGCACGACCTCGCCTCCGCGCGTGAGCTGGCAGCCGAAATTCACCAGTACATAGACGAGTCCCAGCTGTATCGGATCGACCACTTCCTCGGCAAGATGGGGACCGACGAGTTCCTCTATCTGCGGTTCGCAAACACGATGATCGAGCCGATCTGGAACCGCAACCACGTCGCCTGCGTGCAGATCACGATGGCCGAGAGCTTCGGCGTCGAGGACCGCGGTCACTTCTATGACCCGGTGGGCGCGGTGCGCGACGTGGTCGTCAACCACCTAATGCAGGTCCTCGCCCTGGCCGCGATGGAGGCGCCGGCCGACGGCGACGCGGAATCAATCAAGAACGCGAAGTTCTCCCTCTTTCGCTCGATTCGCAACGCCAGTCCCAGCCACTACGTGCGCGGGCAGTACGACGGCTATCTCGACATAGACGGCGTCGCCAAGGACTCGACCACAGAGACCTATGCGGCGCTGCGCCTGGAGATCGACAACTGGCGCTGGCAGGGAACGCCGTGGTTCATTCGCACCGGCAAGAGGCTCCCGCAGACGCAGACCGAGCTGCGCGCGGTCTTTCGCCACCCGCCGCGCCTGCCGTTCGTCGAGCGCGCCCACCGGCGGTCCGCGCCCAACCAGTTCGTGCTGAAGCTCGACCCCTCGACCGGCACGCGCGTGATCCTCGATGCCCACCGCGCTGACATCGCCGGCCCCGAGGGGATCACGCTCGACATGGAGTTCGCACAGGAGGGCGGCGAGGCCCCGACCCCCTACGAGGTGCTGCTGCTCGACGCGATGCGCGGAGACAGCACCCGCTTCACCCGCCAGGACGGCGTGGAAGAGACGTGGCGGATCTTCCAGCCGCTGCTCGACAGCCCGCCGCCCGTCAAGCCATACGCGCCGGGCACGTGGGGGCCGGAGGCCGGCGATGAGCTCGTGGCCGCATACGGCGGCTGGCACGGCCCGTGGATCGCGTCGTGAGCACGACCAGAGCGACAAAGGGAGGCTCGCGCCCACACGGCGCCACTAAGACCGGCAGGATCACGGGCGAGAACGCGAAGCCGGCGATGCCCCAGAGCGCGGCGATGCCCCAGAGCGCGGCGATGCCGTCCCCGTTTCCGGGGATCGCCGAGTACGCGTTCCTGTCCGACTGCCACACGGGGGCGTTGGTCGCCCCCGACGGGTCGATCGACTGGCTCTGCGTCCCGCGCTTTGACGCTCAGAGCGTGTTCGGCACACTGCTCGACCGCCAGGCTGGCTGCTTCCGCCTCGGTCCCTTCGGCATCAACGTGCCGTCGGCGCGCGTCTACGAGCCCGGAACCAACATGCTGCTCACCACGTGGAAGACTCCCTCCGGCTGGGTGGCCGTGCGCGACGCGCTCACGCTAGGGCCCCGACGCGGCGTGGACCACGTCACGCCGCACACCCGTCCCCCAACCGACGAAGACGCCGACCACCTGCTGGTTCGCGTCGCGTACTGCATGGAGGGCGAGGTCGAGATGGAGCTGACCTGCGAGCCGGTCTTCGACTACGGGCGGCTACCCGCGCAGTGGTCGGTTCACGAGGACGGTCAGACCGCCGACGCGAGCGGTGAGGAACTGACGATCAGACTGCACACGGATATGGCGCTCGGCGTCGAGGGCGACCGCGTGCGGGCCCGGCACACGCTCAGGCAGGGCGAGCACATCTACTGCTCGCTGTCCTGGGCCGAGGAGCTCGCAGGCGCAGAGGGCATCGATGACGCCAACGCGCGCCTCGCAGCGACCGCGCGCTTCTGGCGCGGCTGGCTGGGCCGCGCGCGCATACCCGATCACCCCTGGCGCGATCCGATCCAGCGCTCGGCACTCGCGATCAAGGGGCTGACATACATGCCCACCGGCGCTACCGTGGCCGCGCTGACCACCTCGCTTCCCGAGACACCGGGAGGCGAACGCAACTGGGACTACCGCTACACGTGGCTGCGCGACTCGACCTTCACGCTGCAAGCACTGCACTACCTCAACCTCGATTGGGAGGCCGAGGAGTTCATGCAGTTCGTCGCCGACCTCGAGCCCAACTCCGACGGCGCCCTGCAGATCATGTACGGGATCGACGGACGGCGCGACCTGACCGAGTCGCTGCGCGAGGACCTCTCGGGCTACGCTGGGGCGAGCCCCGTGCGGATCGGCAACGGGGCCTTCGACCAGCGCCAGAACGACGTCTATGGCGCTGCGCTTGACTCGATCCTGCTGCACAGCCGACGCAGTCAGCGCCTGCCCCGGCGGCTGTGGCCGATCGTGCAGGCGCAGGCCGAATGCGCGACCAAAGTCTGGCGTCAGCCCGACCAGGGCATCTGGGAGGCCCGGGGCAAGCCGCAACATTACGTCTCGTCCAAGCTCATGTGCTGGGTGGCGATGGACCGGGCGTCAAAGCTCGCGGCGATCCGCGGTGACGACGCGCGCCAGTCCACGTGGGGCGCGACCGCCGCGGAGATCAAGGACGACATCCTGACGCACGGGGTGACCAAGGACGGCGTCCTGCGCCAGCACTACGACACGGACGCGTTGGATGCCTCCAATCTCCTGGCAGCGATCTTCGGCTTCCTGCCAGCCGATGATGCGCGCCTGCGGGCGAGCGTGCTGGCGATCGCCGAAGACCTCACAGAGAACGGCTTCGTGCTGCGCTACCGCACCGATGAGACCGACGACGGCATGTCGGGCAAGGAGGGGAGCTTTCTGATCTGCTCCTTCTGGCTGGTGTCGGGCCTCTCGATCGTCGGTGAGCAGCAGCGCGCACGCGACCTGATGGAAAAGCTCCTGCGGGTCGCCTCGCCGCTCGGGCTGTACGCGGAGGAGTTCGACACGGACACGGCGCACTTCCTGGGCAACGTCCCTCAGGCCTTTTCGCACCTCGCGCTGATCGAGGCCGCCGGGCGGATCATCGCGGCCGAGTTCATGAGCGAGCTCTCGTGAGTCCACAGGGAGTACCTCCGAACGAGCCGCCGCCGGGCGGGCAACCCCCCGTCCCGGGTGGCAGCCAGGAACCAGGCGGCTACCCCCCTTCGGTTCCTCAGCAGGTTCCTGGCCAGCAGGGATATCCACAGGGCGATCCGACCCAGCCCTATCCGCAGCAGGGCTACGGCCAGCAGGGCTACGGCGAGCCGCCGCGAAAATCGAAAGCCTGGCTGTGGGTCGTCCTGATCGTGCTCGTCGGAGCCGGCGTGGCTGCCGGGGTCATCGCCTCCAACAACAAGTCGAGCAAACCGACGATCGTCAACCAGCAGACCTCGACCGTCAACAGCTTTGGCGTCTCCGTTCAGGCGCCGCCGGCAGAAAGGACCGTGACCGCACCGGCGCAGACGCAGACGGTGACCGCGCCGGCGAAGACCGTGACCGCGCCCGCACAGACGGTGACGACCCCGATCGCGCCGGCAACGACGTCCAAAACTACCTCGACGACCCCCGCGGGCACGACCCCTTGAGCGAGCCCCGTGCGCGGCGCTGCGGCGCCAGCCGGCGCGCCGGCCGGGCGTGACGGTCGGCGAAGCGCGATGAGCGACGTCTCGCTGCAGATGATCCGGCTCGCCGATCCGGTCGCGTCGCTCGAGGCGACGTTCGTCCCAGCGGCCGGGATGCTCTGCTGCTCGCTGCGCCACCGCGGCGAGGAGCTGCTGGCCCAGAACGACGGCGTCGACGCCTACGCGCGGATGGGCAAGACGATGGGCGTGCCGCTGCTCTATCCGTGGGCCAACCGCCTGACGGGCTTTCGTTATGAGGTGGCCGGGCGCAGCGTCGACGTCGTGCGCGACACGACGCTCGTGGCTGTCGACGGCAACGGCCTGCCGATCCACGGTGTGATCGGCGGCAAGCTCGAGTTCGAGCTTGCTCGTGTGCAGGAAGAGCCGGGGCGCTCCGTGAGCGCGACGCTGCGCTGGGAGGAGACGCGGGCGCGCCTGTTCGAGCTGTTCCCTTTCGTCCACGAGGTCCGCTACACGGCCACGCTCGCAGACGGCGCGCTTCAGATCGCGATCGAGATCGAGGCCAGCGGCGGCGACCCGGTCCCGGTCGCGTTCGGCTTTCATCCCTATCTGGCGCCGCCCGACCGTCGGCGCGAGCGCTGGCAGGTACAGCTGCCCGAGATGCGTGCGCTGCGCCTCGACGCCCGCCAGATCCCATTGGGCCCGGGCACGGCACAGCCGCCGCGGCGCTTTGAGCTGGACGGCGAGCGCTTCGACGACGGCTTCGACTCGCTGGCGGACGGCGCGCGCTTTGGTGTCGTCGGGGGTGGGCGGCAGATCACGGTCGAGCTGTCCGAGGGATACCCCTGCGCACAGGTCTACGCGCCGGCGGCGAGCACGTTCATCTGCTTCGAGCCGATGACCGCGCCGGCCAACGCGCTCTGCAGCGGAGAGGAGCTGCCCGTGCTGAACGCGGGCGAGCGCCTGCGCGCCGTCTTCTCGATCGCCGTGGCCGACGCCGATCACCCCCAGCTCGGCGAATAGGATTAGGAGGCGGATGCCTTGTCGTCGGCGCCCGCCGCGTCCCCGGCGGGCACCTCGTCCTCGGCGCGCGCCACACCCCCGGTGGGCGCCTCCGCCGGGATCGCGCCGGGCTCCTCGCGGTACTCGGCGTGGCCGAGCTGGACCAGCCAGGCGCGCAGCTGGCGGTGCACGCGCTGCGCTCCGACCATCTCCTCGACAGGCACCGCGAGCTCGCGGGGGTGAAGCAGGAACGGGAAGGACTGGCTTCCGCCCATGCCCCCGTGGGAGCCGACGAGCTCCTCGAAGGCGGCGACCTCGTCGGAGTCTGACCAGTAGGTGCTGTTGACGACGATGTCGGGGCAGTGCGGGAAGCCCGCGGTGCGCGCCACGTGACGGGCCGCATGGGGGCCGAAGGGCAGCAGCGGGTCCTCGCCCTCCACGCGCTGCTCGTCGAGGTAGCTGACGCCGCCCGCCCCGATCGCCAGCGCGCCGTGCTGGTGTGAGCGCACGAGCAGAAAGCCGATCCCGGGGTGCTCGCGCAGAACCGGGATCAGCAGCGGGTAGCGCGCTTCGATGTCCTCGAGCGTGACCCGCCCCGGCGCGCGCGCGAAGGAGATCAGCCCCAGGCAGCCCGAGGCCATCACGACGACCTCGGGCGGCTGCTGGCCGGCATCGGCCTCGTCGTCGTCGCCCGCGCCGGGAAGATGAGAGTCGCCTGTGCTGCGCTCTGACATCCGCATGAGCGCATCCGAGAGCAGTGGCGCATGGGCCGAGGCCTCGGCCAGCGAGGCGCCGAGGAAGGCCAGCGCCTCGCTGCGCGAGCCCTCGATGGCCACCGCGCCGACGGCGACCACGTCGCGCACGAGCTCCTCGAAGGCGGCGACCTCGTCGGAGTCTGACCAGTAGGTGCTGTTGACGACGATGTCGGGGCAGTGCGGGAAGCTCGCGGTGCGCGCCACGTGACGGGCCGCGTTGGGGCCGTAGGGCCGCAGTGGGTCAGCGCCCTCCAC
>DASPVR010000166.1:0-10687 GCA_035622255.1 Solirubrobacteraceae bacterium | reverse complement strand
CTGCCGAGCTCCTCCAGTCAGCGTCCGCGCCACGTCGATCCCTGTCCGCTGTCGGGGCGCGAGCTCGGCGTGCTCCAACGTCTGGCAGAAGGCAAGGTCTACAAGCAGATCGCCCACGAGCTGACGCTCTCGACGAGCACGGTCCGCACCCACCTTCACAACATCTACGGCAAGCTCGGCGCGGTCGACCGCGCCCAGGCGGTCCTGATCGCGACCGAGCGCGGCTGGCTGTAGGCGCCCGCCCTGCGTCTGTGGAGCGCGGCCACCTGAGTCCGCCGCCGCGGTCCGCCGCCGCGCACTTCCCTAGCATCGCGTGGGCGACGCGATGATCTCGATCACGAGCAAGTCCCCCTACGCGGTCTCGGCGCTGGCCGAGCTCGGGCGCAGCTCGGGCTCGGGACCGGTCCCGATCGCCGAGATCGCGCGCCGGCGCGACGTCCCGGTCCAGTTCCTGGAGCAGCTGTTCGCGGTCCTGCGACGCGCGGGCATCATCAGCTCCCAGCGCGGCGTCAAGGGCGGCTACAGCTTCGCGCGCGAGCCCGCGAGCGTGACGGTGCTCGAGGTCGTGGAGCTGCTCGACGGACCGCTCGGCCGCGACGCGGAGGGTGTCTTCGCTGATGTCGCGCGCGCCGCGCGTGCGGTGCTGGGAGGCACCACGATCGCCGACGTGATCCAGCGCGAGGCGCACGAGGCCGGCGCGAGCATGTATCACATTTAGCCGGGGGGGCTTAGCAGAGCCATGTTTGGCTTGCTAGAGCCAAAGTGACCCCGACTAGGTCCGACTAAATCCGACTAAAAACTGGCACGACTGGCACGAGACTGGCACGAGCTGGGGCGCGCCGACACCGCCGGGTTGGGCGGTACAGTGCCAGGCGGCTGATCTTCGAGGCCGTTGTGCATCATCTCTGCCGGGCGCCGCCAACAGGCGGCGTTCGTGCTTCTGACCGAGGCTCGCTTCAAGATGGACCTCAGAGATATGCGCAACGTCAACCTCAGCGATGCCTGGTCAGCCGCGAGACCGGCCTAAGCGCGGGCCAGCGCCGCCCGAGCTCTGGGGCAACCTCTTGGGGCTGGTCCAGCAATACTGCGACCTCAGCGAGGAGCTCGCCAGAGACCGGGGCAACGACATCAGCCGCGAAACCCGATCGCTCGCTGGCTGGGCGCACCTTCGCCGCTTGAGCCGTCGACGGCCGCCGCGTCGCCCGGCGTGCCTGCATCGCGATCAAGGCCGGCGCGATCGGCCACGGGGGCGTCGTCGTCGTGCGCCACGCGCGAGTCGCGCGGGGCCGTCTGGTGAACCTGACGAACCCGGCCCGGGAGAAGCCCGGAACCGGCAGCAGCACCTAAGACCTGGCACAGCGCTGCGGCGCAAAGCCTCCGAAACGACCACGGAGGCTAGACGTGCCAAGACATAGCAGCACCCGGCGGTTCACCTTCTCGCAGCTCGTCGCGCGCACCCCTGGGCGCTCGAGTTCCGAACGCCTGGCGATCTTGTGGTGCTTGCCCGAGCTCTTGGTCAGGCAAGCGTTCGCCGACCTGGCCGAGCGGATGCGCGATCGCGCGCGGCACGACTTCGAGCTGTCGGTCCGCGATGGCAGCTAGCCCGCAAGAGGTCGCCCTTGAGATCGCCTCCGACTGGTTGGCCGAGGAGCGCTGGCTCGCCGCGCGTCGCGCCGAGCTCGAGGCCGCACGCCGTCCGCCACGGCCCCGGAGGCCGTTGAGCCGCACCGTGGAGGAGCTCCACGACGCGCTGCTCGCCGTTTCGGCCGACGTGTGGCTGCCGGCGCTGACAGACCTCGAGCTCCCGTGCTCCCGCACGATCTGCTGCCCGCTGCCGGGCCACGAGGACCGCACGCCGAGCTGCCGGATCTACGACACGAGCTTTTACTGCTTCGGCTGTCACCGCGGCGGCGACATCTTCGCGTTCGCGGGCGAGCTGTGGGGGGTTCCGACGCACTCTCGGTCCTTCCCGGCGCTGCGAGAGCGGCTCGCTGACCACCTGCTCGGGGCGATGCGATGACGGCCGTGCCCGAGCTGCAGCGCGTCCGCGAGGCCCGCGAGGCCGACGCGGCGAGCAACGGCCAGGTGTCGCACGTGCCGGTCACGTTCGAGGTGATGAGCGCGAAGCAGCTGTGCGAGCTCCCCGATCCTGAGGGCACCGACGCGCTGCTCGGCGACCTCGTGGTCCGCAGACAGCGCACCGTCATCGGCGCGGACACTGGCGCGGGCAAGACTTCGATTGCATTCGCGATGCTGGCCGCGATCACCCGCGGCGGTCAGCTGCTCGGCTTCGCCGGCGCTGGCGGCCGGGCGCTGGTGATCGACGCCGAGCAGGGCATCAAGACGATCAAGCGCCGCCTGCGCGAGGCCGGCCTCGAGACGTCCGACGACATCGACTTCATCCGCGTGCCGGACGGGCTCGCGCTGGACAGCGACGTGCAGCAGGTGGGCGCGATCGAGGAGCGCTTGGCCGCCGGCGGGTATGACGTGGTGCTCGCTGATCCGCTCTACAAGCTCCACCGCGGCGACAGCAACGACGAGCGCGCGGCCGTGGACCTGATGCGCCAGCTGGACCGATGGCGCGAGCACTTCGGCTTCGCGCTGATCCTGCTGGTGCACACGCGCAAGCCGCCCGCCGGTGCCAAGTTCACCATGCACGAGTTCTTCGGCAGCTCGGCCTACCTGCGCGGCGCGGAGATCGTCCTCGGGCTGCAGCTCGTGCGCCACGGCTACAGCCGCCTGCACTTCTTCAAGGACCGCGACGGCGACCTGCCGATCCGCAAGGCGTGGGGGCTGCTGTTCGACCGCGAGCACGGCTACCGCCGCGACCCCGACGACGAGCACCGCAAGCCGACCACGGCCGAGCACGTGCGCGAGCTGCTCGAGGCCGACCCGGCGATGACCGACGCGCAGCTCATGGCCGCGACCGGGAGGTCCGAGCGCACGATCCGCAACGCGCGCAAAGCGGTGAAGGAGGGCGACGGCCAGATGGCTCTAGAGGACGGTGCGCCATGACGTCGCCGCGCTGCGAGGCAGCCCTTCACCCGGACCCGAGCGGCAACGCAGCGGCAGCGATCGGCAACGAATCGGCAGGCGGCAATCGACCGGCAACTCTCTTAAGAGAGAGGGAGCCATTGCCGCGGCAAGTGACCGGCAATCACACCGCACCCTCGGACGGCACCCCCTGCGCGGTACAGCGCTCCGGGGGAGCGCCTACCGACGGACGTGCTAGCGCGGGCCAGGCGAAGGGGAGCAGAGAGGCCACTCCCCGCCCTCTCGCGTCCGCCCGCGTCGCCGGACCCGAACCGAACGGCACCGCAGCGACCGTCCCAGCCGCCCGAGGGGAGCGCTGGGCGATGGCGGTCGGCAGCGGGAAGCGCGGGGCCTGGACGCTATACGCCTGCACGGCACTCGACGCGGAGGGCCAGCCGATCAGCGAGCAGCTCAAGACGTTCGAGAGCCTGCCGCTGAACGAGCTGACCGAGGTCACGGTCGAGCCCCAGCAGCACGAGCGCTACGGGCCCAGCTACCTGCTCAAGCGGCCATCGCTTGGCAACGGCGCGCTGCGCGAACGCGTCGAGGTGCTCGAGCGCAAGGTGGCCGCACTGGAGCGCGAGCGCCAGGGGGCGATGCCGTGAGCACGAAGACGCGGCCCACGCCGCCCGTCGCTGGACCCAGCACGCCCGCCCTGGCCCTGACAGTCGAGCAAGCAGCAGCGGCGCTGTCGGTGTCCTACGACACGTTCCACGAGTCGATCGAGCCCGAGCTCGCGATCGTGCGCCTTGGCCGGCGCAAGCTGATCCCCGTCGCCGAGCTGCAGCGCTGGCTCGTCGAGCACGCGGAGAAGACGCTGTGAGCCTCGAGGCGGGCCCGCCCGGTCCTGCGCGCCCGCAGATGATGGTCATGGCGCAGATGATGGTCATGGCGCAGATGATGGTCATGTGCACTACCCGTAGGCGCCGCTCTGCAGAGCCGTTTCTAGGGCCTCGTGCCAGCGTCGTGCCAGTCCCACGCGGCCGGGACACGGCCTCCAGACCATCGCGGAGCCACGCGCGGCGGCCCTTCGAGAGCGGTCGTCGACGTCATCCCCGGCACCGCGATCGGCCGCCGGCTGGGGCTGGACGAGCGTGCGGGAGCTGGCTCTCAGGGATTACCGGCGATCCAGCGCCCGCAGATGCGGCCCCCCGCCTCGGCCGAGACATTCTCACCGCCATCGACCCCGATCCGAGCAGGGGGTGAACGGGGGTGCCGCTGAGCAAAGATCCGCGCGCCCGGGAGCGGCAGTTGAGCAACCTTCGCCCCGACGCTGCGTTGAAGCACGCCGGTCGCGCCGACGTGCTCATTCGGGGGCGGGCTGACGAACTTCTCGCCGAACTGTTGGAGGAGTTCCCGGCTGCCTCCCCGAGGGTTTTGCGCCTGCAGGCAAGGCGCGCGGCGAAGCTGGAGCGGCTGGCGGCCTTCCTGGAGGAGCGCGGGGAGTTTCGCAACCGCCGCCAGGGCGAGGTCTTCGCCGCGTCGGCGATCGAGGAGTCCGTGACAGCGGCGTTCCTGGCGACCCAAGCCAAGCTCGAAGCACAGGCGCGCGAGGCCCGCTCCAAGCCCGGCAGCGCGCCAAGCGGGGCGCTCGCGGACGAGCTGCAGGCATCCCGGGCCGCGTGGGAGCGCCACCGCCCAAGCAACGACGACACCGAGGAGGCAACCGCATGATCGCTCGCGACTGGCTGGGCCTGCTGCGCTTAGAGGATGGCCGTCCGTGGGTCCAGGCCGCGGAGAATTGGCAGCGCACGGACGCGGTGGAGGTGCTCGAGGGCGAGCGCCCCTACAGCTTCCTGACACGCGCTCGTGGCGCCAGCAAGACGACCGACCTGTCCGCCTGCATGCTGAGCGTGCTGCTCGCCAGCCAAGAGCGCCTGCGCTGCTACTGGCTGGCATCCGACGGTCGCCAGGGTGAGCTTGCCATCGACTGCATCGCGGGGTTCGTACAGCGCACCCCGGGGCTCGCCGAGCGCGTCGAGGTGCAGGCCCGCAAGGTGATCGTGCCGGCGACGGGCGCGAGCCTTGAGATCATGCCCGCCGACACCGCCGGGGCGTGGGGCTTGACGCCGCACTGGCTGTTCGTGGATGAGATCGCCAACTGGGGCGACACCGCGGCGAGCAGGCGCCTGTGGGAGGCGGCGTCCTCGGCGGTGGCGAAGCGCACGGACGCCCGCATGTGTGTCTTGACGACCTCCTCGACGCCCGATCACTTCGCCTTCAAGGCGCTCGAGCACGCCCGCTCGTCACCGCTGTGGCGGGTGTCCGAGCGTGAGGGGCCGCCCCCGTGGGCGAGCGAGGATCGTCTTGCCGAGCAACGCGCGCGGCTCCCGCAGGCGGTGTATGAACAGCTGTTCGAGAACCGGTGGGTGAGCGCCGAGGGCAGTTTCCTGGATCCCGCCGTCCTCGACGCTGCCTTCGCCCTCGACGGCCCGGCGCTCGAGGCCGACAGGGGGTTCTCATACGTCGCTGGCCTGGATCTCGGAAGCGTCAACGACCGCACCGTCTTCGCCCTCGGACACCGCGAGGGCGATCGGCTGCTGCTCGACCGAATGGAGGTGTGGCAAGGGTCGCGTAAGCGCCCGGTGGACTTCGGGGCGGTGGAGGACTTCATCGTGCAGGCGCATCGCCGCTTCCACTTCAACCTGCGCCTGGACCCGTGGCAAGGTCTCGATCTCGCGCAGCGGTTGCGCGCACAGAGCATCCACGCCGAGGAGTTCACCTTCTCGCCGACGAGCAAGCAGCGACTCGCCGCCACGTTGTTGTCGGCGATCAACGCCGGAAACCTTCTGCTGTACGAAGCCGACGGGCTAAAGGACGAGCTGCTCGCGCTGCGACTGACACAGACCTCGAGCGGGCTGTGGGCGTTCGACCACCAGCGCGGCGGACACGACGATCGCGCGATCGCGCTCGCGCTCGTTGCTGTCGCGCTGCTCGAGCGCGCGCAGCCTAGCCTCGGGGCGCCGATCTACTCGACCGCACCCTCGCGATGGAACATGGCCGCCGGGAGTAGCGCCCGTCCTCGCGCGATGGGTTCGCCGCGACAGGTGGCCCCCCAGCCCGTCGCAAGCGGCGAGGACGAGCGGATCAGCTACTTGACCTGGGAGGACGTGCGGCCCGAGTTGAAAGCCCGCCACGGGTTGCAACGGAACGTCGGCATCAACCGCGAGGAACAGTTGCGCGCCGAGGCCCGCCGCGTGGCCAGGCAACGCGCTACACGACCAGGAGTCTCGCGCGGGGCGAGCCGCTGGGACCAGGGACCCACCAGCTTTTCATGAGCGCGCTCGACGATCTGTGCCAGCAGGCGCTGACGGCGCTCTCTGAAACGACCAGCCTTGACGTCGACACACTCGAGCGCCTGTTGAAGCGGCAGGGCATCCGCCCCGAGGCCGGCCTACCGCAGCAGCGCCCTCCGGCACGCGGCTCGACGTGGGCGTCGTGCGCAGCGCCGCGGGAGCCGTGCAAGCGGTGGCGATCAAGGCCGCTCGGGCGTGGAAACGCGCGGCGCGAGGCGGCGGAAACAGTGAATAACGACAGAAAGGTGAAGGTGTGACATGACCACGACGAACGACGTGGACTGGCCGAAGGTGCCGAAGGTCGCAGCACATCGTGGTGAGAGGCCACGTCCTTGCATCCATTGCGGTGACCTCACCAACGAGCACATCGTCGGCTCCCTCGACGGCGGCGCGGTGTGGGCCGAATGCGATCAATGCCTGAACGAACGACACACCACGAGGACGCCGACCGAGGCGTCAGACTTGGAGGCACAATGAACGCGACACAGAGTCCAGACCTCGAGCGCCTGGAGCGTGACGCCCGCGCGCGCATCGGCGAGCTGGAGCGCCAGGAACGCCGCCTGAGCCTCGACGCCCTGGCAGACCCGGCGATGGCCGAGGAGCTCAAGGACGTACAGAGCCAGCGCGCAGCCGCCCTAGCAGCCATCCGCCAGGCCGAGCTAGCCCGCGATGAGCGCGAGCACAGGGAGGTTCAGGCGCGCGAGGAGGCGGAGCGTGCGCGTCTGAGGGCACACTTCGCGCGAGCCCGCGAGCTGCAGGTGGAGATCGACCGCGTCATCAAGACAGTGGACAAACGGCTTGCCGAGGCGATGACCGCGTTACGCGAATACGTGGCCCTCGCGACAACGCAGCAGCAGGAGTTGTCAGCCGCTGGCGAGCGCCCTCCGCGCACCCCGCCGTGGATGGGCAACGCTGTGCTCGCGTTCGCGATGCAGAGGGCCGACCTGCCACGGGGGGTCATCGTGCTGGAGACCACCCGCGCGGCACCGGGACCCTTGTCTGAGCTTCATCCGCGCCCCGCGCTCGAGGAGAGCGAGTAACACACCCCTGCCAAGGCTCACACCAGAGCGAAGGCATTAACACTTTTCATCGAAAGGACCGACGACGATGGCAACTAGCACAGCAGCAGCCGCCCTACGACAGATCCAAGCCAACCACCCCGACGAGATGGACGCCGACGTGAAAGATCGCCTCGCGCAGATCGCGCGGCTGCTCGACGAGCGGGCAGGCGTCCCCGCTGATGACCGAATGGGCCAGCGGTCGAGCGAGCTCGCAAAGGCCGAGCGAGCGGTGCGCCTCACGGAGATCGCGAAGACGTCACTGCCCGGCGGCTCGCCGGCGAGGATCGAGTTGACCAACGCGACTCGCGCGGAGAGGCTCGCGCTGTTGAAGGCGTCTAGCCCACGCGCATACGACGCGTATTGCGTGGCGCACGGGATCACCGCGGCGGCCTGAACACTTCACACCAAACGTGCGCGCTCTTGTGGCCTTCTGAGCGTGCTCGACGCGGGGGCCCGACGGTAACCGCCCGCCTCCGCGAAACGCGGGTTACATCCTCCCGCGGGAAGCTCGGGGTCGCCGGCGCTTTTCTCCTTTCCGTCGGCGGCCCCGGGCGCAGGTAGATAACCGAAGGCATCCGGTGCGGACGAAAAAATGTCGGTCGGCGACGCCCCTCGGGGCGTTGGGATGTTCCTTTCGCGAAAGGGTCGCCGTTCGCGTAGCGGCGCCCTCCTTCGAGCGCCCCTCGGTTTCGCCTGGGGGCGCTCGTCGTTGTCGCGCCGTCCGGCCCCGCCATAGGCTTGAAGGATGTCCGCCG
The DNA here is from genome assembly GCA_035622255.1 of Solirubrobacteraceae bacterium. Lineage (GTDB taxonomy): Bacteria > Actinomycetota > Thermoleophilia > Solirubrobacterales > Solirubrobacteraceae > Palsa-744. The sequence goes on along the minus strand of DASPVR010000166.1, from coordinate 2,542 downwards.
TTCCCGCCGCCCTGCTCGAGCAGCTCGCCGCCGCACGCAGGCGTGGTGAGGGTTTCGACCGTGCTTGGCCGGATGCGGTCGGCATGGCGCTCGAAGCGGCCGACGCTGCCGATCGGCAAGGGTGGGCGGAAGCGCTCAACTCGCTGGCTGACGCCTGGCGCGCGTCGTTCGAGCGGCGACCACCGTCGCGACAGGAACACGCGCTCGCTGTCGTCGCCTCCGACCCCGACCGTGTGCCAGTCCCCGATCGAGAATGTGCGCGCTGCGGCGGCGAGGTCCCGCCGGACCGTCCACGGCGCGCGAGCTACTGCTCGCAGGACTGCCGAGACCTCGCCCGGCTCGAGCGGGCACGCGCGCCCGTGGCTGCATGATGGCCGCCGTGGCAGTGGGGATCGACCACGTGGAGCGAGCGCACCGCAGGGTCGAGTGGGCCGCGCGCTCGCTGCACGCGGCCGCGGGCGACCTGCGTGCGGCCAACGCGGAGGGCGTGCTCGTCAACGACCCGAGCGAGGCCGTGAGCGCCGAGGCCGATCGGGTCGGCGGGCTCGCACGCGAGATCGTCCGCGGTCGCGAGCGCTCGGCCGGCGATCGGCGAGTGCGCCACCTACTGTGAGCATTGTGATGCCCGACGCGCTCAACAGCCGAGAGTGGGCCGTCGCGATTTGGCTCGCTGTCGGAATCCTTGCCTGTCTCACGCAGCCTGACCTTCGCCGTAGCTTCGGCTCGGTCGTCCGGTCGCTCCTGAAGCCGAAGCTCGCGGTCTGCTTCCTCGCGATGGGCGCGTACATCACCATCGTCGTCGACGTCGCAGCTCGCGTCGACCTATGGCGGCCAAACATGATCGGCGCGACGATCGTGTGGTTCTTCGGGTCGGCTCTCGTCTTGCTATCCGCTTTTGTGGAGGCACCCAAGAATCCTCATTACATTCGGTCAGCATTTGTGCGAGCGGCCGGCGTCGCGGTGCTCGTCGAGGCGTTCGTGAACGTCTACGTTTTCCCCCTCGGTGTCGAACTTCTATTCGTCCCGGTCGTCGCCGTGCTCGCTATGTCGGCTGCCGTCGCTGAGGCCAAGCCCGAACTCGCACGCGCGAGGGGGCTGCTCCATTCCCTGCTTAGCGCTCTGGGTATCGGGCTGCTTCTCTATGTCACAGCCCGCGTTGCCGGCAACCTGAGCAGCTCGAGCCTGGCACTGCTCCTCAGAGACCTCGCACTGCCGATCTGGCTGAGCGTCATGCTCTTGCCCTACGTCTACCTGGTTGGGCTGCTGAGCACTTACGAGGTCGCGTTCCTCCGGTTGCGGTTCGCAGACCCGGCTACGCCGAGGGACCTACGACGGGCGAAGCTGGCCCTGATCCTCGGCGTCCGCGGTCGAGCGCGTGACATCGCCGGCCTCACGGCGCCGTGGCCGAGGCGCCTTGTCGCGGCCCCCACACTCGCGGATGCTCGTCGGGTTGTGGCAGAGCTTCGCGCGGAACGGTAGGCCCTACTCGCGCCTGGCGTATCGGCGGCCCAACTGGTGATCGGTCAAGGCGTCGTCAGCGCCGCGAGGATCAGCTCGGGGAGCGCGCCGATCGCCACGTCGAGTGCCGCCTCGATCGGTACAGCGATCTTCGAGCGGTTGACGTCGAGGGCGTCTATCCACAGCTCGGGGTCGTAGCGAGCGATGCTCGACAGGCCGAACAGCAGCACCCACCAGAGCATCAGCGGTGATAGAGCGTCTCCGCCAATGCTCGGCAACAGCAGGCGTCCCCGCCAGTAGGCGGGCGCGATGGTCTCAAGCTGACGCCAGTCGATCTGAAACTGCGGCCAGACGATGACCGGCCCCGACTGCCCCTCGACGAGGACGCGTTGCACTTCGCTGGTCTGTGCGAGCACCTTTGGAACTGCGCCCGCGGCAGCCGGGTAGTGAGCCAGCACCCCCGCCATCGTCTCGGGATCGTCCGGCAGGCCGTCAATCATGAGCTCAAACTGCTTGCGCGCGGCGAGCGGCGCCGGGGTTCCCCACCAGTCGGTGAGGTACACGTGGAGTGGTCTGCGCCACGTGTCCGCCGAGACCATTTGAGGCACCGGCTCGAGCAGGTCGGGGATCGCTGCCCAGATCGCGCCGAGCTCAACCGTTGCCGTGAGCGAGTCTGACCCCGTAGCTTCCGCGACGCCGGCAAAAGAGTGCCGTCGCTCCGCAGGCGGGTCGCTCTCGTCTGGCTTTACGACACGGCGAAGCAACGAGTTTGAGGAGTCCTTGGCCGGCACTATCAGGCCGTGTCCGGCCAACCGCCACGGATCGGACAGGTGAGCCGCCGCGATCGCGCGCCCTGCCTGACTGAGCGAGTAGAACAGCGGGAGGGGTCGGGCCGCCGGGCCGATGGCGGCTGCAGCCTGCATCAACTGCTCGGCCTGCTCCAGCGCCGACGCAAACACCTCTCGGCGCTCACCTTTCACGCGTGCCGGCGGCTGGGCCCGCAGGAGACGGATGCGCTGCCAGGCCCACACGACTGCGACGATATCGGCGTCTCGGCGTCGGCTGGTGCCGAGCCGTGAGCGCA
>DASPVR010000165.1:0-10674 GCA_035622255.1 Solirubrobacteraceae bacterium | reverse complement strand
GTTGCCGCTGTAGGCTTCTTTGAAGGAGAGCTGCAGCTGGATTTCGTTGGGGTCGTAGTAGGTGGCGGCGTTGCGTGTTAGACCGTCGGGCGACTCCAGGGCCCTGACTTCAGTGGTATTCGCCGCCCACTGGTAGCGGCTTCCTTTGGTCAGGGTCACGCTGGCGTTTGGCAGCTCTGAGACGTCTTGAACGCCGTCCCAGTCGGCGAGGTCGTAGCCACCCGCACCGAATGAGCTCAGCCACGTGCCTTCCGGCGCCGTCGAGACGGTCGGGCTCGGCTCGGCGCCCCCGAGCATGATCGCCGAGAGCACCGCGCTTGTGCCGGCGGAGCGCTTCACGTCTATCGGCAGCGTCGTGCCGGCCGCGACGTTGATCGGGAACGAGACCCACGATCCCTGGTTAAAGCCGTGGTTGGCTTTTTCGTCTTCGGCTGCGGTCTGTGTCGGCGTCCCAGCCATCGTCGCCGTCTGCGTGCCCGCGGTTATCGTCTCGCGTCGCGCTTCTGTTTCCCAGTCGACCGCGTACAGGTGCAGGTTGCCTTTGTAGGCGTTGGTGAAGTGCAGCTGCACCTGGACTTCGGACGGATCGGAATAGGCCGCCGCGGTGCGCGTGGAGCCGGTGGGGCTTTCCAGCGCGCGCGGATCGGTCGTCGAAGAGGCCCACGTCACGCGACTTCCTTTGACCAGGGTCACCGTCACGCCCGATGGCAGATTGACGAGGTCACTGGAGCCGTTGAACGCCGCCAGGTCATAGCCTTCGGCCCCCTTTTTGCCCACCCAGTCGCCCTGCGCCCAGCAGGGAGCGTTCCACGCGTCCAGTTCGACGTTCTTCTGGACCGCCATGAAGCCTTCTTTGTTGGCTTCTGGGCAGAACTGGCTCGGCTTGAGTTTGTAAGCGCTGTATTCGACCGACCACACGGCCTTGTGGGCTTCGGTGAACGGTTTCAGGTCCCCGCATTCTTTGCGTCCCGCGCATTCCTCAGTCAGGTCCCAGTCGAAGTAGGGCACGAGTTCTTTGGTCTGCTCGACGTCGTTCTTCAGCGCGATCGACAACCCCAGCGAATGGGCCTCGTTCGCCAGCCACTCGTTGTAGATGAGCTGGTCTTCGGGGGTTATGTTAAAGCCCGTTTTGTTCTCCCACCCTTCGACGTTGTCTGCCTCAACGCCGTCAAAGCCCTTCGCCTTGCACATTTCCATGCGCTTGGCCATGATCGCCTCGATGATGCTGCGGTCGGCCGCTGTTTCGATGTCGAGCCACCTCTCATTGGTGAATCCTTCGTAGGTGTCGCCCAGCACGGACGCCGGGAATTCGCTCGCGTCCGGACGCCAGTTCTCCCACGAGCCAGCGTCCATGTAACAGACGACGTGCCGGCCTTCGGCGTGCAGCGCCGCCACAACCGAAGCTTCGTTTTCGAATGCGTCGATGTCGTAGATTTCTGCGTCCACGGTCGGTTCGATCGGGATCGCGAGGTTCCATTGCCAGCTTTCCGTCGGGGACGGAACCCAGTAGGCGCTCGCGGTCCGGGGCAAAGCCCATGCGGTGAGCACGAGCGCACCTGCCAGCACGAGTGCCAGCCACAGCGCCCGTCGTGGCGCTATCCGACGGATCTCAGCAGCCGCCATCGCTCGCTTCATTTGCGAGTTCCCCGAAGTAGGGCGAGAGCTGGTCGTAGGCGGTGCCCGCGTATACATACCCCAGGTTCTTCTGGGCCAGCGCGGTGCAGACCGACGCTGGCTGCGGCGTGGCTTCTTCATCGGGAGCGCTGTGGATCAGCGCCGCGAAGTCTTCGGCCGGGTAGCCCAGCTCCCAGCTCGCCTGAGTCCACGATGTGAACGGGTTTTCGCCGGGCGTGTCGTAGGAGCCCTCGAAGGTGACGACGATATCGGCGTCTTCGACGTCGTTGCCACTCAGCATCCAGTCCGAGCTCGGGTTTTCGCCAAAGTTGAGCACGACCTCATCGTTGTTGCCCTCGTGCGTATGCACGTAGGTAGCGAGGGTCCGATAGAAGCTTTCGTTGCTCGTGGTTGTTCCGGGCACATCGTCTGAGACCTGATCGAAGAAGATCCCTGCGATTTCGCCGGGATAGTACGCATACCACTCATCGATCTGGCGCTCGATTTCGGCGATGCTCGCTTCACCCCCCTCGCCGTAGTCTGTCGAGACGTAGCCGATGACCGAGGCGCGACCGGCTTCGTAGCAGCGTTCGATCGCTTCGGCGAGCGCGAGTGACGCTTCGCTGCCCGGGCCGCCGCCTTCGCTGGCGGCATTGGCGACGATCCAGGAACCGCCGTTGGAGCCGTTGGCCTCCCAGCAGGCCTGCGCCCACTCGGTCGGGTTGGCGTCGCCATACAGCGGGATCAGCTCGTTCTGGCCGCGAGGCAGCAATTTGTGGCCGTGGCGTGCGAATCGGCCGTGTGCGCCCCCCGGAAGGCTATCCGCCGGCGCGTCACTCACAACTGCGAGCGCCATCGTGCAGAGCAAGCCGAGACAAGTCACAAAACGCCTTCGCTTCATTCGTCCACCCTTCCGTTGAGGCCTTCGTGCCTAGCCGCGACGAGGACGGCGTAGCGACGCCTCCGCGTCGCCCAGCTCCCTCTGCCATACGACACGCGCAGTTTTGCATCGCTCTGCGCACAGTCAATGGTCCGGATGACCCCCCTTTGCGTTCAGCGCCCTGAACATCTCCCCGTCAGCGCCGGCTGTGCGCCCGCGCCGCACCCAGCGCACCTCGATTCTCACCGCCAGCGTCGGACGCGCCGTCGCTCTCAGATGCGGTCGAGCGGGGGGCCCTCGAGGGCTGGCGCCAGGGGCGAGACGCGATCGACCGTGTTCGTGAGGTCGATCAGCCGGCGTACATAGCGAGAGGCGGCCACGATCCGCAGCCTGTAGCGTGCGCGGCGCGCACGGCGCTCGACATCCATGAGCGTGCTGAGCCCAGAGCCGTCGATGAAGTCGACCTCCGCCAGGTCGAGCTCCACGAGATCGCGCCGGCGCGCGGCCGCGCTCACCGCCCTGTCGAATGCGCTCGCGGTCGACACGTCGAGCTGGCCCGTCACGAACAGACGCACCGCGTCCGGTTGAAGGGTCGTATCGATGTGAACCATCAAGCCATCGAGCTCCTCGGTCAGACCTACACCCTCATGTTGGCGCAGACGGAGCCGACGGCCCTCCAGGGCGTAGGAAACCCCTGAAAAGCCACCCCCCTCAGCCCAGCAAGAACATATGCGCCGCGGGGGCATCGCACAAGGGGCAGGTGTGTGCGGAGGCCGGAAATTGTGAGAAACCCCGCCGCCGCGTGCCAGGCGAGCGCGTCAGCCGCTCACGTGGTGCGGATGATCAGCACCGAGCACGGGGCGTGGTGTGAGACCTTGTTTGGCACCGAGCCCAGCAGGAACCGCTTGGCGCCGGTCATGCCCTTGTTGCCCACGATGATGAGGTCCGCGTCTCGCTCCTCGGCCACATCCAGGATCGCGTCGGCGGGGTCGCCCTGGCGCGGATAGACATCGACGTCGACGCCCTCCTCGCGCGCGATGCCGGCCGCCGCGTCGAGCGTCGCGTCGACGTCCTCGCGCGGGTTGATCGCCCACTGGAGATCCTCGGGCGCCTGCCGGCGTTCCTCGTTCAGACGCTGCGCCGACACGGGCTCGTATGCGCTCACCAGCTCGACCTTTGCACCCACCGCGCGGGCGAGGTCGACCGCCTGGCGCACGGCCTGGGTGGCCGTGTCAGACCCGTCTGTGCCAACCACGATCGACTTGAACATGACCCTCCTCGCCGGGTGTTCGGTGAGCTTCGCCGCCTGGACGACGGCGATCATACCTGCGGACCCCGTAACGTTTCGCTGCGCCCGTGATCGACCTGCACTGCCACGTGCTCCCCGGCATCGACGACGGCCCCGACTCGATCGAGGACTCGCTGCTGCTGGCCCGGGCGGCCGAGACGGCGGGAACACGCACGCTCGTCGCCACCCCGCACGTCAGCTGGCGCTACCCCAACGAATCGCACACGATCGCCAGCCTCGCCAACGAGCTGAGCGCGTGCCTGGCGCAGGAGCGAATCGACCTCACGTTGCGCACCGGTGGCGAGATCGCGATGACGCGCCTGCTCGACATCGAGGCCGACGAGCTCTCGCGCCTGGGCTTCGGCGCGGGCCACTGGCTGTTGGTCGAGCCGCCCTTCATGCCAGCCATCGCGGGGCTGGACACGATGCTGCTCGGCCTGCAGGGACGCGGTCACCGGATCCTGCTCGCACACCCCGAGCGCTGCCATGCCTTTCATCGCGATCGGGCGATGCTCGAGTCGCTAGTCCGCGCTGGCGTGCTGACGTCGCTCACGGCCGGCTCGCTGGTCGGTCGCTTCGGGGAGCGGGTGCGTCGCTTCGCGCTGCAGCTCGTGCGGGACGGGCTGGCCCACAACGTGGCTTCAGACGCCCACGATCACACGGGTCGCCCACCGGGGATGTCGGCCGAGCTCGAGCGGGCGGGGCTCGCGCCGCTGGCCGAGTGGTTCACGCACGCGGTGCCCGCTGCGATTCTCGAGGACCAAGAGATACCCGCGTGCCCGCTCGAGCGCCGCGAGCTGAGCGAGCTAGGCGGCTCGGTCAGAGCCCGCCGGGGGCTCTGGCGCAGGCGTCGATAGGCGCTCAAACGAGCTTCGTGATCGCGATGATCATCCCAATCACGACGAACACGACGATCGCGATCTGCATCCAGATCCAGGTGGGCGGCATCGCGCCCACAGCCTAGCTGGGCAGCGGGCGTGCAACCGGCTCGCAGGACGCTGCGCGCGTCTATCGTTTAAGCATGCTCAAGCGTCTGGGCGCGCCCGCCGTGGCGCTTGTGGTCATGCTCTCCGGGCTGGTGTGGGCCTCGCCGGCGGGCTCGACCGGGATCTTTGCAGCGGCGCAGGCACCCTCTCCGCCGCTCGGCGGCGTGAACATCGACGCAACGCCCGGTCCTGGCGCCACGGCAGCCGGAGCCGATCGTGAAATCGAACAGGCGCGCGAACTGCACGCGAAGGTCGTGCGCATCGAAATACCGTGGGCGGTCTTCGAACCTCGCCAGCAGGGCCAGCTCAGCCAGACGGCGCTCGCCTATACCGATCAGCTGACGTCCGATGCCACCGCTGCGGGCCTGAAGGTGATCATGTTCATCGACGGCACGCCCTGCTGGGCGTCCTCGGCCCCTGCCCCGGTGCTGAGCGGGTGCGTGCCCGAAGCAGGCGGGCAGGCACATGCGTGGCCCCCTACCGATCCCGCCGACTACGCGAGCTTCGTCGCCTTCCTGGCGCAGCGCTACGCATCGAGCCTGGCCGCGATCGAAATCTGGAACGAGCCAGACCAGGCCAACCAGGTGTACTTCGACGGGCCCAACAAGCCCCAGCAGTACGCGGCGCTGTTGCGCTCCGCCTACACGGCGGTCAAGCTCGTCAACCCCAACCTGCCGGTGCTGGCGGGCTCGCTGGTGGGGTCAAACGGCGTGTTTCTGCGCGCGCTGTACGCGGCCGGCATCAAGGGCTACTACGACGGGCTGGCGGTGCATTTCTACACGCTCACGCTCGCCGCCCTGCGCGCGATGCACGAAGTGCAGCTCGCAAACGGCGATGACAAGCCGATGTGGCTGGACGAGTTCGGCTGGACCAGCTGCTACCCGCAGCACAAGATCCAGGAAGAACAGGGCTGCGTCACGCCCCAGATCCAGGCACGGAACCTGTCAGACATGTTCCGCTCGCTGGCGCGCACCCCCTACGTGTCGAGCGTCGTCAGCTTCAAGCTCCAGGACACGAGCGGAGAGCAGTTCGGCGTGCTCAGCTACGCGGGCAAGCGCAAGCCGGCCTTCAGCGCGCTCGCGAGCGTGCTCGCGTCGCCCTTCGGCGCGCCCAGCCCGGTGACGCTCGCCCTGCGCCGCCACGGTCGCTCGGTCGTCGCGAGCGGATCGGGGCCGGTCGGCGACTACATGCAGCTGGAAGCCTTCAAGGGTGGCCTGCTGCGCTACCACGCGCTGTTCACGCTCGACCGCTTCGACCGCTACTCGATCACGCTGCCCAGCGTGCTCGGCACGCGCGGGCTGCGCGTGCGCGTGTATCAGTACTGGGCCGGCATCGGCCGCGCGGCCCAGAAGCGCATCTGACTCACTCGGCGCTGCGGAACAGCGCGGTGAGCGTGAGCGCGAGGATCTTCACGTCCAGGCCGAGCGACCAGTGGGCGATGTAGTAGTTGTCCCACTCCACCCGCTCGGCCAGCGAGGTCTGCCCGCGCAGCCCGTGCACCTGCGCCCAGCCCGTGATGCCCGACTTGACGCGGTGGCGGTCGCCGTAGCGGCTGATGTCCTGGCGGAAGAGCTCGACGAACTCGGGGCGCTCGGGCCGCGGTCCGATCAGGCTCATCTCGCCGCGCAGCACGTTGAGCAGTTGCGGCAGCTCGTCGATCGAGGTCCGGCGCAGAAAGCGCCCGACGGGGGTGCGGCGATCGTCGCCCTCCACCCCACCGGGAGCCGTGTCGCCACCGAGGAGGAACTCGAGCGCCGTCTCATCGTCGCCGCTCAGCTGCTCGGGCTCACAGCGTTCGCGCATCGAGCGGAACTTGTACAGGTCGAACGCCTTGCCGTCGCGCCCGACGCGGCGCTGCTTGAACAGCGCCGGCCCGGATGAGCTGAGGCGCACAGCCAGCGCTGCCAGCAGTATCAGCGGGGACAGCGCCACGAGCAGGACGAACGCGAGCACGCGGTCGATCGCGTGCTTGAGCGCGAACTGGAACCCGTTCGGGTCGACCGTCGTGAACGACATCAGCGGTAGACCACCGACGGTGTCGTAGCCGACGCGATTGTTGATCGTGTCGAACATCCGCGGCACGACCGACACCTCCACGCCGAGCCGCTGGCAGCGCTGGATCAGGCGGCTGACACGCGCGTCGGCGACGGAGGAGAAGGCCACGATCAGGTGCCCTACGCCCGTGCTCAGGACGGCCTCGTCGACGTCCTCGGTCGTGCCCAGCACGGGCACGTCACGACCGCCCACCTCGGCCACCGAGCGCGGATCCTCATCGAGGAAGCCGACCGGGACCAGACCGTACTCGGGATGGTTCTCGAGCCTGCGCGCCACCTGAGCGCCCACCAACCCCGCTCCCATGATCAGCACCGGCTTGCCGACCAGGCGCCGGGCGCGCGCGACGCGCTGGGCCAGCGTGAGCACGACCCTGCCGGTGCCGACCGCGAGGATCCCGAACAGCCACGCGCGCACCCAGGCCGACTCGGGTACCTTGCCGACGGTGAAAAGCCCGAGCATCGCGACCGCCATCGCCGCCACCGAGACGGCGCTGACGACCGGCACGACGCCATCCAGCAAGAGCACGCGCAGGCGCGTGCGGTAGAGCCCACGCAGCCCGAACAGGAGCACGACCAGCGGCGGCAGCGCGAGCATCGGCGCGGTGACTGCGGACGCGTGCAGCGCGCCGTCCACGCCGCCGAGGGCGAACACGACCGCGATGCACATCAGCACGAAGTCGGTCGCCGGCCTGAGCAGCGACCAGCCGGCGCCCTCGAGCGCCCACTGCAGCCAGCCGTCAAAGGCTCCTCGCGCGAGCGTCCTCGGGGGCGGCGCGACGCGCAGACCGTTGCTGGAGATCGGCAGCGCCGTTGACGTCTGTTGGGTTACGCTCGAGCCATCCATGCGCGCGCGGACCAACCGCTCAGGTGCCAGCCCGTCCGGAGTGTACTGCGGTCGGTTTCATGTGATCAGTCTCGGGCGTTCGCTACTCGCCCTTTAGCCCCCCCAGGCCCGCTTGCTCATCGCCCCCCGCCCGGGCCGCAGACGCGGCACCCAGGCGCCGCATCGCCACGAGCGTCCCCGCCAGCGCGCACAGCACCAGCAGGGCCTCGACCAGCCCGGTCGTCGACAGCCCAAGCGCACCCGAGGGCTGCGGTATGGAGCGCTCTGAGACTGGATACGTTCCGGTCGGCAAGGTGGATGCCCGGGCCGTGGCCGCGAGCGCAGCTGTGCCGGACCGTGCGCCGCGCACCCCGCTCGCCGGCCCCGCGCGATGACCGGTCGCGCTCAAACGCGGGCTCGAGGGAGCCCCGTGGGCAACCGAGACGCCCGCCGGGGCCTGTCCGCCGGCCGGGCCCGAGGCGCTCGTCGAAACCGTCGTGCTGGCAGGCGCGGGGGCCGTTGGGCCCCCCCGCGAGCCGCCCCCACCGCGGGAGCCGCCGCCACCGGGGCCGTTGACGAGCGAGGCGCCGAGAATCGCCTGGGTGCCCTGGCCGGGGCCACCGTAGCCGCTGAGCAGCGGGCTGGCGTGAGCCGTCGCTGGAAGCGCGGCGACGATCATCGCCGACATGGCGATCACCATGCGCCCCCTCCGATGACTTTTCATGCGTCCCTGCCTTGCATGTTCATGGCATCCCTGCTTTGGAGCTCTTCATCCGGTCAAGCCCGAACAACACCATCAACCTTCCGTGCGGCGTGCACGTCGCCACTGGACTTACTCGCCGCCCGTTTGAGCCGGCGCAGTCCAGCTGGACGGATCACGGAGAATTTCGCGTACACGCTAGCGAACGTTGCGGTCGGTGTCGAGACTAAACGTTCGCTTAATGGAAGGAAATAACGTCGTGGCTAGGCGAGCTGCTGAGCTTTGACCAGGATCGCGCGATTCAGTTCGTTTAGATCGACCATCTGGCCGGCCTTCACGAGCGCCAGGGATTCGCGGGCCAGCGGTTCACGCGGGCTCAGGCGCACGGCCCGCGCCAGCAGCGCGAGCGCCAGCCCGCGCCGGCCGCTGGCCGACGCGATCGCGCCGCGCTCGAGCGTGGCATAGGCGTCGCCCGGGGTGCGTCCGAGCGCGAGCTCGAAGTCGTGTTCGGCGCGCGCGAGGTCGCCGAAGCGCAGCGCGATGCTGCCCGCAACGACGTTGGGTTCGTCGCTCAGGGGGTCCAGGCGCGCGGCGTCCTGGAGATGGGAATAAGCGCTGTGCGGCGCCCGCGGCCAGATGCTGACCGCGCGCTGCACCTCCAGGGCGCTGAGGTAAGGCGCCGCCAGCGAGGCCGCCGCCAGCAGCACGATCAGCGCGCAGGCACCGAAGCCGAGTGTGCGCCACGCACGCGGGCGGATGCGCGCAGGCCGGCGCGGCGGCGGTGCCTGCGCCGGGTCCAGCGCCGCGGCCGGCGCCGCGCGCGGCACCCCACGCGGCGCAAGCGCACAGGCGAGGCCGAGCAGCGCGAACGCCGGCGCACCAAGGCCTGCGAACTCCCAGAACCAGTCGAAGGACCCGTGCACCAGCCAATAGGCAAAGCCCGCGAGCGCCGCCGCCGCGACCGTGCTCACGAGCGGATCGGGTCGGCGCAGCGCACGCCAGCCGGCGAGCAGCGCCCCCGCCAGCCCGCCGAGCGCCAGCGCGGCCCCGATCAGACCGGTCTCGGTCAGCGTGCGCAGCTCGACGCTGTGGGGATAGCGCGGGGTCTCCTCGCTGCGCCCGTGTGCCAGGTACTGCTCCTGGAAGTTGTCGGCGCCGATCCCCCCGAGGGGATGGGCGACGAATTCGTCCAGCGCCACCCGGTAGAAGTCATAGCGATTGCTGCCGAGTCCGCTCGTGAGGCGACTGCCGCTGCCGTTGGCCGCATAGCCGCTGCCGCTCTTGAACGTGTCCCACGCGTGACGCGCCCGCGCGACCGGGTCGCCCGCGGCCACCCAGCCACCGATCAGCAGGACCGCGAGCGTCGTCAGCGCGAACGCCCCGACCCCGCGGTGCAGGCGACGGGCGAGCTCGGGTGACGGCGGGCGGCGGGTCTCGAGCGCGCCGGCGAGCGCGACGACCAGCCCGACCGCGAGCGCTGCGATGAGCATCTGCGCGCTCGCGGCGTGCAGGGCCGCCTTGGCGTCAGCTCCGTCCAGGAAGCGATCGCGCACGTGCAGCACCGCCGGCACGGTGAGCCCGATCCCGATGGCGATCGGCACGAGCGTCGCGAACGTGCGCACGCGACCGCCGACCAGGACGAACACGAGGATCAGCATCACCGGGGTGGCATACAGCGCGCCGCGGCTCTGGCTGAGCAGCGCCAGATCGGCCAGCAGCACGGCCCCGCCGCCCAGCGCGCCGCGCACCGGCCACGGGATCGACCTGCTGCGCGCGAGCAGCAGCGCCGGCCATGCCACCATCGACCAGGTCGCCGCGGCGGCGTTTTCATATCCCGCCGGGTACTTCAGCCGGCCTTCGCCGAACAGGGCGCCGATGTCCGAGATCGTGTTGATGTGCACCAGCACGAACGCAGCCAGCGCGATCATCGCAAGCGTCCACGCACACAGCAAAAGCGCGGCGCTCGAGCCTCGTTGAGGCCACAGGGCGAACAGCGCGAATACGAGCAGGTAGAGCAGCGTGCGGTTGGCCCCTTCCCAGGCATCGCCCGGGACGCCCGCCCACAGGATCGAGACATAGCTGAGCGCCGTGTACAGCGCCAGGCACGCGAGCGCGACCAGGACCGCCACCGGCACGCTGCGAAGCGACAGCGGCACCGTGACGAAAGTGATCACGAGCAGCGCGAGCACGACGAGCGCGCCCGGGGCCCAGTGGGTCACGGGATAGCCGCCCTCGCTCGCCGCCCACACGATGAACAGGGCGACGACCACGAGCGCTGGGACGGTCGCGGGCGCCTGGCTCAGGGAGCGCATCGATGAGGCTGTCGCTG
>DASPVR010000164.1:0-26537 GCA_035622255.1 Solirubrobacteraceae bacterium | reverse complement strand
CCGGAGCCCAGCAACCTCGCACCTACGCAGCCGGTCGCCGGGCAGAGCCTGAAGGTGACGCTCGACCGCGGGCTGCAGCAGGAGGGTGAAAGGGCGCTGCTGGAGGGGATCGAAAACGCCAGGGCGGGCGGCAAACCCGCCGACGCCGGCGCCTTCGTGGCGCTCGACCCGCGCAACGGAGAAGTGCTGGCGATCGGCTCCTACCCGACGTTCAATCCGAACAAGTTCGCCAAACCGCTGACGAAGGCCGAATACGCGGCGCTCGAGGGCTACGCCCAGGGCGGCGGCGAAGAATCGCCGGCCCCCCTGACCGACCGCGCCGTGAACGGGACGTATCCAACCGGCTCGACGTTCAAGCCGATCACCGCGATGGGGGCGCTCGAAGGGGGCGTGATCAACCCGACCGAGGGGCTCGGCGCGGGCGAGTGCATCTCCGTCTCGACCGAGCAATTCTGCAACTCCGGCCACGCCGACTACGGCGCAGTCGGGTTGGTCGAAGCGCTGAAGGTCTCATCGGACACCTACTTCTTCGAAGTCGGCGAGCTCTCCAACAGCCACGGCAACGTCCTCCAGGACATGGCGCACGAGCTCGGCATCGGCGAGCCGACGGGCATCGATCTGCCTAGCGAGATCAGCGGGGTCGTCCCCGACGCGGCCTGGCGTGCGAAAGTGAACGCGCTCGAGCTCGCCTGCGAGCGGCGCGAGCACCGCGCCTCGTGCGGGTACGTCAGCGAAGTGCGTCCCTGGAGCGTGGGGGACGACATGCATCTGGCCGTCGGGCAGGGCGACCTGCTGACCTCGCCGCTGCAGATGGCCGTCGCCTACTCGACGCTCGTCAACTCATACATGCACGACGGCTACGGCGTCGTCGTGCGCCCGCACCTGGGGATGGAAATAGACGACGCCGAGGGTCGCCTGGTGCAGTCGCTGCCCTTCCCGCCGGTGCGCCACGTGCATCTCAACGACGAATACCTGAGCCTCGTCATGGAAGGCATCCACGATGCCGCCAGCGAGCCGGGGGGCACGTCGGCCGACGTGTGGGCCGGGTGGGATCAGGCCGAACACCCGGTGTATGGAAAGACCGGGACCGCCGAAGTCGCGGGCAAGGAAAACCAGTCCTGGTACATGTGCTATGTGGCCGACCCCAACCGCCCGATCGTGATAGCAGTGACCGTCGAGCAGGGCGGCTTCGGCGCCGAAACCGCGGCCCCGATCGTGCGCCTGATCGCCTCCAAGTGGTTCGGCCAGCCCGAGAAGTTCGTCGCGGGAACCTCCAAAACCTTCTGAGCGCGGCGACAACATGAGTCCAAGCACCGCCACCAGCATCAGTCCCTCCGGCGCGATCGGTGCGCGCGAGGACCTGCGCGAGCGTCGGACCGGTCGCTCGCTGCGGCTGCCGCTCGACCCCGCGCTGACGTTTGCCGTGCTGGGCCTGGGTGCGTGCTCGCTGGTGACGCTCGGGGTCGCCACGCGCAACATCGTCCCCGGCCAGCCCGACTACTACGTCAACCGCCAGGCGACCTATCTCGTCGTCGGCGTGGTCTGCATGCTCGCCCTGTCGCGCCTGGACTACGGGCGCCTGCGGCAGTTCAAAAACGCGATCTACGGTCTGCTCATTTTCAGCGTCCTGGCCGTCTTCGCGCTCGGCCACGCCGCCAACGGCGCGCAGCGCGCGATCAGCCTGCCGTTCTTCTCCTTCCAGGCCTCGGAGCTCGGCAAGGTGCTGCTCACGCTCGCGCTCGCCGCGCTGATCGTCGACCGAGCGCGGGCGCTGCGCGAGCGCGAGACCACGGCGCGCGTGCTCATGGCGGCGCTCGTGCCGGCGATGCTCGTCGTCGCCCAGCCCGACCTGGGCTCGGGCATGGTCTACATGGTGATCGCCTTCACGATGCTGCTCGTGGCGGGGACCCCGTGGCGCCAGCTGGCGGCGATCGCCGCGCTCGTGATCGTATCGATCACGCTCGTGCTCGGCGTGGCCCCGCTGGGCGGCGTGCATCTCCTGAAGCCCTATCAGGAAGAACGCCTGACCGCCTTCCTGCACCCCTCCAACGACCCCCAGAAAGCGGGCTATCAGCAGCAGGAGTCCAAGATCGCGATCGGCTCGGGACAGAAGACCGGCGGCGGCCACGGGGCGCCGTATATACGCCTGAACTTCGTCCCCGAGGCCGACACCGACTTCGTGTTCGCCGCCGTGGGCGAGCAGTACGGCTTCGTTGGGGCCGCGCTCGTGCTCGGCCTCTACGCGCTGTTGATATCGCGTGCCCTGCGCATCCTCGTGATGGCCAAGGACCTGTTTGGCTCGCTCGTTGCCGCCGGGGTAGCGGCTATGCTGATGTTTCAAGTTTTCGTCAACGTGGGTATGACCATCGGGATCATGCCCATCACGGGCATCACGCTGCCACTCATGAGCTACGGCGGCTCATCGGTCATCACCACGCTTCTGGCCGCAGGGCTGCTGCAGTCGATCTACGCTCGGGCTCGCGCCTCGGCAGCGCTGAAGGGCCGTGTGCCTCTCTACTGACATGACACCGAGACTGGAACAAAAAATTGAGAAAGCAAGTGCTCGTCAGCGTCGATCGCGCGGAGACACGCGTCGCGCTGCTGGAGGCGACCGGAGCACCGGGCGCCGCGAAACCGTCCAAACGCGGTCGCCGCTCGCGCGGCGCCGCGACCGCGAGAGATGACTATCGCATCGCTGAGCTGTACCTAGAGCGCCGCGGCGGGCGCTCGATCGTCGGCAACATCTACAAGGGCAAGGTCGACAACGTCCTGCCCGGGCTCGAGGCGGCGTTCGTCGACATCGGGTTGGAGAAGAACGGCTTCTTGCACGTCGACGAGATCGTGCTGCCGGGCGTCGCCGCGCCCAAGCGCGGGAGCGGCAGCGGGCGCAAGATCGCCGACCTGCTCTCGCCCGGACAGGAGATCGTGGTCCAGGTGGTCAAGGATCCATTGAAGACGAAGGGGGCGCGCCTGTCGATGGAGCTCACGATTGCCGGGCGCTACATGGTGTACGCGCCCACGGGCGAGGGAATCGGCGTGTCGCGCCGTCTGGAGGACCGCGAGCGCGAACGCCTGCGCCGCCAGACCTCGGGCCTCGACCTCGGCGGCGGCGGGGCGATCATCCGCACGGCGGCCAACGGCGCCAAGCGCGAAGACTTCGAACGTGAGCTGAAGTATCTGCACAAGCTCCACGAGGTGCTCGTCAAGCGCGTCGCGGAGACGGCGGCGCCGGATCTCGTCTTCCAGGAGGCCGACCTGTCGGTGCGCGTCGTGCGTGACATCTTCTCGGCACAGTTCGAGCGCGCGATCGTCGATGACCCGCTGCAGCACAAACGGCTGGTGTCGTTCTTCTCGCGTACCGCGCCAGAGCTCGTCGAGCGCGTGGAGCTGTGGGAGGAGGATCAGCCGCTGTTCGAGGTCTACGGCGTCGACAAGGCGATCGCTGGCGTGCTCGCGCGACGCGTCGATCTGCCGAGCGGCGGCTATCTGATGATCGACTACGCGGAGGCGCTGACGGTCATCGACGTCAACTCCGGCAGCTTCATCGGCCGCGGCAAAGGCGCGGGGCTCGAGGCGACGATCACCAAGACCAATCTCGAGGCCGCCGAAGAGGTCGACAACCAGCTGCGCCTGCGCGACATCGGCGGCATCATCGTGATCGACTTCATCGACATGGCTCGCGCGCGCAACCGCGACGCGGTGATGAAGACGCTGCGCAAGAAGCTCGACGAGGATCGCACGAAGACCTTCACGGCCGAGCTGTCCAAGCTCGGCCTCGTCGAGATGACCCGCCAGAACGTCACCGAGGGCGTGCGCGAGATCATGACCCGCCAGTGCCCGACGTGCGAGGGCGAGGGCGTGATCCGCTCCGAGGAGACGATCGCGATCGAGTTCGAGCGCCGCCTGCGCGACGTGGCCGCCGAGCATCCCGACGTGGAGGCGTTCCTGGTGCAGATCAACCCGCGCGTGACGAACGAGTTCACAAGCCACGGCTCGCGCGTGCTGCACGCGCTCGAGGAGCAGACGGGCAAGTCGTTTCTATTCGAGGGCTCAGAAGGCCTCGCGCTCGATCACTTCGCGATCACCCTCCAGGGCACGCGCGCGGAGGTCGAGGAGCGGGCGCTGCCGTTTCGCCAGGGCGACGAGGTGCTCGTGGAGATCGTCGAGCCGCACATGTACGACGTCGACGACGCGGTGGCCAAAATCGACGGCTACATCATCTCGATCGCGGGTGCCGCCGCGCACGTGGGCGAGAAGCGCATGGTGCGCATCGACAAGGTCGGGCGCACGGCGGCCAGCGCGGTACTGCTGGACGAGTCGGGCGAGGTCGTGCGCTCGGCCTCCAGCGAGCCCGATCGCCTACAATCACCGCCTCGGCGTCGCGGTCGCAGAGGCGGGCGGCGCCGTTCGGCTGCAAGGGCCAAGGCGAGCACGGAGTAGACGGAGACCAGATGTACGCGATCGTCAAGAGCGGGGGCAAGCAGTACCGGGTCGAGCGCGGCCAGCGTCTGCTCGTCGAGCGGCTCACCGCCGAGGAGGGGGCCAGCGTGGCGCTCGAGCCGGTCCTGTTTCGCTCCGACGAGGTCGTGTTCGACAAGGCCGGCCTGGAAAAGGTGAACGTGACGGCAAGGGTGATCGCTCACGAGCGCGGAGCGAAGCTGCGCGTGTTCAAGTTCAAGCCCAAGCGCGGCTACAAGCGCCGCACCGGCCACCGCCAGAGCCTTACGCGCATCGAGGTGACCGAGCTCGAGCTGGGCGGCCGCGCACGCACGAAAGCGCGGGGCGCAAAAACAGACAGCGCGAAGGCGGACGCGACAAGAGCCGGCAGTGTGACGGCTGAGGGCCACAAGGCGCAGACCGCAACAGGCGGTGGCGCCAAACGGACTGTGAAAGAGTCGGGCGCCAAAGGCAAAGCGTCGAGCGCAAAAGGCAAAGCAGACGCGAAAGCGTCGAGCGCGGCGGCGGCGCCCAAGCGCCCGGCAGGCAAAGCGAGGGCGTCGGCGGCGAAAGCCAAAGCACCCGCTAAACGGCGGGAGAGCGGGACCGGGACGAGCAAACCGCGCGCCCCCAAAGCCAAACCAGGGGCGGACGCGAGCAAGAAACCGACGCGCGGGCGCAAGGCCGACGAGGAGGGCTAGCGGTGGCGCACAAGAAGGGGCTCGGCTCGAGCCGCAACGGGCGCGACTCAAACGCGCAGCGCCTCGGCGTCAAGACGTTCGCCGGCCAGTCGGTGAGCGGCGGTGAGATCATCGTGCGCCAGCGGGGCACGAGGTTCAAGCCCGGCGAGGGCGTGGGCATCGGCAAGGACGACACGATCTACGCGCGCGCCGCGGGCAAGGTGCGCTTCACGGCCGGACGCCGCGGCCGGGTCGTGAGCGTGCTCGCCGACGAGCAGCGCTAGCCCGACTGGGCGGTCGGGCGGATGAGGATCTCGTTGACGTCGACGTGCGCCGGCTGCGATACGGCGTATAGGACGGCGCGGGCGATGTCGTCGTCGGCGAGCGCGTGCTGCGGTCGCCGATCGAAGAACGGCGTGTCGGTCATGCCGGGCTCGATCAGCGTGACGCGCACGCCGGTGCCGTCGAGATCCTGGCGCGCGGCCTCGCCCATGGCCGTGACGGCGTGCTTGGTGGCCGAGTACATCGAACCGGGCAGAACGCGGCGACCCGCGACGCTCGAAGTCAGCAGCAGATGCCCGCGAGACTCCTTCAGCGCGGGGATCGTGGCGCGGAGCGTGAGCGCGGCGCCGTAGACGTTGGTCAGGATCATCTCGCGCCAGTGCTCGGGCGTGTCCGACAGAAAGCCGCGCGGCCCGCCGAAGCCGGCGTTGGCGAACGCCGCATCCAGGCGTCCGAAGGTCTCCAGGGCCGTGGCGACCATCCGCTGCTGCTGCTCCCACTCGGTCACGTCGCAGCCGACGGCGAGCGCCCGCTCCGGCCCTCCGAGCTCTTCGGCCAGCGACTGCAGCCGCTCCTGCGAACGCGCGGCGAGGACGATGCGCCAACCGCCGGCGCTCGCACGGCGCGCGGTGGCCGCGCCGATGCCCGACGACGCGCCTGTGATCAGAAGGACGCCATCGTCGCCGGCGCTTGGATTGTCGTTGCTCATCGCCTGCTCCTCGGTCTCGTCGGTTGATGCCCGCCAGCGGCGCTGCGCCGCCGGTGGCCGCCGCCCCACCCGGACGCGGGTGGCTGCTGTCACCATCTGGCCATGTTGCACGATCGCGCAAGGATCCACGTTCGCGCCGGTGCCGGCGGGGATGGCTGCATGAGCTTTCGCCGCGAAGCCCACGTCCCGCGCGGCGGTCCCGACGGGGGCGACGGAGGGCGCGGGGGAGATGTGGTGTTCGTGTGCGACCAGTCGCTGCGTGACCTGCATGCGTTCCGTCGCAAAGTTCACTACCACGCTAGCCGCGGGCGCCACGGCGAAGGCGCGCTGCGCCACGGCGCCGAGGGGCAGAGCGTGACGATCCGCGTTCCACCGGGAACCGAGGTGCGCGGCGCCGACGTCGGCGACCTCGCGGGGCGCCGCTGGGAGCTGCTGAGCGACGGCCAGCGCGCCGTCGTCGCGCGCGGCGGCAGCGGGGGACGGGGCAACAAGCGCTTTGCCAACGCCACCCGCCAGGCGCCGCGCTTTGCCGAGAAGGGGCTGCCCGGCGAGGAGGGCGAGCTGCAGCTGCGCCTGAGGCTGCTGGCCGACGTGGGCCTCGTCGGGCTGCCGAACGCCGGCAAGTCGTCGCTGCTGGGGCGTCTGACGCGCGCCGCGCCGAAGGTCGCCGACTATCCGTTCACGACCCTCTCGCCGGTGCTCGGCGTGATCGAGGGAGACGAGCGCCAGCTAGTCGTGGCCGACATACCCGGGCTGATCGAGGGCGCCAGCCAAGGCGCCGGCCTGGGGCACGACTTCCTGGCGCACGTGGAGCGCACGCGCATGCTCGTTCACGTGCTCGAGCTCGCACCCGAGCTCGCCGGAGACGAGCGGTCCGATCCGCTGGCCAAGCACGCGACGATCGAGCGCGAGCTCGCCGCCCACGACGAGCGTCTCGCGCGCCTGCCGCGCGTACTGGCGCTGTCCAAGGCCGACCTCGTGACGCCCGAGCGCGCCGACGAGGCCGTCGCGACGTGGCAGCGGCGACTCGGGCCCGACGTGCCCGTGCTCGCGACCTCGAGCGCGACCGGGGCTGGTATCGGCGCGCTGCAACGTCTGCTGCTGGCGTCCGTGCCGCCCGACAACGTGGCTCGCGGCGGCGGCGAGATCGGCCTGGAGGGGGTCGCGGCCACGGCTGGTGCGCCGGCGCCCACCAGAGACATCTCCCAGCTCGCCGAGCACATGGTCTTCAGACCCGGCGACAGCGGCGGGGCCTTCCTGGTGGAGCGTGTCGGCGAGGGGGCGTTCGAGGTCCGCGGTGAGGGCATCGAGCGGCTGATCGCCCGCCACGATGTCAACAACGAGGATGCGATGGCCTATGTCGAGGAACGGCTGCGCAAGCTCGGCGTGCTCGGCGCGCTGCAGGACGCGGGCTTCGCAGCGGGCGACGACGTGCGCATCGCGGGGATCGCGTTCGAGCTCGATCCGGGTGCGCCGGCATAGGCTCTGAACGTGGGATCGATCAGCTAGATGGCCAGGGTCGTGATCAAGCTCGGTTCGAGCGTCGTCGCCGACGATACGGGCGAGCTGCGCCAGGATGCTCTGGCTCGCGTGTGCGATGCCGCCGCCGCGTTGCACGAGCAGGGGGGCGAGGTCGTCCTCGTCTCCAGCGGCGCGATCGCGCGCGGGATGCGGGTGATGGGCCTCGGTCAGCGCCCGAGCACGGTCGAGGACCTCCAGGCGGCGAGCGCCGTCGGCCAGGGCAAGCTGTATCGCGTATATGACGAGCTGCTGCGCGAGCGCGGCGTGACGAGCGCGCAGGTGCTGCTCACGTTCTTCGACATGAGCGCGCGCACCCACTACCTCAACGCCCGCCAGACGCTCACGCGGCTGCTCCAGTGGCGCGTCGTCCCCGTGATCAACGAGAACGACACGACCGCAACCGACGAGATCTCCTTCGGCGACAACGACTTCCTCGCCGCTCAGGTGGCGGTGCTCGTGGGCGCCGATCAGCTCGTGCTGCTGAGCGACGTGGACGGGCTGTTCACGGCCGATCCCCGGTCCGATCCCGCCGCCCGGCTACTCGACGAGGTCAGCGACTTCGCTCAGCTCGAGCCGCTGCAGATCGGGCACGCCACCTCGCCGCTCGGCTCGGGAGGGATGCGCTCGAAGGTGGTTGCGGCGGACATGGCGACCGCCGCCGGCATCACGACCGTGATCTGCAGCGGGCTGCGCGCGGGCGCGCTCGAATCGGTGCTGGCCGGCGACCGGGAGGGGACGCGCTTTCTGCCGCGCGAGTCGCGCTACAGCTCGTTCAAGCTGTGGCTGAAGTACGCCAAGCCGGCGCGCGGAACGCTGCTCATCGACGCCGGCGCGGCGCGAGCGGTCCGCGAGTCCAGCGCGAGCCTGCTCCCCGTGGGGGTGGTGGACGTGGAGGGGAGCTTCGACGCCGGCGACGCCGTGCGCATCGCCCAGCGACTCGACGGAGGGGTGGCGCGGGCGCTGGCGAAGGGGATCTGCAACTACTCGGCCGCCGAGCTGCGCGAGGTCATGGGAATGAAGACCGGCGCCGTGCGCGAGATCCTGCCCCGCGCCACCGAGGAGGTCGTGCACCGCGACTACCTCGTCGTCGACTGAGCCGGACGCTCCGTCTACCCCGAGCCGGGCGCGCCGTCTACCCTTTAGGCAATGGCGACGGTCGCCTCAGCGGTGGAGGAGGTGTGCGGCCGCGCAAAGCGCGCCGCGAGCGCGCTCGCGCGGGCTGACAGCGAGCGCCGCAACGCGGCGCTGACGGAGATCGCCGCCGGGCTGATCGCTCGCTGCGAGGAGATCCTGCAGGCCAACGCGCAGGACATGCAGGCCGGTCGCGAGGCGGGGCTGAGCGCCGCTCTGCTCGACCGGCTGGCGCTCGACGAGGATCGCGTGAGGGCGATCGCCGACGCCGCGCTGACGATCGTGTCGCTGCCGGACCCGGTGGGCGAGGTGATCGAGGGGAGGCGCCTCGCGAACGGGCTCGATGTGCGCAAGGTGCGTGTCCCGCTCGGCGTCGTGGCGGTGGTGTACGAGGCGCGTCCGAACGTGACGATCGACGCGGCGGCGCTGTGCCTGAAGAGCGGCAATGCGATCGTGCTGCGCGGCTCCTCGTCGGCCGCCCACTCCAACGCCGCGCTCGCCCAGGTGGCGGCCGACGGCGTCGCGGCCGCAGGGCTGCCGGCGAGCAGCGTCGGGCTGCTGGCCGGCGGCGGGCGCGGGGAGCTCGCCGAGCTGGCCACCCAGAGCGCCACGGTCGACCTGATCATCCCGCGCGGAGGAGAGGGGCTCAAGGCGGCGTTGCAGGAGGTCGCCACGGTGCCGGTGATCTACGCGGCGTCGGGCAACTGCCACGTGTACGTGGACGCCTTCGCCGATCTCGACGACGCGGAGGCGATCGTGATTAACGCCAAGACACAGCGGCCGGGCGTGTGCAACGCCGCCGAGACGCTGCTCGTGCACGAGGCGGTCGCCGAGGCGTTCATCCCGAGGATCGTCTCGGGGCTGATCGCCGCCGGCGTGCAGCTGCGCGTCGACGAGCGCACGCGGGCGCTGGTGGGAGGGCAAATCGACTCGCTGCGGCCCGCCAGCGAGGAGGACTGGGCGACCGAGTATCTCGCGCTGACCCTCGCGGTCGGGCTCGTCGACTCGACCGAGGAGGCGATCGAGCACATCGCGCGCTACGGCAGCGGCCATTCGGAGGCGATCGTCACCCGCGACACCGTCGCCGCGCGTGCCTTTCAGCGCGGCGTGGACGCGGCGTGCGTGTACGTGAACGCCTCGACGCGCTTCACCGACGGGGGCGAGATGGGCATGGGCGCGGAGATCGGCAACTCCACGCAGAAGCTTCACGCGCGCGGACCGATAGGCCTGCGCGAGCTGTGCACGTTCAAGTACCTCATCGAGGGCGACGGGCATACTCGCGGCTGACCGAACTCCGTGGCGAGCGTCGGCATCCTCGGCGGGACGTTCAACCCGCCTCACCTCGGACATCTCGCGCTCGCGCGCAGCGCGCGCGATGAGCTGCAGCTCGACCGCATGGCGCTGATGCCCGCGCACAGCGCCCCGCACAAGCCCGACGAGCTCGACCCGGGGCCTGAGCGGCGGCTGGCGATGTGCAGGCTGCTGGTCGCCGGCGAGGACGCGACGTCGGTCTGCGCGCTCGAGATCGAGCGCGGCGGCGTGTCCTACACGGTCGACAGCCTGTGGGCCCTTCACGCCGCCCATCCCGCTGTGCAGCTCACGCTCGTCGTCGGCGCCGACGTGGCGGCCACGATCGGCTCATGGCGTGATCCGCGCGCGGTGCTCGAGCTTGCCGGGCTGGCGGTGGCCGTGCGCGCCGGCGCCGCGCGCCGGCGCGCGCTCGCCGCCGTCCACGAGCTCGAGGTCGATGCCGACGTGCGCTTCCTTCAGATGCCGCCGATCGACGTCTCCTCCTCGATGGTGCGCCGGCGCGTCGTGTGGGGTGAACCGATCGAGCACCTCGTCGGTCCGGCGGTGGCCGGCTATATCGCCGAGCACGGGCTCTACCGGGCCGACGGCGAGGAGCGCAGCTGATGCGCCCCGAGCAGCTCGTCGGCGAGATCGCGCGCTACGCGTCGGACAAGAAGGCGTCTGACATCGTCGAGCTCGACCTGCGCGGCGTGCTCGGCTACACCGATTACTTCCTCGTTTGCTCGGGTAACACGCAGCGCCAGACGAGGGCAATCCACGACGCGATCCTCGAGGGGCTCAAGCACGAGCACGACACCCTCCCCAGCCGCGTCGAGGGCGCCGCGCGTGGCGACTGGATCCTGATGGACTATCTCGACGTGGTGGCGCACATCTTCACCCCCGCCATGCGCGCCTTTTACCGGCTCGAGCAGCTGTGGGGCGAGGCGCCCGCCCGGGCGGTGGGCGAGGGCGCCTAGGTTCCGCGCCGGGCTCGAGCGATCGTCGAACGCGGTTGACTTGGGCGTGGCCGAGTACTACTGTCGGGAGGGTGCAGCCACGCGCCAAGCGGCGGCACGGGCGTTCGGCGGGACGCCGATCGAGCTCAGCGGGCGAGCCGGGTATCGTCGTTGCACTACCCGGCTAACGGGGGCGCCGGCCGATTCGGCCGGCGCCAGGCCCGCGCTCGCAGACGGAGTCCGATGCCTCGGCGCGCAACGTCGCGGCGCGCCGGCTGGCCTTCACGCAGCCGGGGCGCGAGCAGAACGAGATCGCGCGCGATTCCTATTCAGATCTGCACTTTCCGATGATCGCCGGCGTGGCGCTCATCGCGGTCGCGACGAGACGTACCCTGGTGCACGTCGATGACCCGCTCGAGCTCGTGTCGGCAGTGGCGCTGCTCGGGGGAGCCGCGTTGTACCTGCTCGCGCACGTGGCGTTTCGCCTGCGCAACATGCACACGCTCAGCGTCCGGCGCCTACTGTGCGCGATCGTGTTGCTCGCGCTGATCGCGGCGGGCATCGCGCTGCCGGCGCTGGTCACGATGGGCATCGCCGCCGCGGTGCTGTGCGCGCTGATCGTGTATGAGGCCTGCGCTACGCCGACGCGCGTGATCGGCTTCGACACGAGCTCTAGTCGCGCACCGCTACCTTCGCGCAGGTGGCGTGTTTCAGAAACTGAAAAAAGATTGTGACACCGGTGTGGGAGGCCGGTCCGAATGACCCCGCAGCGATCGTCTCGCCCGCTGGATCTGAGGACACACCTGTCAAAAACCAGCGAAGGAAGGGTCAATGTTGCGTAGAGTTTCCACCTGTTTGTGCATCGGCGCGCTCGGTGTCGCCGCGCTCGTCCTCCCGGCAGTCGCGTCGGCAGCCCCGACGGTGACCTTCAAAGCCAGGGCGGTGCCGATTCCGGGCTTTCCTCACACGGGGAACATTCTCGGCGCAGGCGCGGCTGTGAACTTTGAATGGACGATCAGGGGAAGTGAATACGACGGGCACCCGGCGCCCCTTGTCGGTGTGAACACCTACTTTCCAGCGGGCACGAAGATCAACCCGGCTGGCTTCGCAACCTGCTCCCCCACCGTGCTGAAGAACGTCGGCTCGAAAGCCTGCCCGGCGAAGTCGAGAGCGACGACGTCAGGGCACGGCCTCGGTGTCGTGAGCTTCGGCACCGAAGTCGTGCCCGAGGGCTTCACGATCGAAGGATTCTTCGCGCCCGGCGGGCAGCTTCAGTTCCTGACGACCGGCAAGACGCCCGCTTCTTTCGAAATCATCTCGTCGTCTAGCAAAACCACCGCGGGCGCACCCTACGGGCCGAAGTACGTAACCGAAGTGCCGCTCGTCGAAACGGTGCCCGGGGCGCCCGACGGATCAGCCGAATCGATCGCCGTAGTCGCCGGCTCGGCGTACAAGAAGCACGGCAAAGCCCAGTACTACGGCACGATGCCGAATAAGTGCCCGAAGGGCGGCTTTCCGTTGAAGTCAGAACTCGTATTCGCCAACATCAGCGCGCTGCCGATGCGGGTGCCGGGTGAAGTAGTGACGACCACCTACAAGGCGCCCTGCCCGCGCCGCTAGCGCTGCCGCTTCGTCGCTCTGCCCGTCCCGGTCATGCCGGGACGGGCGGGCGCTCGACGGGGCCAGCCCGACCGCCTGCTCAAACGGGTCCGCAACGGGCATGATTCAGTCATGCAGGCGCTCACATACGTCGGCGAGAAAGCGGTCGAGTGGCGTGAGGTGCCCGAGCCGCGCTTGGAGTCCGACCGGGCCGCGCTGGTGCGCCCGAAGGTCGTATCGACTTGCGACCTGGACGCGCTGATCGTCGCCGGCCGTTCGCCTTTCGCGCCGCCGTTTACGCTCGGGCACGAATGCGTCGCCGAGATCGTCGAGCTGGGCGACGAGGTGGAGTCGCTGCAGACGGGCGAGTTCGTGAGCGTGCCTTTTCAGATCTCCTGCGGGGAGTGCGGACCATGCCGCGCGGGGCACAGCGGCAACTGCGCCAGCCTCCCGTTCATGTCGACGTACGGGTTCGGGCCTGCCGTGCAGAGATATGGCGGCTTCCTGTCGGACTTGGTGAGCGTGCCCTACGCCGAGCACATGCTCGTGCCGCTGCCGGCAGGCCTCGATCCCGTCGCTGTGGCCAGCGCGTCGGACAATCTGAGCGACGCATGGCGCGCGGTCGGTCCTCAGCTGATCGAGGCGCCCCGCTCGCCCGTGCTCGTCATCGGCGGCGCCGGGCCGGGCTCGATCGGGCTCTACGCGGTCGCGATCGCGGTGGCGCTCGGCGCCGAGGCCGTGGTCTATCTCGACGCCGACCCGCGGCGGCGCGAGACTGCCGCCGCGCTGGGGGCACAGGTTCTCGCCGACGCTCCCAAGCGACTGGGCCCTTACCCGATCACCGTTGATGCGGGAGGCGATCCGGCTCTGCTCGCGCTTGCGCTGCGCGCCACCGCGCCCGATGGCGTGTGCACGAGCACGGCGATCTACTTCGGCGAGCAGCCGCAGCTGCCGCTGCTCGCGATGTACACGAACGGCGTCACGTTCACGACCGGCCGCGTGCACGCTCGCGAGGCCATGCCACAGGTGCTCGAGCTCGCCGTCCGGGGCTCGCTTCGCCCCGAGCGCATCACCAGTCGGGTGGTCCGCTGGGACGAGGCCCGTGACGCGCTTCTGGACCCACCGTGGACGAAGCTCGTGTTCGAGCGTTGAGCCCCGACCGGCTGCAGCGCTTCCTCGACGCCCAGAAGGAAGGTGGCACCTATGGGCGTGCGCTGGCCGAGCTTCGTGCCGGGCGCAAGCGCGGTCATTGGATGTGGTTCGTGTTCCCCCAGATCGCCGGACTCGGCCACAGCGCGATGGCCCAGACGTACGCCATCGCGTCGCTGGAGGAGGCGCGCGCCTACGCGGCTCATCCGGTGCTCGGCGAGCGCCTGCGCGAGTGTGCGCGGGTGCTGCTGGGGCTGCCGGGGGACGATGCGCGAGCCATCTTCGGTGAGCTGGACGCGGTCAAGCTGCGCTCCTCGATGACGCTGTTCGCGCGCGCCGCCCCGCAGGAGCCGCTGATCGGCGCCTTCAACGACGAGATCATCCTGCCTGGTGGGGAACCCAGCCCCCCCGTCGGGGCGGCCTATGTGTTCACCCGCTCGGGCTCGACCTGGGCGCAGAGTCCAAAGCTCATCGGCGGCGGCGAAGAGGCGGGTGAGGGCGCCTTTGGTTCGAGCGTGGCTCTCTCTTCAGATGCCAACACGGCGCTGATCGGCGGACCGAGCGACAACGGTGGCGTCGGCGCGGCTTGGTTGTTCTCGAACCCGGCGAGCCCCGCCGTCGTCCCTGCACCGGCGCCGGTGCCCGTATCGCAGGCCGCGATCGGGCCGATCCTCACCAAGGTGATCGAGTCCAACCGCACATGGCGGGAGGGCAAGGCGCTCGCGGCCATTGCCAGCAAGGTCAAGCTGCCACCGATCGGAACGACGTTCTCCTTTAGCCTCAACGAGCAGGCGAGCGTGCACTTTGCGTTCACCCAGCAGCTGGGTGGGCGAAAGGTAAAGGGCAAGTGTGTGACGCAGACCAAGAGCAACCGCCGTGATCCTGCCTGCAAGCGCACCGTGACACAAGGCACGCTCTCCTTCACGGGCCGTCCCGCAGCGAACAAGGTTTCCTTTCAAGGGCGCATCTCGCGCTCGAAGACGCTCGGGCTGGGCAGGTACACGCTCGTCCTGACGGCAAGCAACGCGGCAGGGCAGCACTCGACGCCAGTGCAACTCAGCTTCACGATCGAAAAGTAGCCGAGCAGGTCAAGCTCGCTGGAAGGCGCTCACGGCCGTTGCTGAAAACGGGCGCTTTGGAGGTAGTTCGTAGTGGAGCTAGTCGGGCTCGAACCGACGACCTTCGCGCTGCCAGCGCGACGCTCTCCCAGCTGAGCTATAGCCCCGCGTACTCGACCATCGTATAACGGGGGTCCGCCCATGGCCAGGCGGCGGTCTGCCGACGGCCGGGCGACGGTCTGCCGACGGCCGGGCGCCGAGCGCGGGTGAGGTTCTGCTAGGTCCGCGCGCTGCAGCGCTCGGCCCAGCCGTGGAGCGGCGCGAGCGCGTCGAGCAGCGCACGTCCCTCGCCGCTGAGGCTGTAACCACCGCGGCCCGCTGCGCTCACGACGCCCGCTGGGCGCCGGCATCCTCGGCCACCCGCGGCTTGCCCCGCGCGAGCGCGAGCTGCTGATCCTGCGCACGTGCGCGCGCGCCGGGGCCGAGTACGAGTGGGGCGTGCACGCGCTCGCGTTCGCCACCCCGCTGGGGGTCGACGACGAGCAGCTCGCCGCAACGGTGCGCGGCAGCGCTGAGGATCCGGTCTGGTCGGCCGGCGACGCCGAGCTGATCGCCGCCGCCGACGCGCTGTATGACATCGGTACGCTCCCCGACGACCTATGGCAGGCACTCGCGGCGCGCTTCGCCAGCGACCAGCTGCTGGAGATCGTCATCGTCGCGGGGTGGTATCGCCTGATCTCCTACATCGTCAACACCACGCAGATCGAGCTCGAGCCATGGGCGGCGCGCTTTCCGTGAGCGACACGATCCGCCACGACAGCAGCCTCCCGGCGCATCGAGGCGCTGAGCGATCTCCTCGCGGGGAGGCCCAGCCCGGCGCGCAGGCGCCTCAGCGCGGCGGTATGAACTCCGGCACGTCTAGATCGTCGGGCGGGTCGTCGGCATGGCCGTTGCGCCGTGGCACGCGCGACGAGTTGGCGTGGCTGCCCGCGCCGGGCCCGGCCTGATCGAGGCGCGCCACGAGCCCGCCGTGGGCCAGGCGCACGTCGCGCAGCAGGCGATCGGCGTTGTTGCGCAGCGAGGCCGACAGCTCACGCAGATTGCGCGACAGCTCGGTGCCGTCGCCGAGCACGTCGCTGGCCACCACGTGGGCGTCGCCTACGATCTCGCGCGCGTCGGCACGCGCCTTGGCGCGGATCTCCTGCGCCTGCTCCTCGGCCTCGGCGCGCGACCCGTCGATCCTTCGCTTTGCCTGCTGCGCGGCCTCGGCAAGCGTGCGCTCTGACTCCTCGCGGGCGCTGCCGAGCTGCTGCTCGGCCTGCGCGCGCGCTGCGCTCAGGATCCGCGCGCCCTCGGCGTGGGCGCCCTCGAGTGCGCCCTGCGCCTCCGTGCGAGTCTGTGCGAGCGCTCGCTCGGCCTCCTCTGCGCCGGCCGAGCGAGCCCGCTCCGCCTCTTGCTCGGCGGCCCGCCGCAGCGTCTCGGCCTCCTCGGCCACGCCCCAACGCAGGTCCGCGGCCTCGCGCTCCGCCTGCGCCCGCACCTGCTCACTCGCGGACACGGCCTCGCTGCCCACGCGCTCGGCCTCGGCCGCGGCGTCTGCGCGCACGCGCGCGGCGTCCTCCACGGCCTCCGTGCGCACCCGCTCGGCCTCGCGCCCGGCCTCGGCGCGCAGCTCGTCGGCCGCGCGTGCGGCGGCGGCGCGTGCCTGCTCTGCGTCCTTGACGCGCGTGTCGGCCTCGGCGTGGATCTGGCCGACCGCCGCGAGCGCCTCGTTGCGCGCCGTCTCGGCCTGGGCGAGGGCCTGCCGGACGATCTCCCGGGCCTCGTCCTCGGCCGCGCGCACGCGATGCTCGGCCGCGCGGTCGGCCTCGGCGATCCTCTCCCCGGCCCGCGACTCGGCCTGGGCGCGCAGCTCGGCGGCGGCACGTTCGGCGGCCTGGACGATGTCGGCCACGCGCGCGGGCGCGTCGGCGAGCGCCCCCCCGGTCGAGCGGCCGCCGGCCAGGGGCTCGGCGGCTGGCGCCGCGCCCCGGTCGGCGTCCGATGTGCTCGAACGGGGTGGCTGCTGCATCGCGTCATCGTAGTCGTCGCCGGGCGCGCGGGTCGCGCGTTGCGCACGTCCACGCGCGAGGCGTCGCCGGTGCGCCCGAGCGAGTCGCGGGTCAGCGCGCCAGACGCGCCGGGCGTGGGGCCGAAGGCGGCCGCTAACCTGCCATTTCGATGCCCCAGCTCCAGTACGACCCGCACGAGATCGAGCCGCGCTGGCAGGAGCTGTGGGCGCGCGAGCGCACGTGGCAGGTCGCCAACGACCCGCCGGCGGGCGCGGAGGCGTCGCCGCTCGGTGCGCGCGCGGATGCCGGCGCGGACGGGCGCAGCTCCTACGTGCTCGAGATGCTGCCCTACCCGAGCGGGGAGCCGCACATCGGCCACCTGAAGGTCTACTCGGTGGGCGACGCGATCGCGCATTTTCAGCGCCGCCTGGGCAGGCGCGTGCTGCATCCGATGGGCTATGACTCCTTCGGGCTGCCGGCCGAGAACCACGCGATCAAGACGGGCGTGCACCCGCGCGAGTCGACGACCCAGTCGATCGCGTCCTTCCAGCACCAGTTCCACTCGTGGGGGATCTCGATCGACTGGTCGCGCGAGCTGGCCACGCACGAGCCCGAGTACTACCGCTGGACGCAGTGGATCTTCCTCGAGCTGCTGCGGGCCGGCCTTGCATATCGCAAGCAGGCGGCGGTCAAGTGGTGCCCGAAAGATCAGACCGTGCTCGCCAACGAGCAGGTCGACGCCGAGGGCCGCTGCGAGCGCTGCGGGGCGCTCGTCGAGGTGCGCCAGCTCGAGCAGTGGTTCTTTCGCATCACCGACTACGCCGAGCGGCTGCTCGGCGATCTCGACGCGATCGACTGGCCCGAGTACGTGAAGACGATGCAGCGCAACTGGATCGGGCGCTCAGAGGGCGCCGAGGTGACGTTCCGCTGCGAGGAGCTCGGCATCGACTACCCGGTGTTCACCACCCGCCCGGACACGCTCTTCGGGGCGACGTTCTTCGTGATGGCGCCCGAGCACCCCGACGTGGTGCGCCTCGTCGAGGGGACGGCGCGCGAGGCCGAGGTGCGCGCGTATGTCAACCACGCGATCGCCGAGTCCGGCGAGGAGCGCGGCAGCGCTGAGAGGCCGAAGAGCGGCGTGGCGCTCGGGCGCACCGTGACCAACCCGGTCAACGGCGAGCA
The DNA here is from genome assembly GCA_035622255.1 of Solirubrobacteraceae bacterium. Taxonomy (GTDB): domain Bacteria; phylum Actinomycetota; class Thermoleophilia; order Solirubrobacterales; family Solirubrobacteraceae; genus Palsa-744. The sequence goes on along the minus strand of DASPVR010000164.1, from coordinate 8,492 downwards.
GATCCCGATGTACGTGGCCGACTACGTGCTGATGGAGTACGGCACGGGGGCGATCATGGCGGTGCCGGCCCACGACGAGCGCGACTACGCCTTCGCGCGCGCCTTGCACCTGCCGATCAGGCGCGTGATCGAGGGCACAGACCCCGATCAGGCGCAGGACGACGACGGGCTGCCCTACAGCGGCGACGGCCCGCTGGTCGACTCGCGCCCGGACTTCGACGGCATGCCCAACCGCCAGGCGCTGGCGGCGATCGTCGCCTGGCTGGATCGCGAGGGCAAGGGCCACGCCTCGGTCAGCTACCGGCTGCGCGACTGGCTGGTGTCGCGCCAGCGCTACTGGGGCACGCCGATCCCGGTCGTGCACTGCGAGCGCTGCGGGATCGTGCCGGTGCCCGAGGACGAGCTGCCCGTGCGCCTGCCCGACATCGACGACTACCTGCCAAAGGGCCGCTCGCCGCTGGCGACCGCCGAGGAGTGGGTGCACACGACGTGCCCCGCGTGCGCGGGCCGCGCGCGCCGCGAGACGGACACGATGGACACGTTCGTCGACTCCTCGTGGTACTTCCTGCGCTACTGCGACGCGCACAACGAGCGGGCCGCGTGGAGCCGGGAGGCGCTCGCCCAGTGGATGCCCGTGGACCAGTACATCGGCGGCGTGGAGCACGCGATCCTGCACCTGATGTACGCGCGCTTCTTCACCAAGGCGCTCGCCGACATGGGCCGCCTCGACTTCCAGGAGCCTTTCAGCGCGCTGTTCACCCAGGGCATGGTGACCAAGGACGGCGCGAAGATGAGCAAGTCGCGCGGCAACGTCGTGTCGGCGACGTCGATCGTGCAGCGCCTGGGGGCCGACACGGCGCGCTGCTACATCCTCTTCATCGGGCCACCCGACCAGGACGCCGACTGGTCGGACGAGGGCGTCGAGGGCGTTCACCGCTTCCTCGCCCGGCTCTGGCGCCTGGCGGCAGAGACGGCAGGAAGGGGAGAGCCGGAGCCGCATGCGGCTCCGGCCGGGACGGCGCATGCGCCGTCCCGCCAGCCGGCGCATGCGCCGGCTGGAACAGGGGATGAGAACGATCTCGCGCTACTGCGCAAGGCGCACTGGGCGATCGACAAGGTCTCCGGGGATCTGCGTCGCTTCGCGTTCAACACGGCGATCGCGGCCGTGATGGAGCTGCTCAACGAATGCTCGCGCCTGCGCGCGTCGGTGCAGCTGCAGACGCTGCGCTTCGCGCTTGCCACCGCAGCCTCGCTGCTGTTCCCGTTCGCCCCGCACGTGTGTGCGGACATGTACGAGCGACTGGAGGGCGAGCGCGTGTGGGAGCAGCCGTGGCCGCATGCCGACCCGGCCCTGCTCGAGCGCGACACCTACGAGCTCGTATGCCAGGTCAACGGCCGGCTGCGCGATCGCGTGCAGGCCGCGGCCGACGCCAGCCCGCAGGAGCTCAAGGAGCTGTGCCTGGCGGCGAGCAACGTGCGCGCGCACATCGACGGCAAGCAGATCGTCAAGGAGGTCGTCGTGCCCGGCAAGCTCGTCAACCTCGTCGTTCGCTAGCGGCGCCGGATGGCAGAGCTCAAGCCCGCCTACCTGATCCACGGCGATGACCACGGGGCGATCGCGCAGCGGCGCGCGCGCCTGCGCGCGCTGGCCGAATCGCGCGGCGAGGGCTCTACGAGCCTCGAGCTGATCGAGGGAGAGGCGGCCACGCCCGCGGGTGTGGCGGCGGCGCTCGCGACGATGACGCTCGCGCTCGGGGCCGGCGAGGACGAACAGGGCCTCGGGCGGGTGATCCTCGTCGACGGTGCCGAGCGCTTCAAGCAGGACGAGGTCGAGCGCGAGCTCGCGCCGGCGCTGGCGGCGATCGCGCCGCGCACGACGATTGCCTTGTTCGCGCGCGAGGAAGGGCGGACGACGGCGCCGGCGGCGCTCCACGAGGCGGTGCGCGCCGCCGGGGGTCAGATCGTGGCGCAGGCCACGGTCAAGCCCTGGCAGCTGCCGAGGTGGGTGCGAGACCAGGCGCAGGGCATGGGGCTCGCGCTCGACGAGGCGGCGGCGAAAGCGCTCGTGCGCCAGGTGGGCGAGCGCCAGCAGCGCCTGCTGCGCGAGCTCGAGAAGCTCGCGCTCGAGCTGGGCCCCACGGCCGTGAGGGTCGAGCAGGTGGAAGCCCGCAGCGCGCGCTCGCGCGAGCGGCGTGCCTACACGCTCGCCGACGCGCTCGTGGCCGGCGACGGCCGCGCAGCCACCCAGCTCTATTTGAGCCTGCGCGAGCAGGGCGAGCGCCTTGCCGGACTCACCTACCTCTTGGCCCAGCGGCTGCGCGACGCGCTCGCAGTGTCCGTGCGGCTGAGGCGCGGAGAGCCTCCGGGAGAGGTGCGGCGCACGCTGCGCATGCCCCAGCGAGCCGCCGAGCGCTTCATCGCCGACGTCAGCGACGCCGATCCCGAGCGCCTGCGCCGGGCGCTGCGCGTGCTGGCCGAGCTCGAGCTCAACTCGCGCGGGGGCGCGCCGCCCGGGTGCGGGCGCAGCGCGGCTGCGGCGCTGAGCGAGGACACGCTCACGCTGCGCGCGATCGAGGTGATGACCGTGGGGGAGGGCGATTCAGCAGTTCTCAAATGAACACGTCGCGGCCATCGCGATTACCGTGGCGGCGGCGGCGGCATGCGTGTGGATTGCCCGGCGCCGCCCTGAGCGCGAGGTGCAGCTCGTTGCCCGCGCGCTTGCCCTGCTGATCCTAGCCGCGTGGGCCGGTGAGTACATTGCCGATGCGGTGCTCGGCAGCTGGTCGGTGCAGTACGATCTGCCGCTGCAGCTCACCGATGCGATCTCGATCGTGTCGGCGCTGGCACTGTGGACGCGACGGCAGTGGCTTGTCGAGCTGTGCTACCTGTGGTCGATGACCGCCACCCTGCAGGCGCTGATCACGCCGGATCTCGGTTACACCTTTCCGAGCGTGTTCTACTTCACCTATTTCACCTACCACGGCGGCGCCATCGTCGCCGCGTGCCTGCTCGTGTTCGGGGAACGCCGCTATCCCACGCGCCATGCGGTAGCGCGCGCATACGGGGCGGCGCTCGCGTGGGCGTGCGTCGCAGGCCTGGCGGACCTGATCACAGGGGGTAACTACATGTATCTGCACGAAAAGCCCGAACACGCGTCGCTCGTCAGCATCATGGGTGGGTGGCCCTGGTACGTGTTGGAGACGGCCCTCGTGGTCGCACCGATACTGCTCCTGGTGGCGCAGGGGCTCGCCACGCTTGTCAGGCGCTTGGACGTCGGTCCGGCTGTGGGGGCTGTCCGCGCCGGCTGAGGCGAACACCCGCCGGCGCGAGGCCATCAAAGCGGGCGCGCGCGCGACGCGGTCGCTTCAGCCGCCGCGTCGAGCCGCCGCGGGCTCCTGGACGTAGACGAGCTGGCCGTTGCCCAGGCGGTAGACGGTGCCCACCGGTTGGCCGCGGCCGCTGGCCGCGCGGGCGTTTGCTGGCGACGGCAACGTCTGGAGGTGTTCGCCGGTCTGCGCACGTTGTTCGAAGCGGTGGGCATGCCGATTGAGCGCGAGGCCCAGTCCGGCGATCAAGAACGCGACGGCGAGGACGATTCCTATGTCGAACAGGTTGACCAGCCCGTCGAGGGGGTCTCCGGCGGCGCCCTCGATGCGTCCGTGTCGGCCGAGCCCCGTGCGGCGGGTCACGTGACGATTCTCGAGCGGATCGGGGGCACGGGCGTCTGGGCTCGAGCGTCAAGGGGTGGTGGCGCGGCCACCGGCGCCGTAGCCCGCTCCAGCGCGGTGAGGTCCTCGGTGTACATGCGGGTGCGCGTGAGCGTCAGCGCAAACGCGACGGTGCCGACCAGCAGCCCGATCGTGGTCGCCGCGAAGGCAGTGCGCAGGTCCGTTGCCAGCGTGCTGACTTCACCGCGGCCAAGGGCCGCGAGCCCGGGCGCGAGGGGGATCAGGGTACCCATGAGGCCCAGCGCGGGTCCCGCGCGGACGAGTATGCGGGTGTGGTCGAGGCGCCGCTGCACCGCCAGCTCGTAGTCGGCGAGCGCGTGCTCGATCCCAGCCGCTTCACCGGCCGAGATCGCGCGGGCTATCGCGAGGAGCGCGTCCCGCGCCGCCGAGCTCGGCGCGCGCGCTGACAGCGTTGGGGCCGTTCGCGGGTCTGCGACGACCTGGCGGGCAAGGTTTTGCATCGCGCCGCGTCCGGCGCGCGCGCGCGACCACAGCTCGGTCGCGAAGCGCCCGACCTCGACCGCACATACGAGCAGCACCAGCAGCGCGAGCAGGAGCACGGGGATACGCAGCGCGGAAGCGATCTGTGCGAGCGCTTCTGCGATGCCACCGGTCGTCGCGAGGCTGCTCATAGGATCGCCTGCGGGCGCCGGCGCTCGAGCTGCGAGCCGACGATGACGAGCAGCGCGATCGCCCCGCCGATCGCGATCGCCAGCCACGGTGACTGGTTGCCGCCAGCCTGCGCGCTGTGCAGGCCCGGCGCGCCGGGTTCGAGCGCGTCTCGCATGTCGGCGATGGCGGGTGCCCCTATCAGCACTCCCTTGACCTCCTGTCCGGCAGCCTGCCCGCCTTGACCAGTTCCGCCCGTCCCGGAGCTCACGCCTGCCTTCTTGCTGCCGGGGGCCGTAGCGGCCAATTCGAGGTCGAGGCCTTTGTGATCGCCGCTTGGTCGGGGCAGCTGTCCTGCGGTCGGGACCGCCGTCTTGCGCGGCCGGCCGGGGTTGCGGCCGTGTCTGGCGATGTGCTCGCTACTGCTCCTCAGCAGTCGCACGCCACCGGGCGTGTGGCCTTTGCTGTCGGGCTGCGGGCGGCTGAAGAGCGGCGCGCGCTTCCCGCCGCCGCCTGCGATCACACCGGAACCGGGCTGAGGTGACACGCCGCCATGTCCCGATTCTGCCGGACTGGGGGGCTCCGGGGGGAGTTCTTCGAAGGGCACTTCGGGGATCGGCAGCGGGTCACCGGCGAATGCGGGTGTGACATAGGCGGTCATCCACACCCCATTGAGTTCTTCGTGTGCCCGGTAGCGGATGTGGCCGTCTGGCTGCTGCATCGACGCCATGTAGCCGAGCGGTTCCAGGCCCGTCTGCGTGAGCCACGTTTCAGGATTCTGGCCCGCCGACCAGATGCCCTGTGTTGCCCAGGCGCTCGAGGCGACATTGGATTCGCCTTCCCCAGCGAACTCGGGAAAGCCGCCATCGAGTGGCTCCTGGGTCTCATGCAGGAACCTGAAGGCTTGCGACTGGGCGTCGGTGTCGTGCATGCCTGCGGCGTTCAGGGCCTCGATCGCAGCGCCGGTCATGTCCACTTCGCTTCTCGGTTCTCCCGCCAGCTCGCCGCCACCGACGGGGCAGGGCGCGATGATCCTAGGTGCTGTTGCGGGCCAGCCGTGGTCGCAGTCCTGCTCTGCCTGCACCCATTCCGCTGCTCTGTGAACGGCATGTTCCACTTTCACTTCTTTGATCGGGCTGAGTGCGAGGATCGCGAAGATCGTGTCGTTCATCCCCGGTTCACTCGAACCAACCTTGTGCGCGAACGCTCCCTCGTTGGGCCCCGGCTGGGTCAGTTGGGCATTGAGGATATCCTCGACGAGGTTGACCCCGCCGAATTCGTACGGTGAGGTACCCGCGGCGTCCACGACGAGCAGCACCCGCTCGAAGTCGGTGGTCAGCGCCAGTCCGTCTACGTGTTCGGCCAGATAGCTATAGACGCTGTGGCCACCGGCGTAATGCTGGGCTGCGGTCGTCTGGTCACGGGGGTTGATTCCGGCGGCCGCGAGCGCCAGCGCGACCCACGCGCTGAATTCGGGGATGGACTTGCCGCCGCGATTCCCGGCGAAGCCACCGTCTTCGTTCTGCACTTCCTGGAGATAGCGGACGGTTGCGTCGAGGTTCGGCTGGAATTTCGCGTCCGGTGCGGCGGCCAGCGCGGGGCACACGCCACAGATCGACAGTGCTAGGACCATCGCGCTCAGCGCCGCCAGCCCCCCGCGAACAGCCGCGGCCCGCCTACCGTTCGACCGCGGCGTCATCGACTTCCAGCTTGCCCTGGAGCGCAGGCGGGCTCATGGTCGTCTGCGGCGTATGGTTAGGGTCTTGACAACGGTCTGCGCGCCGGCGAGGCTGATGCTCACACGGTAGCTGCCTGCCGCCAGCCGCGGCAGCTTGACCTGGAGCGCTCCGGCCTCGCTCGCCTTGACGGTGATCGTCTTCACGGTCTGGAAATGACGGTGATGTTCCTTACCGAGCAGGTGGGCGATCTTCACCGTGGCCACGCCTGGCGCGGCGAGCTTCAGCAGCAGGCGCGCGGGCCCGATGCTCTCGACCGACAGGCCGGCAACGAGGCTGCTTGCTGTTTGCGCGGGTGTCTGCGCGGACGTGGACGTGGGAGTTTGGGTCGACGTCGACGCGGGAGTGGCGCTCGGCCCGGCGGCAGGGGGCGGCTCACCTGTGTTGGGCGTTTCTTCGTGCTGTGTTGCGGTTTCTTCACGGTGTGTTTCGAGATACTGGGGCAGGGCGCGGACCCGATCTTCGGCAGGGGGTTCCCCGCAGCCGGTTTCGCCCACGGCCGGGACGCACACGTCCAGCCGGTTCGAGCGGATCGCTGTTTCTTCGCCTTCCTTGTCCAACGCGGTCCCGGCCTTGATGCGGTGCCAGCCCGGTGTGGTGAACACGATGCTGGCCTTGCCTTCGTTGTTGGTCGTGACGGTTCCGGGGCTTGCGGTCTCGACCGTCTCGAACCCCTTTTCCGAGGTCGACACGGGCGAGACGTCGGCTCCCGCGTAGGGCTCGGTGTTCGCCGAGGTGCGTTCTGGCCTGAGCGGTGGTCGGCCTTCGCCATCGCCGTTATAGGCCGCGACTTCGACTTCAAACGGCTTGTCCAGCTGCGCGGTCGCTGTCAGCGGACGTTCACCAGAGATGTAGTCCTCGCTCGCGGCGAACAGGCCGAGGATCGGCTTGGATTCGAACGCGTTGAAGATCCACAGGACTTCGTCGTCGGCTCTCAGCTCGTATTGGCAGCCGCCGACGTTCGTCAAGACGTTGTTGACGAGGATCCCCCAGGACTTGCCTTCCTTTTCGGCGTTTTCTTCTTCAGAGCCCAGGCGCTTGACTAAGTAGTCTTCGTACCCGGGATACCATTGCCCGTCGAGCTGCTTCGTTTCGCCGATCAGGCTCATCGCGTCCACCGCGGCAGCCGTGGGCGTCGGGCCGGGGATCGCGTTTTCCGGGTCGTTGGGGTTGATCCCGTCGCAGGGGTGTTCCTCGATGTCTTCCGCGGCGTTTCCGCCGTCGGGTTCGGAGGAGTGGACGTCGTGGCCTTCGGTGAGGATCGGGCCTTCGAACAGGGTCTTCGTCCTACCCTCGATCCGCACGACGACCTGCGTCGGGGACGCCTGCGCTGGCGAGGCGGCGAGGATCGTGATCATCGACACGACAGCGAACGTCGCGATGCTGCGGATCTGCATTCGCGTCCGAGAGCCTAGCCAGTCGCGCAGCGAAAGGGCGGCGTCGGATAACCGCCGCCCTGTCGCTGAACGATCCTGGTCACTGCTCATCGCGTGCTACAGATCGGCCACGATGAGCCCGTTGGAGCGAACCGAGCCCGGCTTGGAGGCCTTCAGTCGCGTCAACCCCGGATGGTTGAAGGTGACCGTCGCTTCCCCGTTGCTGTTGGTTTCCGCACCAGCGGTGCTGCCGGCGGGGGCGACGACTGCGCCGGCGATTGGTTCGCCGTTGGACCCATTCGTCACCTTGACGGTGATCGGCCGTCCGCTGATCGCGATCGGCGGACCTGTGAGCTTGAGGAAGGGTTCTTCGTTGAACCCATACAAGGTGAAAAGCACTTCATCGAAGTTGTGCAGCTGGAACTGGCATCCGCCGACGGGGATCAGCTGATCGTTGACGGCGATGGCCCAGAATTCGGTGCTGGTCTCCGTTGTTTCGGCGATCCTGGTGATGAAGAAGTCTTCGTATTGCGGGTCCCATTCCGCGTTGAATGTAAAGCCACCGTAAGACGGGTAATAGCGACCGAGGTACGCCGCGTCAGCAAGTGCAGCCGTTGGGACGGGCACCGAGCTCGGATAAGCTTTGTTGTTTGTTCCGTTGCACTCGTGCGTTCCACCTGTTTCTGTGGTGATCGTGCGCCCTTCGACCAGGACGGGGCCTTCAAAGATCGTGCGGGTGGCACCCTCGACACGCACAGTGACAAACGCCCCGGCTGCGAAAGCCGTGCTTGCTGTCATCGCAAGCGAACAGGTCGCTACGGCAAGGGATACGGCGAGATACCTGAGTCTCATAAAGATAACTCCTCGTGTTGAGTCGATCGATTGGTGGTGCTCGTAGCTCTTACGGCGCCTGCGCCCATTCCTGAACCCGCTGATTGCCGGTGTCGGCGACGTAGAGCTTGTGGGAGGAGCTCATAGCGACTCCCCTCGGAGAGGAGAACTGCCCGGAGCCCGAGCCGTAGGAGCCGAAGGCTGTTATGAAG
>DASPVR010000163.1:0-3093 GCA_035622255.1 Solirubrobacteraceae bacterium | reverse complement strand
ACCGCGCCCTGAGCCGCGAGGATACGAACCTCGATCCCCTGATCGTTGACTTTCTGGAAGAAGGGGGGCAGGTAGCCCTGCTCGCAGCCGATCCTCAGGAGCCCCTCGGAGGGACCACCGAGCCACGCGAGCATTCCGGCGAGCGCCCCGACCGCGAGAACGATCGCGATCAACGGCACCGCGAACGACATGCCGAAGTGCGTCAGCAGGCTGTCGAAGGCCTGCATCACGCCGGCGGTGAGGCTGATGTGGGCGGACGGGATCACCCACGCGATCGCGAGCGTCGGGAAGATGAAGACGGCGAGCACGAGAGCCATCGCGAGGAAGATGGCTCGCTCATATTCCCGGCCCGGGTTGTGGAGCTCGTCGACGTGCACGGCGGTGACCTCGATGCCGGCATACGTGAAGAAGCTGTTGACGACGAGCACGATGCTCGCGAGGCCATTCCATGGCGGCAGGACGTGGTGGACGTCCATCGGGGCCGCCGACTGATTGCCTTCGATCAAGTAGATTGCGGCGAGCACGACGAGGATCGCTCCCGGGATCAGCGTCCCGATCACCGTCCCGCTCGAGGAGAGCGCAGCGACGAGCGGGACGCCACGCGAGCACACCGCCACGCCGCCCCAGAACAGGACGATGATGATCGCGGCGGTATAGATGCCGTTGCTGGCCAGGCGCTGATCGATGACGTAGGCGAGGGTGCTGCCGACATATCCGAGCAGCGCCGGGTAGTAGAAGATCGTCTGGGAGAACTCGCACCACACCGCGAGCAAACCCAGCGGCGCCGAGATGCCTTCGCGCACCCAGTTGTAGACGCCTCCCTGCCAACCCGAGGCCAGCTCGGCGGCGACGAGCGAGACCGGTATGAGGAAGACGAAGGCGGGCAGGACGTACAGAAAGACCGACGGGAGGCCGAACACGGAGGTCGCAGGTGCCGACCCGAGATAGCCGACCGTCCCCACCGTCATCATCGCCAGGGCCGGCCAGGAGATGAAGCTTCGGATCGGGCGCGCGACGGCGGCGGGCTGAGCGCCGGCGGGCGCTGCGCCACCCGGCCTGGCCCTGGGATGGCGGCGCCGTCGCACCCACATGGCTCGCAGGGTATGTGGGTGGGCTGACGCGGTGCCAGGCCGTGGCGCCCGACGGTGCGGCTGGGGCAGGCGTACCGGGATCACACCGAGCGCGACGGCCTCCTGATCTGGCGACAGCGCAATAAGGTTCCCCCGTGACCCCCGACGAGGATCGGACCGCGCGGCTGGTCGACGAGATGGCGGCGATGTCGGCCGAGGATCAGCTCGAGATGATGCGCAGGCTGCCGCTGGCGGACGTGCGCAGGATCGAACGGGTCGCCGCCGATAGCGTAGCGTCGCGCGTCGAGCGCCTAGAGGTGCTCGACCTGCTGCTCGTCGCGATCGGCAACGGTGTGCTCGAGCGCGTTGCGCGAGCCCCGTCGGCGCGGGAAATGCGCGCTCAGGTTGCAGACGACGCCAGCTGGGCGCTGATCGTGCTCGGGCTGCTCCACGGTCCCGGTGCGACGCCGTCCCAGGAGACGCTGCGCGGGGAATGGCTGCACGAGATCGAACGCGACGAGGAGTGATCCGGACGGGCCCAGGCGCTCACGCGCCGGCCGGCTGGCGGGCGACGACGCCCGCGCCGGTCAGGGCTCGCCCCAGCGCGAGTCGCCGTAATCGCGCGATCGCTGGTCCTCGACCGGCCGGGCGCGGTCGGGCCCGAGCCCGGCACCGGTCAGCATCCGCCGCAGATCTCCCAGCATCTGCTGGTCGATGTCCTTGCCGCGCGGCGGCGAGAGGACCTCGCTCTCGGGACCGACCGTGACCTTCAGCTTGCCGTTGTAGGCCTCGTGTACCGACCCGACCGCCTCGAGCAGCGAGCGCGCCTCGCGCCACTCGACGTTGCCGCTGCTCGGATGGGCGAAGATCTTGGCGAGCGTGTCGCGATGGCGGCCGCCGACGTGCTCGGGCATGGTGGTCCTCCTGATCGGGGGCTCAGCCTAGCGCACCGGCTTCGGCCCTTTGCATCCGCGGTGCGAGGTGTCATCGGCAGGGCTGGGTCCGGTCATCCTCAGGCCTGGGTCCACGCGGCGCGCCTCCCCGAGAGCGTGTGCACGACGAGCGTGACCGCCAGCACGATCGCCGTGGCGAGCGAGAGCGCCGCGGGGATCGAGACGTCGAGTGCGAGCAGGCCACCGGTCAGCGCGCCGATCAGTATCGCCGCCACCGCCACCAGGCGCCGCCCGAGGTGCGACCCGGGACCACCGGCGACGCCTGCTTCGGAGGCGATGCCCGTGAGGGTGCGGGTGAGCACGGTCGTGGTCAGCTCGGGAACCGCCAGCCGTTGGGCCGCCGCGTTCTGGACGCCCATGCCGAGCGCGAGCGGGACGAGCAGCGCGTAGCGCGTGGCCGTGGTCGGCGGTTGCGAGGAGGCGAGCGCGACGATCAGTGCGGCCGCGAGGAGGGCGGCCTCAGCCGTGCCGGCTGCTCGCAGCATTCGCCCGCGGTGGTCGGGGCTGAGCGCGCCCAGTCGCCCTCCCGCGAGCGCGCCCGCGAGGAACGAGGCCAGGGCCAGGAGCGATGCCGTCGCCGACAGGCCCTTGGCTCCAGCCAGGGCGAAACCCAGGAACGCGACATTGCCGGTCATGTTGGCGACGAACACGTGCCCGAGCTTCAGATAGCTGACCGCGTCGACCACGCCCGTCACGAACGTGAGCCCGACGAGCAGCGGCGAGAGCGGGCCATGGCGATCGCCCGCAGGAGGGCGCAGGGTGCTCGCCGCCTCGCGCAGGACGCTCATACGGGCGGCCCAGTCGAGACGACCGTCACTCGGCTCCCGCCAACTCCGCCTCGGCCCGCTCGCGCAGGCAGCGCTCGATCGTCTGGTGCGCGCCGGACGTCCGCAGCTGATGAGCGTTGGCCAACAGCGGCAGCCCAGGCGGTCCCGACAGTTCGTCGATCGTGCGTGTCACCTGCGCTCCTCCTCCTCGACACCGTGATCCTGTTCGCGTGCGGACTCTATTGCACGCGCCCCAGGATGGCAGGAAGTGTGGGAAATCTGTCCTTGCGGACATCTGGGGGA
>DASPVR010000162.1:0-7088 GCA_035622255.1 Solirubrobacteraceae bacterium | reverse complement strand
AAGTGGCGTGCTGCGGGCATCCGCCGAACGCCGCACAAGCTCGCCGCGGGATCACGGTGCGCTGATCAGTAGCAACACGCGCGCCCGGGGTGGTTAACCACCCACTGCGCTCGGCGCTCGGTCGTCCGCGAGGTACAGGGGGTCGACCGCGCGCCTGGCGGGTAGCGCCCATTCGCTGCCGAAAACCCGGCGCGAGAGGGCGGTCGGCCACTTCAGGCACTAGGTTGTGAGCTATAGGTCACCGCAACATAGGTCACTGCAACGCGCCGACCACACCGTGGAGGAACCGTACTGGCATCGCGCCCGGAGCAGAGGGGGGATATGAGAGTTGTCCGCAGGGTGGATCACGTGGTCGTGTACGTGTCCGACCCCCAAATCCTGTTCCGCGCCCTGACCGAGCGGCTGGGTCTGCCGGCGGGGACGCCGGTCACTCGGCTTCCAGGCTTTCGGAGCGGTCTGGTGGTCCTGGGCAACGTGTTTCTCGAGGTCATCCGCCCGGCACCGGGCCGGCGTGTCGGCGTGCCGCTGGATCAAGGTGTGTTCGGTCTCGGCCTGGAACCCGAGCCACTCGAGACCGCGATCGCTGAGCTCGACCGGCGCTCCATCCCACACACGATGCCGTTTGCTGACCCGACGTCACCACCGTCGGGCGGAGCGTTCGGATTCGATCCGACGTCTGTCCCGCCCTACACGGTGGTGATGATCGGCGGGCTCCTGGGTGACCAAGTGCTCGCACGGAGTGCGGCGCGGACGCCCGTGGCTGTCGCGCGGTGGAGTACTCGGATGCTGGTCCGGTTCTGGGGGAATCGGGTGGGCGACCGGATGTTCCAGCGGATAACCCTGACCCCATCGGTTTTCATCACCGAGTTCCACCCCCAGATCCGCGCGGCCGTCGATCCCGACCGGATGCGCGGGCTGCTCCACGATGCCGGTGGCGGTCGCATCGGCTTGACCGGTGTCCGCGAGCTGGTGATCGGCGTCCCGAACGTCGAGGGCGAGATCGAGCGTTGGCAGGCGCTGCTCGAGCCCGCCCCGGCCCTGGGCGTCGGCCACTGGCAGCTCCCCAGCGGTCCGGCGATCCGGCTCCAGTCAAGCCCCGGCCTGTCCCAGCGGCTGATCTGTGAGATCAGCTCGATCGACGCCGCAGCGGCGTTCCTGCGCGAACAAGAACTGCTTGGTGACTCCACCGACGACGAGTTGCAGATCGCGCCAGCAGCACTCGCCGGCCTCGATATCCGGCTGGTTGGTGCATGAGGCCCCTCTCGTGCCCAGACGCCCGTCCCTCCAGGACGGGCCACCGGTGACGTCCGTCCGGCGGACCGCCTTTGGGCGCACGCTGCGCTGTGCGACGATCCCCGCGTGGGCCTGCTCGTCGTCAAGCTGACGCTGGCGCCGACGTTCGTCGTCGGCGCATCGCTGGCCTCCCGCCGCTTCGGCCCCCAGATCGGCGGCTTGATCGCGGGCCTTCCGGTCGTCGCCGGTCCGATCCTGCTCGTGTACGCGCTCGCGCACGGCCGCGCGTTCGCCTCGGGCGCGGCGTCTGGCACGCTGCTCGGCCTCGTGTCGCTGACGGCCTTCCTCGTGGTCTACAGCCGCGTGGCCGCGCGGGCCGCCTGGAGCGTGAGCCTGCTCGCCGGCTGGGCGACGTTTGCGCTCGGCACGCTCGTGTTCAGCGCCTTCTCGATCCCGGTCGGCTGGGCGCTCGCGCTCGCCGGCGCGGGCGTGCTCGCGGGGTTGGCGCTGCTGCCCCATCCCACGGAGAGCGACTCGAGCCCCGGGCCGCCCCCGCGATGGGACCTCCCGCTGCGCGCCATCTGCGCCGCGGCGCTCGTGCTCACGCTCGCGGCGATCTCGGGATGGCTGGGGTCGAAGATCAGCGGCCTGCTCGCGCCGTTTCCGATCATCGCGACGGTGCTCGCGACGTTCACCCACGCCCAGCGAGGCGTCGACGACGTGCGCCGCATGTCGCGCGGGATGGTGACGGGCTTCTGTGCGTTCGCGCTGTTCTGCTTCACCGCGTCCCTGGCGCTGCACAGGCTCGACACCGCCGGCGCGTTCGCGCTCGCGACCGTGGTCGCGCTCGCCGTGCAGGCGGTCATGCTCGGTCTCGTGCGCGCGCGCTCGGCACGCGCCCAGGCCCTGTCCGCCAGCGCCGCGTCGCCAAACCGCGCGACGAACTAGAGCGCGGGCAGCCTCTGCGCCAGCGAGAGCACCGGGGCGAACAGGTCGCCGTGCTCGGCCACGCGCGCGAGCACCTCGCCGGCCTCGAAGGAGAGCTCGTTGGGATCCCCGGAGCGAAGCGCTGACTGCACCTCGTCCCAGGTCACCGGCGTCGACACGGTCGGGCGCTGGACGGCACGCAGCGAGTACACGCAGATCGTCGTCTTGCGATGGTCGTTCTGACTCCAGTCGACGAGCACCTTGCCCTTGCGCAGCTTCTTGGTCATGCGCGAGACGACCAGATCCGGTTCGGCGCCCTCGAGTAGCTCGGCGACGGCTCTGGCGAACGGCTTGGTCTGCTCGTAGGAGACCGAGCGGGAGTTCAGCGGCACGTACAGCTGCAGCCCCTTTTTGCCAGACGTCTTGGCGAAGCTCTCCAGCCCGAGGTTGTCGAACATGCCGCGCAGCGTGACCGCGACCCGACAGCACTCGACGATCGTCGCGGGCGGCCCCGGGTCGAGGTCGAATACGAGCGTCGTCGGCCGCTCGATCTGCCCTGCGCGCGACAGCGGCGCGTGCAGTTCGAGCGCGGCGAGGTTGGCCAGCCATATGAGCGTCGGCAGGTCCTGCACGAGCAGGTAGTCGATCGGCTTGCTCTCGCTGGGCACGGTCGCCGTCTTGACCCAGTCGGGACGGTGCGCGACGGCCTGCTTCTGAAAGAAGAACTTGCCGTCGACGCCGTCGGGCCAGCGCTTGATGGTCAGCGGACGATCGCGCAGGTGGGCGAGGATCACCGGTGATATCGACGCGTAGTAGTCGATCACCTCGCGCTTGGTCCAGCGCGCCTTGGGATAGAGCGTCTTGTCGAGGTTGGACAGCTTCAGCTCGCGCCCGTCAACCCGCACGGTTGCGCTCTTGCCGTGCTCGGGAACCGCGAAGGGCTTCTCCAGCTCGCCCGCCACGGGGGCCCTCGCCTTCGCGCGCGCGGCCCTCGCGCCGCGCGCCTTCGCCCTGCTCGCAGGTGGCCCCACGGACATGTCCTCGCGCACCACCCGCTCGCGGTCCTTGTCGTCGCGCAGCCCCAGATACGTGGGGTGGCGCAGGCTCCCGTCGCTCGTCCACTCGGTGAACTTGACCTCGGCGACGAGCTGCGGCTCGGCGTAGACGGACTCGCGCGGGGGCGCCTGGCCGGTCTGGAAGGGCGAGCCGTCGCGACGCAGCGGGGCGAGCAGCTTGGCCAGGCGCCTGAGCTCGGAGTCGCTGAAGCCGCTCCCGACGCGTCCCACATAGCGCAGCTTGCCGTCGCGGTCGTGGACGCCGAGCAGCAGCGCGCCGATGTGCTCCTTGCGCCGGCCCTTGCCGGGCAGCCAGCCGCCGACCACGAGCTCCTGGCGAGCGACGCTCTTGATCTTGATCCAGTTGCGCGAGCGCGCGCCCGGCTGGTAGGGGGACTCGAGGCGCTTGGCGACGATGCCCTCCAGCCCCTGCGCGGCCGTCGCCTGCAGCACCGTCTCGCCGTCGCCGAGCACGTGTCCCGGCGTCTGCCAGCGCTCGCCGTTCAGCCCGAGCGCGGCGAGGAGTTCGTGGCGGCGCTCGTAGGGCTCGTCGGTCAGCGAGTGGCCGTCGAGCCAGAGCAGGTCGAAGATCATGTAGGTGACGGGCTGCTCGTTCGCTCGCCGTCGGGCGGCGGCCTTGGAGGCGACGTGCATGCGCCGCTGCAGAGCGGCGAAGCTCGGCTTGCCGTTGGCGTCGAAGGCGACGATCTCGCCGTCGAGGATCGCGCTGTGCGAGCTCAGCTGGCGGTTGAGGGGCGCGAGCTCGGGATAGGAGTCGGTGATCTCGAGCAGGTTGCGACTCTCCAGGTGCAGCGTGCCCGGTTGCGAGTAGGCGATCGCGCGCACGCCGTCCCACTTGATCTCATACGCCCAGCCGCTGTCGTCGCTGGGAAGCTCCCCTGTGCGCGCGAGCATCGGCGCGACGTGCTCGGGCATGGGCTCGCGGGCGGGGTCTTGCGGCGGGTCCATGCGATGGATCATCCAATCTTTGGGTGGACGCTCCTCGTCGGTCGCGAACAGCGCATAGCGCGCGTCGACGCGCCGGCCGTGCAGCGCAACCTCGACCTTGCGCGGCTCCCACTTCAGGCAGTCGTATGTGCCGCTGTCCCAGATCTCGATCGTGCCCGCGCCGTACTGGCCCTTGGGGATCTCGCCGGCGAAGTGCAGGTACTGCAGCGGATGATCCTCGGTCGCCGCGGCGAAGTGGTTTTCCCTCGGCGCCTGCGGCAGGCCCTTGGGAATCGCCCACGAGGCGAGCACGCCGTCGCGCTCCAGGCGCAGGTCCCAGTGCAGGCTGCGCGCGTGGTGCTCGTGCACGACGAAGCGCGGAGCGCCGTCGCCCCCGCGCGTCCCCGCGCCCGTCTCGTCGCCGGTCCCAGCCCTCGGCTCGGGTGTGGCCGCGAAGTCGCGTTTTGCGCTGTAGCGCGCGAGTTTCGCGCCGCCTGTCGCGGCGCCCGGGCGCGAGCCTGCGCCGGCGAGGCGCACCTAGCGCTTGGAGGCGGCCCGCGACGAGCCTGATTTCTTGGCGGCTGGTTTTTTCGCCGGCGCTTTGCGGGCGGATGCCTTGGCGGGCGCCTTGGCGGGCGCCTTGCGTCGCTTGGATGCTCCGTCGGCCTCGGCGCGCGCGTTGACCGCCTCGAGGCTCGCCCGCAGCGCGCCCATAAGGTCCGGCGCCGTGGGTGCGACCTCTTCGGCCGGCGGCTGGACGGCGATCTTCCTTCCCTGGGCCTTGCGCTCGATCAGCTCGAGCACCTGCTCGCGGTAGGTGTCGTGGTACTTGTCGGGTTCGAACTGGCCGGCGAGCGACTCGACGAGCTGCTCGGCGACATCGAGCTCGCGCTTGGTGGTCTTTGCCTGTGCGGCCTCGGGCACCTCGTCGAGGCGGTCGGTCGGGAGCACTTCGTCGCCGAAGAGCATCGTGGCCATCCCGAGCACGTCTCCCATCGGGCGCACGGCCACGAGCTGCTCCTTGGAGCGGATGACCACGCGCGCGATTCCCACCTTGCCGGTGTCCTCCATCGCCTCGAGCAACAGGCGATAGGGCTTGGCGCCGCCGGTACCCGGGACCAGGTAGTAGGGGTGGTCGTAGTAGATCGGGTCGATTTCCGACAGCTGCACGAAGTCCTCGATCTCGATCGCGCGGGTCTTGGAGGGCTCGAGCGTTTCGAGCTCGGCCGGCTCGACCACCACGTAGCGGTCGGGTGCGAGCTCATAGCCTTTGACGATCTCCTCGTAGGGGACCTCGTCGCCGGTCTGGGGGTCGATGCGCCTCTGCACGACGCGCACGCCGGTCTTGCCCGAGAGCTGGTGAAAGCGCACCGTCTTTCGCTCGATTGCGCTGTACACCTTCACCGGCACGGTGACCAGCCCAAAGCTGATCGCACCGGTCCAGATTGCACGGGCCATGCACCAGTTACTACCACGTCCCCCGACCCCGAACCATTTCTGCAAGATCACAGGCGCCGCCACGCCCCCCGGGCCGGCACGGCCCGCAACCGCGCTCCGGCGCCGCGGGTGCGTTTGGCGGGCACGCGCGGTCCTGGGTGACCTGCCTCAGGAGCCCAGGCGCACGCCGGGGTGGGGCTGTAGGCGGTCGTTGGCTTCGGAGTAGAGCGCCGCGAGCGCCTGCACTTCGGCCTGTGTCAGGGCGTCGCCGAAGCCCCCCGGCCCGCCGAGCGTCTTGTACGCGGCGAGCAGCTTCTTGCCTATCTGCGCGAGCACGAAGTGGCCGTCGTAGACGCTGTCTATGTAGAGGGCCACGTTCTGGCGCGCGAAGCGCGCTGCGACGGGCGAGCCGTGTTCGATCTGGTCGATCGCCGCGACGATCAGCTGCCAGCCGCGCGTGCTCAGGCCCTGGTAGGTGCGAAACAGGCCGGCGATCGCCGAAGCCGGGCCTGTGAGCATCGCGGCCTGGGCTTCCTGGAACTGTCCCGGCAGCGGGACGTGCGTGGCGCTCAGCGCCGCCACCTGGATCGACCCGCGCGGGATCGCGGCTGTGCGGGCGGGAAGGCCGTCCGCGACGTGCGGCCAGGCCAGCTTGGCGGCGGCGACCTCGGCGCTCACCGCGTGCTCGGGAGTGGTGAGCGCGCGGCTGACCGCGATCAGGTCTTCGCGCCGCAGGCGCTCGGCCGCGGGCTTGGGCGCGGCAGCTCCGCAGCCGGCCGACGCGAGCGCCGCCACGATCGCCGCCGCGCAGAGCGGCGCACGCCGAACGCGCACAGCTCTAGCTCAGGCCCGTCGCCGGCCGCACCCGGCCCGGTCTAGACCGCCAGCAGGTCGACGACGAACACGAGCGTCGAGTTCGCTGGGATCGAGGCCGTGCCCTTGGACCCGTAGGCGAGCGGGGCGGGGATGATGAGCTCGCGCCGGCCGCCCACTTTCATGCCTGCGATGCCCTGATCCCAGCCGGCGATCACCTGTCCCTTGCCGAGCGTGAAGGCGAATGTTTCGTTGCGCTTCCAGGAAGAGTCGAATTCCTTGCCGCCCTTGTAGAGCACGCCTACGTAGTTGACCGTGACCGGGTCGCCGGGCTTGGCTTCGGGCCCGGTGCCGACGATCAGATCCTTGGTTTCGAGCTTGGTGGGGGCCGGGCCGGTGGGAACGGTCACGGTCGGCTTCGTCGAGAGCGGGCCGCTAGTGGGAGTGCTCGTCGTGGCTGTCGTGGCTGTCGCGCCCGCGGCGATCAGCTTTTCGTCGGCCTTGTTCTCGTTTCCGATCGTGATCGTGCTGCTCGAGCCGCTCGAGCCGCAGCCGGCGATGAGCGCGACGAGCCCGAGCGCCGCGAGGGCTGCGATCGCGCGCCCGGGCGCAGTGGGAAGGTGCTGCTTGAAGTTGGTCACGAGCGGGCAGCCTAGCGGAACTCGTTAGGATCGG
>DASPVR010000161.1:0-5815 GCA_035622255.1 Solirubrobacteraceae bacterium | reverse complement strand
GTCCAGACGCGACATCGTGACCGCCGCGCTCAGCTCGGAGGTGGCGTCGCCGCGATACAGCCCCTTCACCGGCGGCACATCGGCATAGAAGCGCCCGTGCCCGATCTTCACGTGCGTCTCGCCGGCCAGTCGCCGGTTGGTCGGGTCGGCGCTCACCCAGACAGGCTCGCCGCGGCCGTTCGTGCCGGGGAGCAGCGCCTCCAGCCAGGCGTGCGTGTCGACCTCCAGCGAGTCTTTCCCGCCATCCTCGGGAGCCGCCCACAGATAGCCGGAGACGTAGCGCGCTGCGATCCCTCGGCGGCGCAGCAGCACGAGCGACAGGTGCACGAAGTCCTGACACACGCCCGCTCCCGCCTCGAGCAGGTCGCTGACGCTCGAGCCGACGTAGGTCACCCCCGGGCGATACTCGAAGTGGTCCGGGATCATCTTGCACAGCCCGGCGAGCGTCGCGAGCGGGTTGTTGGAGTCCAGCTCGCCTTCCAGCTGCTCGAGCCCCGCGATCGCGGGCCGATCCTGCCACGCCAGCGCGAACTCGCCGGCGGCGTCGAGGTATGCCGGGCTCCTCAGGCTCTCCCAGGGGCCCGCGGGGGGCTCGGCCGGATCGGACGTCGTCACGCGGGCTCGCACGTCGATCGTGAGCTGCTCGTGACTCGTCGGGATGCCGAACTCCAGTACCTCGGTGCCGAAGTAGTCGAGGTGACGGCTGACGCGCGCTTCCGGCTCGATGCGGGTGTGAAACTCGTCGCAGCGCTGCGAGGACGTCGTCGCCGGGCGGACGCGCAGAGCGTTGAGGTTGTCGGTCACCGGCGTGTCGTAGCGGTACTCGGTGAGATAGCGGATCGTGAAATGCATCGGACCGCTCATCTTCCTTCGCCGGCCGGCGCTGCGCCTGCGAAGTAGCGCTCCGCCACATCCTGGTCGATTCGCGCCAGCTCGAGCTGCGTCTGCTTGCAGATGTCGCTGAGCTCTGCGCCCTCGGGCAGCGCCCGCCGCTGAAAGTCCAGGTCGGCGGCGAGGCGGCTGACGCGCAGCACCGGCTTCGAGTTGCGCGGACCGGCATCGGCGGTCGCGAAGACCTCGTGGAGCGAGTCCACGCACGCGGCGACGCTGTCCGGATAGGCGCGCTCGAACAGCAGAAACCGGGCGACCGGATGGGCGTGCGGGGGCGACGTCACTGCACGCAGGTAGGCGTGAAAGCCGCCCACGGCCTGGAGCAGAATCAGCGCGTGCCCATCGGCCTGGGCGCGGTCTCCAGGCGGCAGCGCGATACGAAGCATTCGCAGCACCATGTCGGAGACCTCGATCAGGCCCCCGGCGTCCAGAAAGCACTTGGCTTCGTCGCGCAGCATCGAGCGCGCCGCGATGCCCCAGATCAGCGCCGTGCGCTCCTTGACGTACTGGGAGGCCAGATACGGGCCGGCCGGTGCCGCCCACCCGGGCTGGCCGCCTCCACGCAGGCCGAGTGCCGTGGTGTTGATCGCCTCCCACATGTCGGCACTGATCACGTCGCGCACGGTGCGCGCGCCCTCGCGGGCACGCTCGATACTCGCCAGCATCGAGCCCGGCCTGTCCGCATCGAGCGTCAGCTGTCCGAGGGGCTGCGTGTGGCGCGCGTGCTCGCGATCGACGTCGCCCAGCATCGCGAGCAGTCCGCCCGAGCCGAAGCTGACGCTCGGCATCGCATCGGAGGAGCCCTGCAGCTCTGCCTGGAAGACGGCCTCGACGGCGCGGGCGGTGAACTCTGCCCGCGCCAGGTTGCGACCCAGCCAGTAGAGCTCTGAGGCGATGCGCGCAAGCATCAGCGTGCTGCTCTCTGCTGCTGCTGCTGCTGCTGACCGGTCCAGGCTCCGTAGCGCAGGTCCGGCAGCGCGGGCGGCTGGGTGTCGGCGATCGGCGGACCGGCACGATCGTCGCCATCGCCGTCCTCGAGGACCCAGGTGTCCTTGGAGCCCCCGCCCCGCGAGGAGTTCACGATCAGCGAGCCCTCGTCGAGCGCGACCCGGGTGAGCCCGCCGGGGACGATGTCGATGCGCTCGCCGAACACCGCGAACGGTCTCAGGTCGACGTGGCGCGGGCGCAGCACGCCGTCCGGCCCGACCGTCGGGACCGTCGAGAGGCACACCAGGTCCTGGGCGATCCAGCGCTCGGGCTGGACACGCAGGACGTCGCGCATGCGCTCGAGCTCCGCCTCTTCGGCGTGTGGACCGATCGTGACGCCGCGCCCGCCCGACTCGCCGGTCGGCTTGACGACGAGCTGGTCGAGGTGCTCGAGCACGTGCTCGAGCACCTCGGGCTCGGTCAACAGATAGGTGGTCACGTTGTCGAGAATCGGCTCCTCACCCAGGTAGAAGCGGATCATCTGGGGCACGAAGCGGTAGATGGCCTTGTCATCGGCGACCCCGGTCCCGAAGGCGTTGGCGATCGCGACGCTGCCCGCGCGGTAGGCCCTGACGAGGCCGGGGACGCCCAGCAGCGAGTCCGCGCGGAACTCGAGCGGGTCGACGAAGTCGTCGTCGAGACGACGGTAGACGGCGTGCGCGCGCTCCAGACCACGCGTCGTGCGCATGTAGAGCACGTCGTCGCGCACGACCAGATCGGATGCTTCGACGAGCTCGACACCCATCTGGCGCGCCAGGAAGGCGTGCTCGAAGTAGGCCGGGTTGGCTGGGCCCGGGGTCCACACGACGACGGTCGCCTCGCTCTCTGCCGACGGCGCCACCGACCGCAGGGCGCCGAGCAGAAGCTGCGGGTAGTGGTCGACCGGGCGCACGCGATAGGAGGCGAACAGCTCGGGCACCAGGCGAGCCATGGCGGCCCGGTTCTCGAGCACGTAGGAGATGCCGGAGGGGATGCGCACGTTGTCCTCGATCACCTTCCAGTTGCCGTCGCTGTGGCGCACCAGGTCGCAGCCGGCTACGTGCGTGTAGACGCCGCCGGGCGGGCGTATGCCGTGGACCGCGCGCGCGAAGTGCGGGCAAGACGCGACCAGCTGCCAGGGCACGAGCCCCTCGTGCACGATCTCGCGGGCGTGGTAGACGTCGTCGACGAAGTGGTTGAGCGCGCGGATGCGTTGTGCCAGGCCGCGCTTGATCGCGCGCCATTCCTCTCCGCTGAGGACGCGCGGAACCAGGTCGAGCGGAAACGGCCGTTCGTGGGATATCTCGCCCTCCGCGCCCGTCTCGAACGTGATTCCCTGCTGCATGAAGATCGCGTCGCGCCGCCGGCCCGCTTCGATCAGCCCGTCGCTTCCGAGGGCGTTGAGCACCTCCACGAGCGGTCGGGCGACCGGCCGCGGGCTGCCGTCGGGCGCGAACAGCTCGTCCAGGAACGGGGACTCGGGCCGGTAGGCGTCGTCCGTGCGAGTAGCCGCTTGGTAGCTCACCGTGCGATTCTCGCGCCCCAGCCGGCCCCGGCGCCTTGGCCTGTTGGAGAAACCGGCACCGCTCCGACTGCCCATCTGTCGCACGCTGCGGCGGGCGCTCGACGCTTGCCTCCATGGGCGAATGTCGATCGCGAGCAGGCAAATATCGGACGCTGGTCCATGGCAACCACGTTCGCTCGGAGCGAAATTGTTAGAGCCGGTCACTCCATTTCGGCCACGTCCGGCCATCAGCGAAGTGAGCCATGCGACCGTCGACCCCCCAGATCGTCGCCCTCGGAGGCGGCGGCTTCTCGATGGAGAGGGACAGCTCGCTGCTCGACGACTATGTGCTGTCGCTCACGGCCGCGCCCCGCCCGCGGGTCTGCTTCCTTCCAACCGCGTCGGGTGATGCCGACCACTATGTCGTTCGCTTCTACCGTCGTTTCGCGCCGATCTGCGATGCCAGCCACGTGTCCCTGTTCCGGCGCGAGCAGGGCACCGGTGGCGTAGAGGACGATCTCGAGCGCCACCTACTCGCCCAGGACCTGATCTACGTCGGCGGAGGCAACGTCGTGAGCATGCTCGGCGCCTGGCGCGCGCATGGCCTCGATGGCGTGCTTCGCAAGGCCTGGCGCGATGGTGTCGTGCTGTGCGGCCCCTCGGCCGGCTCGCTGTGCTGGTTTCGCGAGGCGCTGAGCGCCTTTCACGGCGCGCCCCGGAGCGTGCGCGGGCTCGGACTGCTCCCCTACTCCAACTGTGTCCACTACGACGCCGAGCCCGAGCGCCGCCTGGAGTACCACCGCTTCGTCGGCGACGGTATGCGCCCGGGATTCGCCGCCGAGGATGGCGTGGCGCTGCACTTCTACCGCACGCGCCTGCACGCGGTCGTCACGTCGCGCCCCGACGGCGGGGCCTTCGAGGTGAAGCCAACCGAGCAGGGCGTGGTCGAGACACGTCTGGACGCCCGCTACCTCGGCTCGACGCCGCTGCGCGCCCGCGCTGTGGCGAGTGCGGGTCCGTCCGCCAGCGTCGTCCCGGTGGCGCTGGCGCGCGACGCGTCCCCGCCGGAGGGCCTGGCGGACTCGGCCAGCATCGCCGCATGAGCCGGCGCGCTGCGAGCGAGCCGGAGCGGCGCCTGATCTTCGCCATGGGCGGCGGCGGCTTCACGATGGAGCCGACCAACCCGCTGCTCGACGACTTCGTCCTCTCGCTGGCAGGATCGATCGAGCCGCGGATCCTCTTCCTGCCGACGGCTTCGGGCGACACGACGGCCCAGATCAACGCCTTCCACGCTCGCTTCGGGGGTCGCATGTGCGTCGCCGAGCACCTGTCGCTGTTCAACCTCAGGGATGCCAGGGAGCCGCTCGAGCAGATCGTGCGCGCGCAGGACATCGTGTACGTCGGCGGCGGCTCGATGCGAAACCTGCTCGCCATCTGGAAAGCCCACGAGCTCGACCGGATCCTCTTCGACGCCTGGCGTGCGGGGACGGTGCTCGTCGGCCTGAGCGCGGGCGCGATGTGCTGGTTTGAAGGCGGCACGAGCTGCTCGGGCGGCCAGCCCGAGGCGATTGCCGGTCTGGGTCTGTTGCCGGGATCGCTGACGGTCCATGCCGACGGCGAGCCGGAGCGTCTGCCGGTCTGGCTGGCGAGTGTCCGCGACGGGTCGCTGCCGGGCGGCTGGGCGCTGGACGACGGCATCGGGCTGTTGTTTTGTGGCCTGCAGGTTGAGCGCCTGGTGAGCTCGCGACCGGGCGCGGGCGCCGAGCGCGTGGATGCGGTCGCGGGCGAGCTGGTGCGCAAGCGACTCACGCCGGAGCTGCTCGGCGACAGCGAGGGTGTCGGGCGCGTCGACGACGCGGTGCAGGAGCTGCGCAGCGTGCGCCAGCTGCGCCGCGGGATCTCGCGGCGCGGCGACTGAGCCGGCTCGGGCGACGGGTCCGCCTCCCGCCGCTCGTAGCGAGAGGAGGGAGGCGGGCCGGCTGCCTTTGCCGGCAGGTCAGGAGGAGACCCGCGACTGAGGATGCGCATCCACGCTATGGGGGGGGGAGTGGTGCGCGACCGTTAAGACGCGTTCCAGCGCAATACCTTCCCGACTGCCGAAGCCCGGTCGCCGGGGCGTCTCGGGAGGATCGGTGGCGTCGTGCTGCAGGCGCTCACCAGCAGGCCTGCTCGCGTGCGCGCCGCCCGCACGACCGTGCTCAGCGTGTCGACGTCATAGGCGCCCTGGTGCCTGCGACCGTTGACGAAGAACGTGGGCGTGCCCGAGACGCCGCTGGCGTCCGCGCTCGCCACGTCCTCGGCCACCCGCGGCGCGTACTCGTGATGTCGCAGCCCATCCCAGAAGCGTTCGACGTCGAGCCCGAGCTGCTGTGCATACTCGCCGAGGTCATGCGCGCTGAGCGCCTGCTGGTGGGCGAGCAGCGCGTCGTGGAGCTCCCAGAAACTTCCCTGCGC
>DASPVR010000160.1:0-4904 GCA_035622255.1 Solirubrobacteraceae bacterium | reverse complement strand
CGGGCTGGTCGCGCAAGGCCACGCGGTGCGCATCACGACCCGCACCCTCGCCGGCTGCGCGGCCATCGAGAGGTGCGGAGCGGAGTGCTTCGTCGGCGACCCCGACCGGCTGGCCACGCTCACCGGCGCGCTCGAGCACGTCACCGTCGCCTGCTGGCTGCTCGCGCGTTCCAGCGGCCCACCCGAGCGGACGCGCGCGCTGCGCTCCTCGCGCGCGCAGCTCTTCCTCGAGCGCGCGGTCGACACCACGGTTCGCGGCTTCGTCTACGAAGCGGCCGCCGTGCCCGCGGTGGGCGAGGTCGAGGCAGACGACGAGCGGGCCCTGCGCGCGATCGCCGCCCGCAGTGCGATCCCGCTCGCGATCGTCACGGCCGATCCGTCGCGTGTCGAGGCCTGGCTGGCCCAGGCTCGCGATGCGATCGACGGTCTCCTCGATGGCGGCTGAGCGGGGCCGCCCGCGTGACCGGCCGGCGGAGCGCCGCCGCTCACGGCGGGCGCGCGCTCATGAGCACCCGCCGGCTTCGGCGGTCCGCTATGCTGAAAGGTAATCCCTAAAACTCCGATCGGGATTTATTACAAGATGGCGGCGGCCCGTATCCGGCGATCGCGACGCTGACCATCGAGAAAGGAACACACACACTCATGACGCTGCAAATTGGCGACGTGGCCCCCGACTTCGAGGCGGACACTACCGAGGGCCATATCAAATTCCACGACTGGATCGGCGATTCCTGGGCAGTGCTGTTCTCGCACCCCAAGGACTTCACGCCCGTGTGCACGACCGAGCTCGGCTACATGGCCAAAGCCAAGCCCGAGTTCGACAAGCGCAACACGAAGATCATCGGGCTCTCGGTTGACCCGCTCGACCGCCACGATGCGTGGGCAAAGGACATCGAGGAGACCCAGGGAGCGGCGCCCAACTACCCGATCATCAGCGACGGCGGCTTCGAGGTGTCCAAGCTCTACGGCATGCTCCCGGCGAGCACCTCGGGTGATCCGCTGGAGCGCACGCCGGCCGACAACCAGACCGTCCGCAACGTGTTCGTGGTCGGCCCCGACAAGAAGATCAAGCTCATCCTCGTCTACCCGATGACCACCGGGCGCAACTTCGACGAGGTGCTCCGGGTGATCGACTCCCTCCAGCTCACAGCCAACCACAAGGTGGCCACGCCGGTCAACTGGAAGGACGGCGAGAAGGTCATCATCGCCGGCTCGGTCTCGAACGAGGAGGCCAAGGAGATCTACCCCGACGGGTGGGAGGAGCCGCGTCCTTACATCCGGCTCGTCCCCCAGCCGAGCTAGCGGCCGGGCTCACGGCCGAGCTGGACGTCGGCCTCGCCGGCCGCGCGCAGCGTAGCGCGATCGGCGGGGCCTAGGGCAGCGACAGCATGTCGCCGTCGCAGTCGTGCGAGATCCTCTCCAGGAGCTCTGCGAGGATCCGCGCGGTCGCGCCCCAGATCATGTGGTCGCCGACGGTGTAGGCGTCGGTCTGGAACGTGATCCCGCGCCGCTCGAGGCGAACCTTGCTCTGGCCGGAGCGCAGGGCGCTGAGCGGCAGCTCCAGCACGGCGTCGACCTCGCTCGACGATGCCCGCCACGCCATGCCCTGCGGTATCTGGCCGACGAACGGGTGGATCTCATAGCCGGTCGCGAACGTGGACACCGGCGAGAGCTCGCCGAGCAGACGCACGTGCGCGCGTGCCAGGCCGATCTCCTCCTCGGCCTCGCGTAGTGCCGTCTCGCGCAGGCTGGCGTCGGCGACGTCGTGACGACCGCCGGGAAAGGAGATCTCGCCGGCGTGATGGCGTAGGTCGTCACGCCGCAGCGTGAAGACGACGTCGATCTCGCCGCCGGCCAACGCGCGCACCGGCACGAGCACGGCCGCCGGCACTGACGGGGACTGGGCGCCCGGCAATCAGCGACGGCGCGGGGCGCCCCTCAGATGGCCAGGTGCACGCGCTCGACGCGCTCCTGGAACATGACCTCGCCATCGAGCACACGGTGTACGGGGCACTTCGCCGCGATCACCTGAAGCCGCTCGACCTGCTCCTCGGGAAGATCGTCGGCGAGGCGCATCACGAGCTCGAACCTGGTGGGACAGCCACGCTCGGCGGGTGTGTACTGGACGTCCACGTCGACGGGCCCGATGTCCCAGCCCTTGCGCCGTGCATACATCTCCATCGTGATAGCCGTACACGACGCCAGGCTGACCGCGAGCAGCTCCTGCGGGCTCGGCCCGGCGTCGCCGCCGCCCCGGTCGACGGGCTCGTCGATAGTCAACTCGTGGTCGCGCACACGCACGGTGTGCTTGAACGTCCCTGCGTCCCGCCGTGCTGTGGCTTTCATGCCTTTCCGCCCTCCAAATCGATGATCACGCGTCCTAAAGAATCCTCTATTACATGATAGTTGACGCCGGTGCGGACGGGCTCGCCTGCGCAGGGCCTTCCGTCACCGCTACAAGGGGTTGAGCAGCAGTCCCGTGAGCAGCTTGGGGTAGAAGAAGGTGGACTTCGGCGGCATGTTCTCACCGGACGCCGCGATGTCGCGCACCTGGCCGACCGGTGTGGGGCGCATGAGGAAGGCCGCATCGTACTCGCCCGAGCGAACCATCGCGAGCGCCTCGTCGGTGTCGCGCGCGTAGAAGAGGCCGTTGAAGTGGGAGATGTCGTCGTCGCTCAACCCCAGCGCCCCCTTGAGGATCAACGCCTCGAGCACCCCGGTGTCGAGGTGCCGGTAGGCGTCGGAGTGGCCGGTGAGCGCGGCGTCCGCGATCGCCTGATCCTTGAGCACGAGGCGCTGGGCGTGCGCGTCGCGCCCGCTCACGTAGCCGAGCTGCAGCGGGGAGGCGGAGCCGTTTGGCTCAGGCGCCGGCGAGTGGCCTGGCGCATCGGAGATGTAGAAGTCGCGCTCGAGCTCGGCTCGCAGCGCCGAGCGCCGTTCCTCGGACAGCCCGCGCACGAGGCGGTGCGTCGGGAACACGGTCAGGCCAGGATCCTCGAGCGCCACCAGGCACATGAGGATGTAGCGATGGTCGCCCTCGCCGCCCACCTCCTGCGCGTAGGCCTCCATCGTCTCGTAGCGGTGGTGGCCGTCGGCGATCAGCAACTCGGCGTCGCGCGCGGCATCCTGCACGGCCGCGATCGCCGCTGCATCGCCGACGCGCCACAGGCGGTGGATCGTGCCGTCGGCATCCTCGACCTCGCCCCATGGCGTCCGCTCGGTGGCAGGTGAGAGGGCATCCCAGGCCGCGCCGCCCGGGTCGGAGTAGAGCGAGAAGATCGGCGAGATGTTCGCGCGGGTGGCGCGCGTGAGGCGCAGCCTGTCCTGCTTGGGCCCCGGGTGTGTGCGCTCGTGCGGTCGCACCCTGCCCGGGCCGTAGCCCTCGATGCGCACGCGGCAGAAGAAGCCGCGTCGCGTGAGCGTGCCGCCGTCCGGTCCCGCGTACTGCTGCGTGTGCGCCCACAGCGCGGGCTCGCTGTCGCGCGCGAGCGCGCCCCGGGCTTGCCAGCTCTGCAGCAGCTCGCCTGCCGACGCGTAGGGGTCGCCGTCGCCCCGGGGGAGGTCGATCGCGACGATGTTGAAGGGCGAGCGCGCGAGCAGCGCGGCGCGCTGCTCGAGATCGATCACGTCGTAGGGTGGGGCCACCACGTCGGCGAGCGGACCGACGACCGAGGTGTCGTAGTGGAGCGCGCGCAGGGGTTGGACGTCGGCCATCGGCCAGGGCAGGCTAGCAGCGGCCTGCGCGCCCGCGGCCGCGCTTCACGATCCCATCACAGGCTGGCTGGACGATGAGCGTGTCATGGCGCACGCCCCACATCTGCGCGACAAGGCGCGCTCGCTGCGCATCCAGCACCGGCTCACGATCGACGAGCTCGCGCGGCGGCTCGCGCTGTCGCGCAGCACGATCTACTACTGGGTGCGCGACCTGCCGATTCCCGGGTCGGGGCCGGGCGGTGGGTGGCCCGAGTCGGCCCGGCGGAAGGGTACGCGCGCGATGCGGCGCAAGTACCGGTTGCTGCGGGAGGAGGCGTATCGCGAGGGCATCGCCAGCTTCGACGCGCTGGTGCAGGATCCGACGTTTCGGGATTTCGTGTGCATGTACATCGGGGAGGGCTCGAAGCGCCGGCGCTCTGCCGTTGCGATCTGCAACTCCGATCCAGCCGTTATGCGGCTCGCGGCGAGCTGGCTTAAGCGCCTGACCAGCAAGCCGCTTATCGTCTCCATTCGGTGCCACGCCGATCAGGATCTGAATGAGCTGTGCGGGTTCTGGGGAACCGTCGTCGGGATAGACCCCTCGGTGATTCGCGCGCAGCGAAAGTCAAACAGCAACCGTCTGGCCGGGCGGAACTGGCGGTCGGCGCACGGAGTGCTGACACTGACCGCACACGACACGCTGCTTCGTGCTCGGATGGGTGCGTGGATCGACCGTGTGGAGGCTGAGTGGCGGTAGACTCAATCCGCGTCGGGGCGTGGCGCAGCCTGGCAGCGCGCATCGTTTGGGTCGATGAGGTCCCCGGTTCGAATCCGGGCGCCCCGATATTTCTGCTCAGCTTTCGACCGTGACGAGCGTGCCGATCGGGGTGTAGTGCCAGATCTCCGCAGCCGCTTCGAGCGGCAGCTCGACGCAGCCGAGGCTCTGTGGCGAGCCGAACGACGCGCGGTCGAAGTTGTGCAGCGCGTCGCCCCCGTTGAAGTAGCTGATCCACTTGATGCCCGGATCTTCGTAGTGGGAGCCGTCGGGGTTGTTTCCGCTCATCGTCCCTTCGGGGATGTGCTCGAACACCGGGAACGTTCCGAGTTCGGTTTCCGCGCCGGAGATCCCGGTGTTGGCCGGCGAGGTGATGATCGTGTGACCCGCGCTCCACAGGGTCGCGGTCTCGGGGATTTCTCGGTGCACGTAGACG
>DASPVR010000159.1:0-26077 GCA_035622255.1 Solirubrobacteraceae bacterium | reverse complement strand
GCGCGTGCGCTTGTCCACGGGCACCTCGTCGGGGCGCTCGTCGACCTCGACGCGCAGCTCCCCTCCGGGGCCGGTCTGGGCGGCTCCGATCAGGGCCCGGTGCTGTCCGGAGATCGCGACCGCGTGGCCGCCGCCGGGCAGGCGGATCTGCTCGGACACCTCGCCGATCGTGCCGACCTCCAGAAACTCGGTCTCGTGGCGGGGCACCAGCACGACGCGGTCATCGTCGCCCACGTCCACGGTCAGCGTGATCCCCATGTTGGGGAACACGACCGTGTCGTCGAGGGGGATCAGCCGCAGCAGCGGCTGGGGCTCGGCTGGCTGGATCTGCGGTTTGTCTTGGCTGGCGGGCATCGGTATCAGCTCCATATGTGCTTACGAAAGTTTAGTTAGTATAGCGCGGTGTGATTGCACATGCAAGTACCGTGGACCGAGAGCCGAAAACCGCATGGGAAAGCGGTAATCGGCGACTTCTTGCCGGGCTGCGCAGCTGCTCTCGGCAGGCCCGAGAGTTGGGCTCAGCCAGAGAGCAGCAGCGCGCTCAGGCCAGGGCGAAGATAGGCCATTGGCCGGGGACGCCCTTCAGCGCATGAGAGCCGCGCGACTGGAACGAGAACGGCCCCCCGACGACCGTCCCGAACACGGTGCCCGAGACGAGCACCTCGCCCGGCTGCGCGAGCCCGTTGACGCGCGCGGCGATGTGGACGGCCATTCCCGCCACGTCCTCGCCGACCAGCTCGCACTCGCCCGTGTGCATGCCCACGCGTACGTCGAGGCCCAGCGAGCGCATCTGGCGCGCGATCGCCAGCGCGCAGCGAAGGGCGGGCGAGGGCGTGCCGTCGAACACCGCCAGGACCCCGTCGCCGATGCTCTTGACGGCGCGCCCGCCGAAGTGCACGAGCTCCCTGCGCAGGACCTGGTCATGGCGTGCGAGCAGATCGCGCCAGCGCGCGTCGCCCAGCAGCGACGCTCGTCCGGTCGAGTCGACGATGTCGGTGAACATGACCGTCAGCAGCGCGCGCGTCACCGCGCGGCTGCGCTCGCCGGTCAAAAACTCCTTCATCTCTTCGACGATCGCGGTGGTGTCGCCGAGGAAGGGCAGCGAGTTGCTGCCCTCGAGCTCGACGTAACGGGCGTTCGGAATGTGGGCGGCGGCGTAGCGCGAGTGGCGCACGTCGACGACCAGCTCGTTAGGGCGATGCAGGACCAGCGTGGGCACGCGCACGCGCGGAAGCGCGTCGCGCACGTCGATCTCCATCGTCGCGCGGTAGATCGCGCGAGCCTCGCCAGGGCTGGCGGCGAGGCGCTGCAGCCGCGCAAACCACTCGACGAGGTCCTGGTCCTCGCGTGCCGACGGCTCGAACACCCACAGCCCGCTCTGGCCCCAGGTGGCGACGTTGCGCTCGATCAGCTCCTCGCGTTGCTCGCGCGTCAGCGCCCAATCGTAGTCGGGCGCCCACAGGGTGCGCAGCATCGGCGCGAACATCATGAGCGCGCCGATCCGGTCGGGGTGATCGGCCGCGAGCAGCACACCGATCTGCCCGCCCACAGCATACGTGCACAGGGCCACACGCTCGCTCTCGACGGCATCGAGTACCGCGATCGCATCCTCGGTGTCCTGCTCGAGCTCGTACTTGGCGCCCGCGCGATCCGACAGCCCGGTCCCGCGCCTGTCATAGAGGATCACGCGCGCGAACGTGCTGAGGCTTTCAAGCCAGCGGCGCATGCCCGGCGACTCCCACAGCTGCTCTACCTGCGAAATCCAGCCCGGCATGAACATCAGGTCGATCGGGCCCTCGCCGATCACCTGATAGGCAATGCTCGCCTCGCCGCTCGAGGCGTAGCGCGTGTCGGGAATCGTGAGCGTCTGGGGCACGCTCCCACAGTACTTGCGCCGTGGGCCCGGTCCAGCGGGCCGGGTGCCGTCCAGTCCGGCGGAGGGGCGCGTCAAGCGTCGTGGTCTGTGAACGTGACCTCGACGTTCTCCTGCTCGACGCGCTCCTCGATCTCCGCCGAGGAGGCCAGCGCGCGGCGATCGGCCTCCAGCAGGGGGTCGCCGAAGAAGCTGCGCGGCCACAGCCGCCAGGCGCGCACCACGTTGACCTCCGCCGCGAAGATCGTCAGCTGCGCGCCGAGGTAGAGCCACGCGAGCAGGCCGAGCACGAAGGCGAACAGCCCGTACAGCGCCTCCTTGTGTTTGAGCACGTGGTCGAGGTAGTAGCCGCCGAGGTGCTGGAGCAACTGCCAGAGGATCGCGGCCACGATAACCCCGGGGAGCAGGTCGCGCCACGCGATGTCGATCGCCGTGAGCAGCTTGAAGGCGAGCATGAACACGGCCAGGTTCAGCGCGAACGCGAGCACGACGCCGATCAGGACGGTACTCGCCGAGTGGCTGCTCGTGCCGATGAAGCCCGCCGCGGCCGTCGAGGCGAGCACCAGCGCGCCAAGCACCGCGAGCACGCCGAGGCTGCGCAGGCGGGAGAAGATGAAGTTCGGCCGGCGCTTGTAGGGCACGTGCCAGATGCGGTTGAACGCGTTCTGCGCCGCGCCCATCACGCCGATGCCCGCAAGCAGCGAGATGACGACACCGAACACGAGTGCGGCGACGTTTCCGGTCAGCGGCTGGACCCCCCTCAGTGCGTCAGACACGATCGGGAACTGGCCGAGCGTGCCGTCGAGGATTTTCTTCTGCTCGTCGGGGTCGCCCTGCAGCACGAACCCCAGCACCGTCACGAGCACGAGCACGAGCGGGAACATCGAGACGAACGCGTAGTAGGCGATCAGCGCGGCGAGCTGTCCGGCGTGGTCGTCGCCGAACTTCTTCACTACCGCGGCCACAAAGCTGAGCCGATGCGTGCGTTGCTGGCGGCGGTCGATGGCGTGTAGGCGGTCGGTGAGGTTCATCGAAGCGATTCGCGCCTCAGCTACAGAAGTTGCACGGCGGGAGGCGATCGAAAACTGAAGGGGGGGTGAGATCGATGCGGGGCGCGACACACCTACGTGTCACGCACATCCGGCCAGGGAAGACGGGACGCAAGTTGGCGTTACCGCTGCGCGCGATCGCGCGATCCAGCAGACGGCGTCGCCACGGTCGCTGTGGCCAAGCGCGACGTCCTGCTGCGGGCGCATCGGTATCGCCTGCGCTGGCAGGACCTCGAGGACTGCTACAGCCAGGCGACGCTCGAGCTCGTGGCGCACGTGCGCCGCGGCGGCGTGTTCTCCAGCGCTCGGCACGTGAGCAACGCGCTCGAGCAGCGGTTTTTGTCGCGAATCCACGACCGTCGCAGGGCGATCGGCGGCCGCAGCCCGAGCCAGGCGACGCTGGAGGCGGCGCTGTCGCTTGACGGCGATCACGCTCCGCTGGAACCCGTTGACGAGCGCGCCCAGCTCGAGCACGTGGTCCTTCTGCGCGAGCAGCTCCGTCTGGTCGAGCAGCTGGCGCGAGAGCTGACCGAAGACCAGCGACTGGTACTCGCCTGTCAGGTGGGGCTGCAGATGAGTCGGGCCGAGTTCTGCGCGAGGTTCGGCTGGTCGGCCGAGAAGTATCGCAAGGTCGCGCAGCGGGCACGCGCGCGGTTGCGCTACGTCCTGGAGCGCGCGCCGGGCGGCGTCCCACCGCGCGCGCACGAGTCGGAGTAGGGCGCAGGAACCCATCTATGGACATCTCACCCCCCACTCATAGATGTGTTTCCACGGACGCCGGCGGTTGGTTGAACGGACGACCGCTCGGTGCTGCCGATCCGCGTGCACGCGACCGGAAGCCGGTCCTTGTCCCTCCTCGGCTTCCGGTCGGGCACGCTCGGCTGACCCAACCGCGTGCGGGGGGCTCGCGCTGAGCGCATACCCAGACCAGGCTCGCGTCGCCTACCGCGTGTACGGCAGGGACGAGTTTCTGGCGCAAACGGAGGCTCTCACGGAGCTGGACGTCGCGCCGGCAGCATGCAGTGACGATACAGCGCGCAGCGGGCCGGGCCGCAAACGGCGCACGAACTCGTCCGGGTTTCGAAATGCCGTGCCGATCGCGCTCGCGGCCGGCGCCGCAGGCTTCATCGGCCTCGCCCTCGCGACGGCCACGAGGCAGATGCGGGCGGCGCGTCGGACGGCGGCCTCAGCTCAGTTGGAGATGTCGACGCCGGTCGATACCCGGACCGGACCTCGCGGGCGGGCACATGGCTCGGCCCGACGGACGGCGCGTGCAGGTGGGCCGCGACTGCGACGGCACGGCGATCATCGTGTCATCCGGGGACGGGCGCGCGACAGGTCGCGCCGGATGCACGCGCGGTTTGGACCGATGGCCGGTCGCGCGCCGAGGCCGATGCACGTTGCCAGCCCCGGCGCAGCCGCGAGTTCGCCGCACCTGCTCATCGCACGGCCACAGCCCGTCGTGGGCGCGCGCAGCGCGCAGCCCGGCGGGAGCGAGTTCGGGTTTGAGCGGTGAGGGAGGTGCGCGGAATCGCCTCTCCGGACCCACCGGCGCGAGTGTTGCTCAAGACGCGTCCGCTGTGGAAGATCAGGCTGACGCGCGAACTGCCTCGCTACACGCTGTATGCACTGTCGATCGCGGGGCTGGCGGCGAGCGCTCGCTTTGCGATCGCCCCGCCCCGGCCGCCACACACAGGCGCGCCGCCTCCAAGGCCATTCCGCCAAGACCTCGCCGCGGAGGGCTACGCGCAGCTGTTCACGCGCGACTACCTGACCTGGCAGGCCAATGCCCCCGAAGCCCATCAGCGAGCGCTTGCGCAGTTCACCGGTCCGGCACTCGAACCCGACGTGGGATTGCAGCCGCCGCCGACCGGCGAGGAGCAGGTGCAATGGACCGACGTCGTGCAGGAACGCGAAGCCACTGCCGATCAGCGCGTCTACACGGTCGCCGCGCAAACCGACACCGCCGGACTGCTCTTCCTGGCTGTGACCGTGCTGCGGGTCCCGGGTGGGGCACTCGAGCTCGCAAGCTATCCGGCCTTCGTCGGGGCGCCCGCGACCGCGCCGGCGGACGTCGAAGCGCGCTCGCGCGAACTAACCGAACCGGCGCTTCGCGTCGTGGTGGAACGCGCGCTTCGCAACTATCTGGCCTCCTCGGGCACGGAGCTCGCGGCCGACCTGACCGAGGACGCGCAGGTCTCGCTGCCAGCTCAAAGCCTGGCGATGGAAAACGTGCAACGTCTGAGCTGGTCGGCGGAAGGCGGCGACGCCGTCAGCGCGGTTGTTCAGGCCCGCGATTGGCGTGGCACCAGGTACACGCTCGCGTACGACCTGGATGTGCGAAGGGTCGCGACGCGGTGGGAGGTGTCGGCGATCGAGATGGACCCTGACACGTGATCGCGCAGGTGATCGACAACCCGGCGATCCGGCGCTCATGGTGGTGGCGAT
The DNA here is from genome assembly GCA_035622255.1 of Solirubrobacteraceae bacterium. Lineage (GTDB taxonomy): Bacteria > Actinomycetota > Thermoleophilia > Solirubrobacterales > Solirubrobacteraceae > Palsa-744. The sequence goes on along the minus strand of DASPVR010000159.1, from coordinate 20,707 downwards.
ACATGCGCTTGTGTCTGGTGGTGGTGCTCGCGGGCGCATCACAGTGCGTGGCCGCGCCGCTCGCCGACGCATCGATCACGGGAGGCACGCCGTCGAGCTCGTCATCCTCGCAGTCGAGCAGCGCAAGCTCGCTGGAATCGGCCGCGGCCAGGGCGGGAAGCACGGGGCGCTCGGTGGCGATGAGCCTGATCGGGCTCGCCTTTGCGGTGGCGGCGACGGTGCTCGCATTTCGTCGCGACTTCAAGGAGGCAGCAGGCGTGTTCGCCGTCGGAATCGTCTCGGTCCTGCTCGCGACGCCCGCGGGATTGCATCTCTTGCAGGACACCGTCAGCTCACTTTTCGGGTCGGGGTGATGACCGAGATCCGCTCATATCGCGCGGTCTTCGAGCTCGAGCGGCGCCTGTACCGCCTCGATCGCCTGAGGCTGAACCCGGGCGGAGTGCCGGTGCGCGGCGTGGTCTATTTCCTGGCCCTCCTGACCATTACGCTGGCCGCTGAGCGGCTTCCGCTCTTGAGCGTCGTCGCGCACTGGCTGCCGTGGTACCTGGTCGACGCCGCCGTTCCCGGGGCGAGCGCCGGCCTGCTGACGATGGTCAAGATCGAGGGAAGGCCGTTTCACGTCGCAGGCCAGGCGCTGGCCCGTCATCGCGTCCACTCGCGCCGGCTCGTGGGATGGCGCGGTCCCCACCCTGGCACGGCCGGGGTCTGCAGCGAGCGCAGCCCGTGCTGGGCGCCATCGGAGATCGTGTTGCTGCCGAACGGCTCGGATCGAACGATGCGACGCCTGCGCTATCGCGGCCCAGGTGCAGTCCTCGTGTCGGTTGGGCACCGCCGCGAGGGCTCACGAGCGCAGTCTGGGTCTTCACGGACTCGACGAATTCGCAGGCCTCGAGTGAGGCTCCGTGAAACTGACTTCGACGCAGGCGAGGTAGTCGTCGTGCTCGCGCGCGGAACGCACATGAGGACTGGGTGAGCCTTGCGACCACCCATCTCCTTCGTCTATGGCAACTGCGTGTTCGCCGCAGACCTCGGCGACCGTTGGGCCGTGTTCGGAGTCGACACGGGTTCCTACCAGTGGCTTCACGGTGACGCGAAGCGCTCCAGGTTTCTCGCCTTGCTCGGGGCTATCGAAGCCATCGAGGCCGATGTTCAGATCCTGCGGGTGACGACGCGGTGGGACCTCGATCGCTACCTGCGCGAGCTCGGCCAGTCGGGCTCAGGTCGACAATCGACGCGGGCGAACGATCTCTATCTGCTCGAACACTCACGCCATCTGGATGACGTCGGCCTCGCGCAGGCGGCCGTCTACCTCGCTGTTTCGCTGCGCGATCCCGAGCGCGATGTGTCCACGTACCTGTCGCGGGTCGCCGAGGGTGAGCCTCGCGCCTGGCTCAGGGCGCTGAGGGCGAGCGTCTCGCCGCGGACGCGTCGGATGGTCACGCTGAGGGAGCTCGAGCTCGTCCGCAACAAGGCTGACGAGGTCCACTCGCGACTGACCGATTTCCTCTCGGTGTGGCCGGCGCGGGGAACGGAGATCCAGTGGCTGATCAGGCGCGCCTTCTCGCGGGCTCTCGGTGAGCCGGAAATAGATGGGCTGCACGAGCCGCGCGCGCTCGTCTTCGAGAGCAACGGTGAGGCGGTGCTCGCCCCGCTGGAGGGCGACGTGCTTCGCTGGCTCGACAGCTTTGTCGTGCACGAGCTGAGGCGGTTGCGGATCGAGTCCGAGCTGGGCACGAGCTGGCAGGCCCAGCTCGTGGTGGGTGCGCTGCCCGAGCGGGCGAGCTTTCCCGGTGCGCGTGTCGAGCTCATGTTCGCGCCGGTCGAGAGCCTGCCCTTCGGGATCGACCTCTCGCTGAACGCCCGTTTCCTACCCAACGCGTTGGCGATTCGAATGGCCAGACGCCGGATTCAAGACGCCGATCAGATCGCGCGAGCCGAGTCTGACGGTGATCAGGGCATCTCCGACCTCGGCTACCAGCGCACGCACGAGGCGCGAGACCTGCTCTCCTACCTGCAGGCACCGAGCAGACCGCCGCTGTTGCGCGCCACGCTCGCGATCGCCGTCAGCGCCGAGGATGAGCACGAGCTCGAGGCTCGGGTCGAGATGGTGCGGCGAGCCTACGGTGAGATCTGCCTGCACCGCCCGCCCGGCGACCAGCTCTCGCTCTTCATACAGCAGCTCCCTGGCCAGCGAACTCGCGTGGCAGGCTATGACGACATCCTCACGACCGAGCAGGTGGCCGCGATGATGCCCACGGCCACGCACGCGGTTGGTTCGCGCAGCGGTTACTACCTGGGACACACGCTGTCGGCGTCCAGGCAGCCGGTTCGGTTTAACCTGAGGGAGGGATCGGACCGCGACACGAACAGCACGATCCTGAGCGTCGGTGCGCTCGGATCGGGCAAGACGACGCTCGATCAGAAGCTCAAGTACGAGGCGTTCCTGCAAGGCGCGCGCGTGGTCGACTGCGACCCGAAGGGAGATCACCGCTTTCACCTGCTCGACGAGGTCGCGCCGTACGTCGAGAGCGTCATGCTCAGGCCCGACCCGAAGTTGCGGGGCATGCTCGATCCGCTGCGTGTCGCACCGGACGCTCTGCGTCAGGACGCGGCGGTCTCGTGGTTGCGCGACCTGTTGCCGGCGAGATCGGACCCGGACTGGGAGACGGCCGTCGTGGCCGCGGTGGACCGCGTGATGACACGCAGCCGCGTCCCCACGTGTTGCGAGGTCATTCGCGCGCTGCGCGATGGCGACCAGACGGAGGCAAGGGTCGGGGATGCGCTCGACGTGTATGCCCGGTCGGGTCTCACCCAGCTGGGGTTTGCCGAGCCCGACGGACGGCCGACCCAGGTTGGAGAGAGTCAGGTCACCTATCTGCCGATTCGTGATCTTCCCGGCCCGGAGCCCGGTGTTCGCCGATCCGAGTACTCCCAGGCCGAACGGGTGGGGGCCCAGGTCGTGCGCCTGATCGCGATGTTCGCGATGCATCTCATGGGGGCCGAGAAAGACCGCCTGAAGGTCTTCTCTTTCGACGAGGGCTGGCGACTCCTCGGCGACCCGGTTGGCCGGGCGCTGCTGGCCGCGCTTCAGCGGATGGGTCGCTCGGAGCTCGCGGTCCCGATCATCAGCACGCAACTGGTCACCGATGCGCTCGTGGGGGAGCGCGAGTCGCTCGAGAACCTGCTCGGAGCGACGTTCGTGTTCGGGATGCGCTCGGAGGCAGAGGCGGCGCGTGCCCTGGCGCTGCTGGGCGTGGACCACGACGACAGGCGAATGCGCCAGACGCTGCTCGAGCTGCAAACGGGACGTTGCCTGTTTCGTGACCATCGCGGGCGCGTCGAGGCGATCCAGGTCGACGTGGTCGTGCCCGCGCTGCTGAGCGCCTTCTCGACCACACCGGCCAAGGCGTGAGACGGTGGCTCGGGCGAGCAGCGCTGCTGGCTGCGCTGCTCACGAGCGCGCTCGGCCTGGTCCCCGTCCGAGCGGCGGTCGGCGCGCGCCGCGACCGGCCCGCGACCCACGCCGCGAGCGGCCCCCCTCTGATCACGGGCCCCAGCGCCCCCGATGAACTTGCCGCATCCGAAGAAGGCGCCGCCGGCGACCAGCGCCAGGAAACCGACCCGCTGGTCGCGAACGGGCTCGGCAGCCCGCTCTGCTCGAGCGCTCAGGTGAGCCAACTGTCCCTGGCCAGCCGACGAAACTGCGAAACGTCGGGCTTCGTGGCCGCAGCGGCACCGACCAACGACTACGGACTCGACGTCCACATCAACACAGGCGTTCTCGGTCTCAGCTCGGGCGGTCTCTTGAGCGCTGTCCAGGACCTCTTCATCGCGCCGCTCTGGATGGCGCTCGTGTGGCTGGTCCACGCGCTCGTCGTGATGCTCGAGTGGTGTTTTCAGATAGATCTCCTGGATAGCGCCACGGTGGGCGGCGTCGGCTCGGACCTGCGCGCGATGCAGACGGTCATTACACAGCCATGGCTGGCGATCGTGCTTCCCGTGGCGGCGGTCATCGTGGCGTACAACGGCCTGGTCCGCCGCCGAATCGGGGAGGCCCTCGGAGAAGCGCTGCTGATGGGGGTGATGATGGTCGGGGGGATGTCGGTGATCCTCGATCCGACAGGGACGATCGGAGTGCTCGGCCGGTGGGCCAATCAAGCCAGTCTGGGCACGCTCGGGGTCGCGGCCTCGGGGAGCCCGGCTGGCACGGAGAGGACGCTCGCAGACAGCATGAGCTCGGTGTTCGTAGCCGCGATCGACGCTCCTTGGTGCTACCTCGAGTTTGGCGATGTCGGCTGGTGTCGGGAACCGAGCCGATTGGATCCCGGGCTGCACGCCGCCGCGCTGAAGATTGCCGCCCGAGAGCAGGCGCAGAGCGGATGCGACGGGCAGGCACGCGACGCGTCGTGCGAAACGCGAAACGGTGCCGAGGCGGTGATGCTCCTACACAGCGCGCAACTGCTGCGCCGCGCCCAGACCAACGGCGAACTGTTTCTGGCGCTGCCCGCGAACGGGCCGGACCGCAACTCGATCAACGAAGAAGGCTCGTTGCTGCGCACGCTCTGCCAAAGCAGCGATGCGACTGCCTGTCGTGGACCCACGGCCGCGGAGGCCGAGTTTCGAACGAACAGCGGAACGTGGGCTCGGGTCGGCGGCCTGCTGCTGATCTTGGGGGGCATGGCCGGGATGCTGCTGCTCCTCGGTTTCATCGCGCTCCGCTTGTTGACGTCGGCCGTATTTGCCCTGCTGTACTTGCTGCTCGCGCCGGCCGCGGTGCTGTCCCCCGCACTCGGCGATCGTGGGCGGGCAATATTTCGGGCATGGAGTGAACGGCTCTTTGGCGCGGTTGTGGCGAAGCTGCTGTATTCGTTTTTGCTCGGGACGATTCTGGCGGTCGCCGGGATCCTCGTGAAACTCGGGGCGCTCGGGTGGTGGACGCAATGGCTGTTGATGTCGGCCTTCTGGTGGGGCGCATACGTGCGGCGCCACCGGGTGTTGGGGCTGATCACCGTAGGGATCTCGACCGGGCGCGTAAGCGCCCCGCCGCCGGGCGTTCGACGGGTGAGCGAGGCGATGTCCGTACGGCGGACGGCAACGAGGGCCGCGGGCTGGGTGAGGGGCAGATGGTCAGAGCACGGTCCGGAGGTCGCGCGACGGACGCCCTCGGCCGGCGCCGCACGCCGGCGAGGGCGGACGCTCGCCGACGAGCAGGCCCGACGCAGCCTGCGCCACGAGCATGAGAGCGCGCGCAGGGAGCTCGCGCGCGGCCCGCAAACGCAGGCCGGGCTTGCCCACTTACGCGGGCGATTGGCGCGCATACGCCGTGAGCGCGACCGCGCCGGTGCGACCGGAGACATCCGCAGGGTGTTCACGCTGGATGCCCGCGCGAACCGCCTCGCGGATGAGATCTCGCGCCGCGAGAACGATCTTCGTCAGGCCCGTAATCTCGTCGCGGAAGGTGAGCGCGCACAGCGAAGCGCCGGGCGCCAGCACGCGTCCGAGCAGCAGGATCGACGTGCCCACCTGCTCGACGCCCAGGCGGCGCTCCCAGCGGCGGGGCGGCGAACGGCGGACGGCCAGATTCGCGAATACGCGGCACTGGCGGGGCTTGCCGGTTTCGGTCGCGACGAGTACCTGTCGCTCGACCCGATCGCTCGGCGCGGCGCCCGACTGCAGATCGATCGCGAGCTGGCGCTCCGCGGCGAGCTCGCGGCGACCAAGCGGCTCAGCCCCAGCGACGGCCGGTTGAGGGCCAGTGCGACCGGGCGGGCGGCGGAGTTTCCGCTGCGCGGTGATCGCGACAAGGACGGCCACCAGCCACAGCCTCGGTCATCGGCGATCATGGACGACGCGCGCGAGGTAGCGGCGCGGCGAAAACGCCAGCTGGGCATCGGTCGTCAGTGACCGCTCCGCATGGCTGACGGGTGCTCAGCCAGAGCGCGGCATCGGCTGGCCGCCCGAGCGCCAGAGCTCCATTAGCCTGCTGGCGATGCACACGACGCTGCGCCGCACCGCCCTGTTCGACCGCCACGTGGCGGCCGGGGCGCGCCTCGTCGAGTTCGCCGGCTGGGAGATGCCCGTGCAGTACGGGGGGGTCCGCTCCGAGCACGTCGCCGTGCGCACGCGTGCGGGCGTGTTCGACGTCTCGCACATGGGTCAGATCCAAACCTCGGGGCCGCAAGCGCTCGCGCTGCTGCAGCGCCTGATCACCAACGATCTCGCCAAGGTCGCGGTGGGCGGGGCGCAGTACGGCCTGCTGTGTCGCGAGGACGGCGGCGTGCTGGACGACCTGATCACCTACAGGGTCGAGCCACAGCGCTACCTGACCGTCACCAACGCGGCCAACCACGTAGGCGACCTGGAGTGGTTTCGCGCCCACGCGGGCGACTTCCCCGACGCCGACGTGGCCGACCGGATCGAGGACTACGCGATGCTCGCCGTGCAGGGACCGCTGGCGCGCGAGATCGTCCAGGCCATCTCCGACGCGCCGCTGCCGGCGCGCCTGCACGCCGCCGCGCAGCGGGTCGCCGGTGCGCAGATGCTCGTGTGCGGGACCGGCTACACGGGCGAGGATGGGGTGGAGCTGCTGCTCGACCCGCGCGACGCGCCGGCGCTGTGGGATGAGCTCCTACGTCGCGGCGCGACGCCCGCGGGCCTGGGCGCGCGCGACACGCTGCGCCTGGAGGCCTGCTTTTCTCTGTATGGCAACGAGCTGTCGACCGAGCGCGGCCCGATCGAAGCCGGCCTGGGCTGGTGCTGTGTCGAGGACACCGGCTTCATCGGCTGCGAGGCCGTGCGTGGCGTGCGCAGCGTGGGCCCGCGCGAGCGTCTGGTCGCGTTCGCGATCGACGGACCCGGGATCGCGCGCCAGGGCAACCCGATCATCGGTGGCGGCGTGGTCACGAGCGGCACGCTCTCGCCGTGCCTTGGCATCGGCGCGGGCATGGCATACGTGCCGGCCGCGCAGGCCGAGATCGCCAGCCGACTGGAGATAGACGTGCGTGGCAAGATGCGCCCGGCCGTGGTGCGCGAGAAGCCGCTCTACCGCCGCGACGATCCACGCTGAACCTCCAGGAAGGCATCGCATGGCCCAGGCAAGCTACCCCGAGGACCTCCTCTATCACCCCGAGCACGACTGGGCGCGCTCCGATCCGTCCAACCCGCAGGAGGCGACGCTCGGCATCACCTGGTACGCGCAGGACAGCCTCGGCGAGGTCGTGTTCTTCGAGCCGCCGAAGGTGGGTAGCACGGTCACCGCCGGCCAGGCCTACGCCGAGGTCGAGTCGGTCAAGGCCGTATCGGACGTGATCGCACCGCTGTCGGGCGAGGTGGTCGCCGTCAACGAGGCGCTCGCGAGCGAGCCGCACGCGATCAACGAAGATCCCTACGGCGATGGCTGGATGGTCAGGGTCCGTCTGAGCGACCCCTCCGAGCGCGACGCGCTGCTGGACGCTGCCGCCTATTCCGCCAGCCTCGGCGGCTAGGCTGAAGAGCAGCCCTTGACTCGCTACACCGCGACCACGGCAGACGACCTCGCTGAGATGCTCGACGCGATCGGGGTCGACTCGATCGGAGAGCTGTTCGAGCGCCAGGTCCCGCCGGGCGTCAGGCTGTCGCGGGCGCTCGCGCTCGCGCCGGGGATGCCCGAGCAGGACGTGTTCGCGCATCTGCGCGATCTCGCCGCACGCAACGTGAGCGCCGACGACGAGGTCTCGTTCCTGGGCGCGGGGATGTACGACCACTACGTCCCGGCGCTGATCGACATGCTGATGGAGCGCTCGGAGTTCCTCACCCCTTATACCCCCTACCAGCCCGAGATCTCCCAGGGCGGGCTGCAGGTCATGTTCGAGTACCAGACGGCGATCTGTGAGCTGACCGCCCTGCCCGTGTCCAATGCCTCGGTGTATGAGGGGCCGAGCGCGGCCGCCGCGGCCGCGTACATGGCAAAGCTGCACAACGGACGCAGCCGACTCGTCGTGAGCGCCGCGATGCATCCCCACACGATCCAGACGCTGCGCACGTATGCGCACGGCTATGGGATGGAGGTGGTCGAGGTGCCCATGCGGGGCACGCACGCCGGATTAGACGCTGGAACCACCGAGCTCGAGGCGTGGCGGGCGGCCATCGACTCCGATACGAGCGCTGCCTTCTTCGCCCAGCCGAATTTCTACGGTGCCGTCGAGGACGCCGATGCGCTTAGCGCCGCCGCGAAGGCGGCGGGCGCAGCTGATCCGGTGCGGGCCGACGGGGACGATCGCGCTCCGCTCGTCGTCTGCCAGGTGGATCCGATCACGCTCGGTGTGCTGAGGGCGCCGGGTGAATGTGGCGTGGACGTCGCGGTCGGCGAGGGCCAGCCGCTTGGCAACCGTCTGGACTTCGGCGGCCCTTCGCTCGGGCTGTTCGCGGCGCGCGAGGTGTACCTACGGCGCATGCCGGGCCGGATCGCGGGGGAGACCGTCGATGTCGACGGCAAGCGCGGGTTCGTGCTCACGCTGCAGACGCGCGAGCAGCACATCCGGCGTGAGCGCGCCACGTCGAACATCTGCACGTCGCAGGCGCTCAACGCTCTCGGCGCCGTCGTCTACCTGGCGTGGCTGGGCCGGGAGGGCATCGTCGAGCTCGGCGAGCTGCTGCTCGCGCGCACCCACTACGCGCGCCGGCAGCTGACCGCGATCGATGGCGTGCACGCGCTGCACGAGCGTCCGGTCGTGCGCGAGTTCGCGCTGCGCCTGGAAGCCGACGTCGCGACGGTGCGCGCGCGTTGTGCGCGCGCGGGCGTGAACCCGGGCGTGGACATCCAGGCGCTCACCGGCCGCGAGCAGGATCGTGGCGGGCTGCTCGTGGCGATCACCGAGCGGCGCACGCGAGCCGACATCGACAGGCTGCGCGACGTGCTGGCGGCGGCCGTGGCGGCGGAGCGAGAGGCGGTGCCCGCATGAGCACGAGCATGAGCCCGAGCAGCGACACGATCTTTCAGAAGGGCGGGCCGGGACGGCGCGCGTTCGTGTGCCCGGAGTTGGACGTGCCGGCGGCCGATGCCGAGACGCTGCTACCAGCCCGCTTTCGGCGCCTGGAGCCTGCGCGCCTGCCCGAGGTGTCAGAGCCCGAGATCGTCCGCCACTACGTCGGCATCTCGAAGCGAAACTTCGATCTCGACTCGGGCTTCTACCCGCTCGGCTCGTGCACGATGAAGCACAACCCGCGCCTGCACGAGCGCGTCGCGGCCCTGCCCGGCCACGCGCGGCTGCATCCTCTGCAGGATCCCGAGCGCGCGCAGGGAGCGCTGCAGCTGATGTGGAACCTGCAGGAGGCGCTCGCGGAGATCGCCGGGCTGCCCCACGTCTCGCTGCAGCCGTCTGCCGGATCGCACGGCGAGCTCGCGGGCGTGATGCTCACGCGCGCCTTCCACGAGGACCGCGGCCAGCGACGCCACAAGGTGCTCACGCCCGACACCGCACACGGAACCAACCCGGCGACGGTGACGATGGCCGGGCTGGAAGTCGTCAAGCTCGCCACCGACGCGGCGGGCGGGATCGACGTGGACGACCTGCGCGCCAAGGCCGACGCGGACGTCGCCTGCCTGATGCTCACGAACCCCAACACGCTCGGGCTGTTCGATCAGAACATCGAGCAGATCGCCGCCCTCGTGCACGGCGTCGGCGCGACGCTGTACTACGACGGCGCCAACCTCAACGCCGTCATTGGCATCTCGCGACCCGGCGACATGGGCTTCGACATCGTGCACTTCAACCTGCACAAGTCCTTCACCCAGCCCCACGGCGGCGGCGGTCCCGGTTCGGGGCCGATCGCCGTCAGCGAGCGGATCGCCGCGTTTCTGCCCACCCCGCTCGTGGTGCGCCGCGAGGTGGGCGCGCACGGTGCCGAGAACGGCGCCTCCCTGTCGGGGGCGAGGTTCGATCTCGACTACGGCTCCGCGGGTGGAGCCGGGAGCCGCTCGATCGGGCGCCTGCGCGGCTTCCATGGTAACTACGGCTGCCTCGTTCGCGCCTACGCCTACATCCGCTCGCTCGGCGCCGAGGGACTGAGGGACGTGTCCGAGACCGCGGTGCTGAACGCCAACTACCTGCTCGCGCGCCTGGCCCAGCTCGGTGTGGCCGAGCACCTGCCGCTCGCCTACGGCGAGCTGTGTATGCACGAGTTCGTCCTCTCGGGCGGTCCGATGAAGCGCGCGCTTCAGATCCAGACGCTCGACCTGGCCAAGCGCCTGCTGGACTTCGGCTTTCACCCGCCGACGGTCTACTTCCCCTTGCTCGTCGAGGAGGCGCTGATGGTAGAGCCGACCGAGACCGAGACCAAGGAGACGCTCGACGCCTTCGCCGAGGCGCTCGCGGCGATCCTCGCGGAGGCCGCCGAGCAGGGTCCCGAGGTCGCACGCGGCGCGCCCTACACGACGCCGGTGCGCCGGCTCGACGAGGTCGCAGCCGCGAAGCGCCCCGTGATCCGCCAGGCTCTCACATAGCTCTCGGCGGCGGGCTTCGGCTGTAGCCTCCTCGGTCCGTGCGCATCTTCTCCGGGATCCAGCCGACCGGCAGCAAGCACCTGGGCAACTACATCGGCGCGATCAGCCAGTACGTCGCCGGGCAGGAGCGCGGCGAAGCGCTCTACTGCATCGTCGACCTGCACGCGACCACCCTTCCCTACGACCCGCTCGAGCTTCGCCGCAGCGTCTATGACCTGCTCGCGCTCTTGCTCGCGGCTGGCCTTGACCCGCAGCGCTGCATCCTCTTCAGGCAGGGCGACGTGCATGAGCACACCGAGCTGTGCTGGCTGCTGTGCAGCGTGACCGAGCTCGGGCGCCTGCAGCGCATGCACCAGTTCCGCGACAAGTCGATGGCCCAGCGCGATCGCGAGCTCGTGTCGGCCGGCCTGCTCGTCTATCCGGTGCTGCAGGCGGCCGACGTGCTCGCCTACCGTGCCTACGAGGTGCCGGTCGGCGAGGATCAGCGCGAGCACCTGGAGCTCATGCGCGACGTCGCGCGGCGCTTCAACGCGCGCTTCGGGGACGGGGAGGAGGTGCTGGTCGTGCCCGCGCATCGCATCCCCGAGATCGGGGCGCGGATCATGGACCTACAGGATCCGACGACCAAGATGTCGACGACCGGAGGCACTGAGCAGGGCACCGTGTACGTGCTCGATGAGCCGGAGGCGATCGAGAAGAAGATCAGGTCCGCGGTCACCGACTCGGGGATCGAGATTCGACGGGCGCCCGACAAGCCCGGGGTGACCAACCTGATCGAGATGCTCGCCGTCGCCAGCGCGCGCCCGCCCGAGGCGGTGGAAGCCGATCTCGCCGACGCCCGCGGCTACGGCGACCTGAAGGCGGCCGTCGCGACTGCGACGATCGAGTATCTCGCCCCTGTGCGCGAGCGCTATGGGGCGCTGCGGGCCGACGAGCCGGCACTCGAGCGGGTGCTCGCCGATGGCGCGGCGCGCGCGCGCGCGATCGCGGCCGACACGCTCGTGGACGTGCGTGAGCACATGGGCGTCGGGCCAGCAGCACCCGGGCGCTAGCGGTGGCGTGACGGCCGTGGGACCCGATACGGTGAGCCGGTGAACGTCGCGTCGCTCGACCTCGACCTCGACGTGTTCAGCGGGCCATTCGACCTGCTGCTCACGCTGATCCTGCGCGAAGAGGTGGACTTGCTCGAGGTGTCGCTGGCCGACGTCGTGCTCTCCTACCTCGATCACCTCGAGGCGCGGGGCGAGCTGGAGCTGGAGACGACGACCGAGTTCATCGTGCTGATCGCTGCGCTGCTGGAGCTGAAGTCCAAGCTGATGCTCGCCGGCGACGAGGACGAGCTGCTCGACATCGAGCCCGAGCAGGCCGCCGAGGAGCTGCTGGCGCGGATGCTCGACGCCCGCCGCTATCGCTCGGCGGCCGGCCATCTGCACGAGCTGCTCGCCGCCGAGCACGGCGTGCGCTTCCGCTGCGCGCCGCTGCCGCCAAATCTGCGGCGCACGGTGCTCCCCCCTCTCGACGGCTCTGAGGACCCGCGGCTGCTCGGCGAGGCGATCGGACGGATGCTGCGGATGCCGCCGGCTATCAGCCTACGTCACATCGCCTTCCCGCGAGTGACGGTAGCCGAGCGTCTGGCCCATCTGCGCGGCCTGCTCGCGCGCGGGGGCTTTGACTTCGACGAGGCCGTCCACGGCGCGGACCGGATGACGGTCGCCGTCACGCTGTTCGCGCTGCTCGAGCTCTACAAACGTGGCGAGGCCGACTGGGAGCAGCGCGAGAGCTTCGGCGGCATCGCCGTGCGCGCGTCCTCGGAGGCCGTCGTGGCGGTAGCTGGGTGAGCGAGCCCGACGAGCTCGCGCCCGTCCTCGAGGCGCTGCTGTTCCTGTCGGCCGACCCGCTCAGCGCCGACGAGCTCGCCGAGGCGACCCAGGGGATGGCCGACACTCAGCAGGCGCTCGAGCTGCTGCGCGAGCAGTATGCCCCCGGCAGGCGCGGAATCAGGCTGCGTGAGCTCGGCGGCGGCTGGACGCTCGCCAGCGACCCCCGGTCAGAGGACGCCGCCCGGCGGTTGTTCAGCCGCCCGCGCACGGCCACGCTGAGCCCGGCGCAGGCCGAGACGCTCGCGATCGTCGCGTACCTGCAGCCCGTGTCGCGGCCCGAGATCACGCGCATTCGCGGCGTGAGCTCCGACTCGGCGACGACGACCCTGCTCGAGCGGGGGCTGATCGACGAGGCGGGGCGCTCGCAGTTCGGAGCGGTCCTCTATCGCACGAGCACGCAGTTTTTGAAGCTGTTCGGCCTGCGCTCGCTCGAGGACCTGCCCGACGTGGCGCGCTGGGACCCGACGCCCGAGGAGCAGGCGCAGCTGCGCGATCGTCTGCTGCGCGCGGGCGAGGCGCGCGCCGATGGAGCGGGCGCATAGCGGGTAGGGGGTGAGCGTGTTCGAAGGCGTGAAGGGCTTCAGCGGCTTCGCCGTCGACGACATCGCCGCGGCGAAGGCGTTCTACGAGGGCACGCTCGGCATCCCCGTCAGCGAGCAGCATGGCCTGCTCACCCTTCAGCTCGACGGAGGTCGGCCCACGCTCGTCTATCCCAAGCCCGACCATCAGCCGGCCGGCTACACGATCCTCAACTTCCCCGTCGAGAACATCGAGGCGGCGGTAGACGAGCTCAGCCGGCGCGGTGTGGAGTTCGAGCGTTATCAGAGCTTTGACCACGACGAGCGCGGCATCGCGCGTCCCGCGGGCGGCCCGCCGATCGCCTGGTTCACCGATCCGGCGGGCAACGTCCTGGCGGTGGTGCAGTCAGACTGAACCGGTTTCTCACGAGGCGAGTGCCGCCAGCTGACCACACGCGGCGTCGATCTCGCGCCCGCGCGTGAGCCGCACCGTGCAAGGAACGCCGCGCGACTGGAGCACGTCGCGGAAGGCCGCGATCGACTCGCGCGTGGAGCCCTCGTAGGGCATCGGGGAGGACGCGCGGTTGTAGGGGATGAGGTTGATCTTGAAGATCGGTCTCTCGCCCCCGCGCGAGGGCGCGAGCAGCGCCGCGAGGGCGAGCGCCTGCTCGTAGCGGTCGTTGACGCCGGCGAGCATCACGTACTCGACGAACACGCGCCGTCGCTTGCGCGCGTAGAAGGCGCGGCAGGCCTCGACCACGTCACGCAGCGGGTAGCGCTCGTTGACGGGCATCAGCTGCGAGCGCAGCGCGTCGTCGGCCGCGTGCACCGACAACGCCAGGCGCAGCGGCATCTCCTGCTCGCCGAGGCGTTCGATCCCGGGGATCCAGCCCACCGTCGAGATCGTCGTGTGGCGGTGTGAGATGCCAAGGTCGGGCAAGCGCCGGCACGCGGCGAGCACATTGTCGAGGTTCAGCAGCGGCTCGCCCATGCCCATGAACACGCAGTGCGTTATCGGCGCCGGGAGGGCGCCGTTGGACATCCTTGGGCGGGACCGGATGTCCCGCCGAGCTGCCCCTTCGACGCGGCGGAAGTAGAGCGCCTGGTCGACGATCTCAGACGCGCTCAGGTTGCGCGCGAAGGCCATGCTGCCGGTCGCGCAGAACGTGCACGTCAGCGGGCAGCCCGACTGTGAGGAGATGCAGATCGAGCGCCGACCGCTGCGGTAGCGCATGAGCACCGCCTCGAGCGGGCGTCGGTCGGCGGTCTGAAAGAGCGCCTTGATGGTGCCGTCGCGCGCCTCCGCCCGCCTGTCAAGGGTAAGGCTCGAGAACGGCAGCTCGCGCGCCAGCGCGTCGCGCAGCGAGCGTGGCAGATCGGTCATCTCCCCGTAGTCGGCGGCGCCGCGCGCCGCCCACGCCCACACCTGCCCGGCGCGAAAGCCCGGCTCGCCGTGCTCTGCGAGCGTCCTCTCCAGCAGCGCGAGGTCCACGCTCCTATGGTTGCAGCACATGAGCCCGCACCGAAAACGCGATGCGGGACGCCGCCCCGCCGACCCATGCGCTTAGCCAAGCGCCTGGCCCACGCCGGTGTCGCCTCACGGCGCGCCGCCGAGGCGCTGATCGCCGAAGGACGCGTCACGCTCGGCGGTGCCGTCGTGACCGACCCCGCGCGCGACGTCGGTGACGAGGAGCGCGTGGAGGTCGACGGCCGCCCGCTCGCCGCCGCGGAGTCGAGGATCGTCTTCGCCCTGCACAAGCCGCTCGGCGTGATCTCCACCGCGCGCGACACGCACGGCCGCCGCACGGTCGTCGAGCTCGTGCCGTCGCACGGGCTGCGCCTGTATCCCGTCGGGCGCCTGGACGCCGACACGAGCGGCCTGATCCTGCTCACCAACGACGGCGAGCTCGCAAACCTGCTCACCCACCCGCGCTATGAGGTCCCGAGAACGTACCGTGCGCGCGTGCGCGGCGGCCCGGTCGGCGAGGACGCGCTGCGCAGGCTACGCCGCGGTGTGCAGCTCGACGACGGCGTGACCGCGCCGGCGCGTGCGCGGAGGGTGGGTATCCGCGGCGGGCGGGGGCGGTCGACCGACGAGGTGATCGAGCTGACCGTCCACGAGGGCAAGAATCACCAGGTGCGGCGCATGTGCGCGGCGGTCGGGCATCCGGTGCTGAGCCTGCAGCGCGTCGCATTCGGGCCGCTTGGTCTCGGGAGGCTCGCGCCGGGAGCGCATCGACGGCTGAGCGCCGCCGAGGTGCGCAGCCTGCGCGCCGCGGCGGCGCCGGCGCCCTCTGCGACAATCGCTGACCGATGACGCGACTGTTCGCCCTGCGCGGCGCGGTCTCCGTGCCCGCCAACGAGGCCGGGGCGATCCTCGATGCCACGACCGAGCTGCTGAGCGCGATCGTCGAGCGAAACTCACTCTCCAGCGACGATCTCGTCAGCTGCATATTCACCGCGACGAACGACCTGGACGCCGAGTTCCCGGCGGTGGCGGCACGCGCGCTGGGCTTTGACCGCGTGCCGCTGCTGTGCGCGCGCGAGCTCGACGTCCCGGGCTCGCTGGCACGGGTGATCAGGGTGCTCATCCACTATCACGCCGATCCGACGCACGAGCCAACCCACGTCTACCTGGGCGAGGCGGCGAGCCTGCGGTCGGACCTGCTTGCGGCGCAGTAGCGGGCCAAAGCCGCGCGCCGCGCCGCGCCCCACGGGCGCGCGTGCGGTGTTTCGTCACAATGTGACGGCGATGACCCTCGAGTTCGCCGAGCGCATCAGGCGCATACCCGTCTATCCCGCCGCCGGCGGCTACGCCGAGGCGACGCCGCTCGTGCGTCTCGCAAGCAACGAGTCCCCATATCCACCGCTGCCGGCGGTGCGCGAGGCGATCGACGGCGCCCTGGCCTCGCTGAACCGCTATCCCGACCCCACCAACTCGCTGCTGCGGGTGCGCCTGTCGGAGCGCTATGGCGTGCCGGGCGGGCGCATCGCGATCGGCAACGGGTCGTGCGACATCCTGCTCGCCGCGGGCGAGGCGCTGCTCGAGCCCGGCGCCGAGCTCGTATACGCGTGGCCGTCGTTCTCGGTGTATCCGCATCTCAGTGCCGCCTCGGGGGCGCGCGCGATCACGGTTGCGCTGGACACGCGCGCCCGCCACGACCTCCCGGCGATGCTCGACGAGATCACCGTCGCGACGCGCCTGGTGATCGTGTGCAACCCCAACAACCCGACCAGCACCGCTCTGGCGCCCGGGGAGATCGAGCGCTTCGTCGCGGAGGTCCCGCCGCACGTGTGCGTGATCATCGACGAGGCCTACTGCGAGTTCAACCTGCTCAGCGACCCCGAAGCCACCGTCGACCTGCTGGCGCGCCACCCGAACCTCGTCCTGCTGCGCACGTTCTCCAAGGTATATGGCCTGTGCGGGCTGCGTGTGGGCTTTGCGCTGTGCGGCTCCGAGGACCTGCCGCGGGCGGTCGATCAGGTGCGCCAGCCGTTCTTTTGCAACGCCTTGGCGCAGGCGGCCGCGGTCGAGGCGCTCGCCCACCAGGACGCGGTGCTCGAGCGCGTCACGAGTACCGTCGCCGAGCGCGAGTCCGTCGTCGAGGGCCTGCGCGCGCTCGGGATCGAACCGGCCGAGTCGCAGGCCAACTTCTGCTGGTTTGAGCTCGGCGAGCGCGATGAGGACGAGGTCATGCACGGCCTGCTGCAGCGCGGCGTGCTCGTGCGCGGCGGTGGGGCGCTCGGCAGCGAGCGACCGGCGCTGCGCGTCACGTTCGGGACGCCCCAGGAGGACGCCCGCTTCCTCGAGGCGCTCGGCGAGGTGCTGCAGGCAGTTCCCGGACCGGTTGCGAGCTGATCGCGCGCGTCTGCTGCGGGCCTCTGTCCGCCCGCCGGGGCGTTGCAGCTCGCCCTCCACGCTGGACTCGATGCCCAGCGTCTGCTACAAACCTTCCACGGCCATGAAATGCATCGTTCGCACATCGGCTCCCGCTCCGGTCACCGACCGGTCAGCTGCCTGCACCGCGTGGTCGTCTGACAGCGCCTATTTCGCCTGGCGATTTATCTAGGCGCTTCGGCCTGACCCGTCTCGCGAGCGGGTCGCAGCGGCCGCAACGGGTCCATCGCGGACCGAGCGCCACCCAGGGGGGCGTGCAGCGCCCTCACCCTCGCGGGACCCGCCGCTCGCGGGTCGTTCACAGGCAACCCAGGCGTAAATGAAAGGATGAGTCGATGATGATCGTGATGAAGGAGACGGCAACCGAGCAGGAGGTGGAGGCCGTCGTCGCCAAGATCGAGCGAGCCGGCGCGCGCGCCCACCGCAGCACGGGCGAGCGCGTGACGGTGATCGGTGCGATCGGTGACGTCGAGCAGGACGCGAGCGTCGCCAGCATCGGGCTGGAGGGCCAACCCGGCGTGGACCGTGTGGTTCCGATCCTCAAGCCCTACAAGCTCGCCTCCCTGCAGATCACTCACGGCCAGCGCACCGTGCTCGACATCGAGGGCCGCAAGATCGGGGGCGGGAACTTCGCGCTGATCGCGGGGCCGTGCACCGTCGAATCGCGCGAGCAGACGCTGCAGACGGCGCGCATCGTGCGTGACGCGGGGGCCGCGCTGTTCCGCGGTGGCGCGTACAAGCCGCGCACCTCGCCGTATGCGTTTCAGGGCCTGGGCCAGGAGGGCCTTCGCCTGCTCGCCGAGGCAAAGGCCGAGACCGGTCTGCCGATCGTCACCGAGCTGATGGACGTGCGCGACCTCGATGCCGTCCTGGAAGTCGCAGACGTGATCCAAATCGGTGCGCGCAACATGCAGAACTACCCGCTGCTGGCCGAGGTCGGACGATCGGGCCGTCCGGCACTGCTCAAGCGAGGCCTGTCCGCGCCGCTCGACGAGCTGGTGATGGCGGCCGAGTACATCCTCAAGGAAGGCAATCCCAACGTGATGCTCTGCGAGCGCGGCATACGCACGTTCGAGACCGACTATCGCCGGGTCACGCTGGACCTGATGGCGGTGCCGATCCTCAAGGAGCTCTCGCACCTGCCGGTGATCGTCGACCCGAGCCACGCCGCTGGGCGGCGCGAGCTGGTCGCGCCGCTGTCGCTCGCGGCGGCGGCCGTCGGCGCCGACGGCATAATCGTCGAGGTGCACCCCAACCCCGACGAGGCCATCTGTGACGGCCCGCAGGCGCTCTTCGCCGACGGTTTTGCCGAGTACGCCGCGGCGGTCGAGGGTGCGGCCACGCTGGCGGGCAAGGTCTTCAGCGTCGTCTGATCGGGGGGGCCGGCCGACGACTGCCCGCAGCGCGCGATCGGCCGCCCCGAGCGGGCCCACGAGCCTCCCCAAAGGACTCAGGCGTTGAAGGTCGCAGTCCTTGGCGTCGGTCTGATCGGCGGCTCGATCGGGCTCGCGACGCGCGCGCAGGCGGAGGCCGAGGTCCAGGGCTGGGATCCCAACCCGCTCGTCAGCGAGCGCGCGCTTGCGCTGGGAGCGATCGACGTGCAGGCCCCAGACATCGAGGCAGCGGTGGCCGACGCACAGGTCGTGTTCGTCGCCGCACCCGTGAGCGCGATCGTCGAGACGGTCACCAGCGCGCTCGCGCACGCGCCGCAGGACTGCGTCGTCACCGACGTCGGCTCGACCAAGCGCCTGGTCGCCGACTCGCTCAGCGATCCCCGCTTCGTCGGCGGGCACCCCCTCGCCGGCGCAGAGACGGCCGGCGTGGAACACGCCCGCGCGCAGCTCTTCGACGGCGCCACCTGGTACCTGTGCCCGGCGCCGGGCACGACGGGCGTACTGTACGAGCGCCTCTACGGGCTGCTGCGCAGGCTCGGCGCGCGCCCGACGGCGATCGACTCCGACAGCCACGACAGGCTGATGGCGATCGTCTCGCATCTTCCCCACGTCCTGGCCAACGTGCTCGTGTCCCAGGCCGCGACCCTGGTCGAGGGCGAGCCGCAGGAGCGCCTGCCAGCCGTCGGACCGAGCTTTCGCGATGCCACGCGCGTCGCCGGTGCCAACAGCGCGATCTGGACCGACATCTACATGTCAAACCGTGACGCGTTGATCGGTGCCCTCGACGAGCTCGACCTGCGGCTCGACGCCGTACGGGCGACGCTCGCGGCCGCGGACGCGCCCGCGGTCACCGAGTGGAACGAGCACGCGCGGGGCGATCGCGACGCGCTGCTGGGCGCCGGTCTGGCCGGCGGGCCGGTGCACGAGCTGCGCGTGTCGGTGCCCAACCGCCCGGGGGTGATCGCCGAGATCGCGCTGGCGCTCGGACGCGCGGGTGTGAACATCGTCGACATGGCTCTGTCGCCGTCAGAGGACAACCGCCAGGGCGTGGTCGCACTCTGGATCGGCGGCGAGCGCGCCGCGCGCCGCGCCCATCAGCTGATCGCCGATCTCGGCTTCCCGGTGGCGGCCGCATGAACGTGCGCTTCGAGCCGGCGCGCTCGCTGACTGGTGAGCTGCGGCCGCCGAGCGACAAGTCGATCTCACACCGCGCGGCGCTGCTCGGGGCGATGGCCTCTGAGCCGGTGCGGATCGCGCGCTACCTGCGCGCCGACGACACGCTCAGCACGCTGGCGGCCCTGCGCTCGCTGGGTGCGCTCGTGCAGCTGCGCGGCGATGACGTCGTGATTCGCGGCGCCGGCCTGCGCGAGGCGCGCCAGCCCGAGCATGCGATCGACGTCGGCAACGCGGGCACGCTGCTGCGGCTGCTCCCGGGCTGGCTCGCCGCCCAGCGAGGGCGCTCGTTCACGCTCGACGGCGACGCGTCGATCCGCCGCCGTCCGGTGGACCGGATCGCCGAGCCCCTGCGCCAGATGGGGGCTGAGCTGCAGCTCACGCGCGCACGCTTCCCGCCGCTGACCGTGCGCGGTGCGCGCCTGCGCGCGATCTCCTACGAGCTGCCCGTCGCCAGCGCTCAGGTCAAGTCGTGCATCCTGCTCGCGGCGCTCGCGGCCGACGACGCGACGACCGTCACCGAGCCAGAGCGCAGCCGCGACCACACCGAGCGGCTGCTCCTGCGCGCCGGCGCGACGATCCAACGCCACGATCGCCAGGTGACGGTCGTCAACACGGACGAGCTCGTGCTCGACGAGATCACGATCCCGGGCGACCTCAGCTCCGCGGCGTTCATGATCGCCGCCGGGGTGCTCGTGCCGGGCTCGCGCCTGCTGCTGTCCGACGTCGGCGTCAACTGGACGCGGACGGGCTTCGTGCGGATCCTGCGCCGCATGCGCGGCATCGTGCTCGGCGATCTCGAGGAGGAGCGGACCGAGCTATCGGCCTGCGAGCCGGCAAGCGATCTCGACGTCGCCCATGGAGCGCTCGAGGCGACGACGATCGAACCGCACGAGGTGCCCACGGCGATCGACGAGCTGCCGCTCGTGGCGCTGCTGGGCTGCTTTGCCGAGGGCGAGACGGTCGTGCGTGGCGCCCAGGAGCTGCGCCTCAAGGAGTCCGACCGCATCGCCGGCGTCGTCGAGGGCCTGCGCGGCCTGGGCGCGGACATCGAGGCGACCGACGACGGCTTCGCCGTGCGCGGGCATGGCGGCCTGCGCGGCGGCACGCTCGACGCCCGCGGCGACCATCGCCTGGCGATGATGGGCGCCGTAGCCGGGCTCGCCTCGGGCGAGGGCGTGGAGGTGATCGGGATGCGGGCGGCCGAGGTGTCCTACCCGTCCTTCAGCGCCGATCTGCGAAGGCTGACGTCGTGAGCGGCTGCCGACGGGCCGTCGGACGCTGCGCGCGGTCGTCGGCGCGATCACGCGCCCCCGCGCGGGCCTCGCGGACACGCAGATGGTGATAGCGATCGACGGCCCGGC
>DASPVR010000158.1:0-2263 GCA_035622255.1 Solirubrobacteraceae bacterium | reverse complement strand
CGTTCACGTACGGGGGAAAGGCGACGTTGGCCGCGATCCCCAGCCGCGCGGCGAGCGCGCGCAGCTCACGCTCGTGCGGACTGGGATTGCCGGGCAGGACGAGGACCGCGTCCGGGAACCGCTGTACGACGCTCGCCATCGCCTCGATCAGGCGCAGCAGGTTTTTGTTTACCTTCTTGGCCGCCACGCTGAGGATCGCGGGGCCCTGTCCGAGCTCGAGACGCGAGCGCAGGTCCGCCTCGGGCGTCGGCGGGGTCAGATCGCTCACCCCGGCCGCCAGGGCCACCACGTCGATGCGCTCGCGTGGCACCTTCAGGTAGCGCACGATGTGCTCGGCACCGTCCTCTGACAGCGTGATCACGCGGTCGGCCCGGCGCGCGACGGGGGGCACGACCACGCGCCACAGCCGTACGGTCCAAGCCTCGCCCGGATCGGGCGCCACGATCCAGGTGACGTCGGCGAGCGTGACGACGCTGACCGCCCGCGTGCGAAGCGGGGCGGTCAGCGCCACGCTGTGCAGCAGGTCCACGCGACGGCCCGCGATCGCGCCGAGCACGGTGAGCTCGCCCACCGCCTTCAGCCCGCGGCGACCGATGATCGCGGGCGTGATCAGCTCGACGTCCGCGCTCCAGCGCTCGTCGCGCAGGTACTCGCGACCCCCCGGGCTGCAGAAGATGCTGAAGCGCACCTGCGGCGCCAGCTGCAACAGCTCGGGGACCAGCGAGCGTACGTACGTGTCCAGGCCGCCCATGCGCGGCTCGAGGAAGATCGCGTTGATGCCCACGCGGGCGGGCAGGGTGTCGCTCACCGAGTATCTTTTCCCGCCATGCCGAGGGGGTCCGACGAGGACATCGCCGCCCCATGGTGGCGCACTGACCGGATCGGGCGCCAGTTGACATGGGTGCTGCTCGGGCTGGGCGGAACGTACCTGATCACGGTGCTGGTGCTCTTCAACCAGCTGATCGGATCGACGTACATGGACGCCGACGCGGCCTCGGCTCCGGTGATCGGACAGCTGTACGGCGGCTCGCCCGCGCACCGCGTCGTGCTGCTCGGGCAGATGGCCTGGTACTCGACGCTCATGTTCGAGCTGTCCACGCGCTGGCTTCCGCTGCACCGGCAGATCTGGGAGCTCGCCCCCTACGCGATGGCGCTCGTGTCTGTCGGCCTGATCGGCTGGGGAGCATGGCGCGTGGCGGGCCGCTGGGCGGCGGCAGTCGCAGGCACGCTCGCGCTGTGTGCCGCCCCGCACACCTTGCATCTGCTGTTCTCGCTCGACGACCACTCGACCACGTGGTTCTCGCTCGCGTTGCTCGGCGCCGCGATCGTCGCGCTCGAGCATTCTGGCCGGCGGCTTGGCCGCGGTGCTGTCGTCGCCGGCGTGATCGTCGTGGGCGCGATCGTCGGGGTGAACATGGCCTCCGACACGCTGCTGATCGGCGCCGGCCTGGCTCCGTTTCTGCTCGCGGCCGCGTGCGGGGCGCTGCTGCGGCCGGGAGCGACGAGCAGGCGCGGCTTGTGGGTTGCGTTCGCGCTAGCCGCCGTCGCAGTCGTTTTTGACGCGCTCACGCGCGCGCTCATGCACCACGAGAACGTGACGATCCCGCCCGGCGAGACCCACACGGGACTTGCGAGCGGAGAAGCCGTTGCCAGCAACTTCAAGCTCTGGTGGCAGTCGATCGCGGTGCTCGGCAACGGCAACTTCTTCGGCCAGTCGCTCGGCATCACCTCGGCGCTCGAGGTCGTATGCGCTGGCCTGACCCTGCTCGCACTCGCGCTCGGGGTACGCCTGGCCTGGCGCGAGCTCAGGCGAGCAGCTGGGGGGGGCCTCGACGGTGACGAGAGCCACGCCGGTGTCGTGACCGGCGACAACGCGACGGGTGCAGGTGCCGGCGCCGGCTCACCGCGGCGCGGTGCCAACGCGAGCGACGCAGGAACCGCCCGGCTGGCCTGGTGCGTGTTCTGGGGCTCGTCGGCGGTGCTGCTGTCGATCGGTTTCGTCGTCAGCTCGACGCCCGTCGACATCAACTCCGACCGCTATCTCGTGGGGGCGATCTACGCGACCTGCGCGCTGGTCCCGCTGCTAGCCGCGGGCGACCCGCTGCGCCGGGCGACGATCGCGGCCGGTGGTTGCGTGTTCGCGTTCACCGGGCTGCTCGCGCTCTTGCAGGGCCAGGTGACGGCCAACACGGGGAACTTCCCGACAGGCCCCGTCTCGGGCCGGGTCGCCCAGATCGCCAGGCGCGAACATCTCAGGGTCGGT
>DASPVR010000157.1:0-10476 GCA_035622255.1 Solirubrobacteraceae bacterium | reverse complement strand
CTGCGAGCCTGGCTGGCCGAGAACAAGCCGCAGAGCTCCTCCAACGGCGACGAGGATTCCTCCTATGCCCGCCGGCGCGACTTCCAGCGCCAGCTGTACGAGGGCGGCTGGGCCGCGCCGGCGTGGCCGACCGAGTACGGCGGGCGCGGCGCCACCCAGACCGAGTTGGCGATCTGGTTCGAGGAGATCGGTCGCGCGGGCGTGCCGCTCCCCGCCAACGTGCTCGGGCTGCTGCTCGCCGGCCCCACGATCATGACCTGGGGCAGCGACGAGCAGAAGGAGCGCTACCTCACCCCGATCCTCTCGGCGGAGGAGATCTGGTGCCAGGGCTTCTCAGAGCCCGAGGCCGGCTCGGATCTCGCGTCGCTGAAAACGCGCGCCGTCAAGGATGGCGACGAATGGGTGGTCAGCGGCCAGAAGGTGTGGACGAGCGGCGCGCAGTACTCCAAGTGGTGCATGCTCGTGGCGCGCTCGGACACCGAGGTGCCCAAGCACAAGGGGCTGACCTATTTCATCATGGACATGGAGCAGGAGGCCGTGCAGGTCCGCCCGCTGCGCCAGATCACCGGCTCACCCGAGTTCAACGAGCTGTTCATCGAGGAGGCGCGCATCCCCGACGCCAACATCCTCGGCGGCGAGGGCAACGGCTGGAACGTGGCCCTGACGACGCTCATGAACGAGCGCGCTGGGCTGGGCTTCCTGCTGCAGATCAATTTGCGCCAGCTGCTCGACGAGCTCATCTCCACGGCCGCGGAGCGCGGCCTGCTCGATGACGCGCTCTACGCCGACGCGCTCGCCGAGCTGCACGTGCGCACCGAGGCGGTGCGCCTGCTCGCCTGGAAGGGGCTGACCGACGTCGAGCGCTACGGGCAGCCCGGACCCGAGGGCTCGCTCGTGAAGTGGCTGTGGTCGGACACCAACCAGCGCCTCACCCAGCTCGCGGTCGACATCATCGGCCCCGAGGCGCTGACCGGCGGCACCAGCTGGAGCTATGAGCAGCTGCGCGCGCGCGGCAACTCGATCGAGGGCGGCACGACCGAGGTGCTCAAGAACATCGTCGCCGAGCGTGTGCTCGGCCTTCCGCGACTGAAGTTCGCCGCGTCCTAGGCGGAGCGGGAGCGAGATGGACTTCGGCCTCACAGACGACCAGCAGGACATCCAGCGCACCGCCCACGACCTGCTCGACGACCGCGCGCGTCCCGAGTGCGTGCGCGAGCACGCCGAAGCCGGCACGACCGACGAGGCGCTGTGGAAGGAACTGTGCGAGCTCGGCTGGCCGGGGATCGCGATCGCAGAGGAGCACGGCGGCCAGGGACTCGGCCCGATCGAGCTGTCGATCCTGTGCGAGCAGCTGGGGCGCACGCTCGCGCCGGTGCCGTTCCTGCCGAGCGTGCTCGCGGCGGCGGTGATCGAGCGGGCCGGCTCCTCCGAGCAGCAGGCGCACTGGCTGCCGGGGCTCGCAAGCGGCGAGACGATCGGCGCGCTCGGCGTCGCCGACGGCGACACGGCCGAGCTCGTGCTCAGCGCCCCCGAGGCCGACGTGATCGTGCTGCTGCGCGACGGCCGGGCCCACGCCGTCACGCCCGAGCAGGCCGAGGTGACGCGCGTCGACTCGATCGACTCCACCCGCTCCAGTGCGCGCGTGGTCGCCTCCGAGGATGCCGGCGAGCTGCTGTCGGGCGACGTCGCAGCAGGCGTCGATCGCGGGCTCGTGGCGATCAGCTCAGAGCTCGTTGGCGTGAGCGAGCGGGCGCTGGCGATGACCATCGACTACGTCAAGGAACGCCGCCAGTTCGGCGTCCCGGTCGGCTCCTTCCAGGCCGTCTCACACCGCTGCGCGGAGATGCTGCTGGAAACCGAGAAGGCGCGCTCGACGACCGCACAGGCGGCCTGGACGGCCGAGGCGGATCCCGAGCGGCTGCCCGAGGCGGCGGCGATGGCCAAGGCCGCCGCCTCACAGGCGGGGCGGGAGGTCACCGCCGCCGCCATCCAGATGCACGGGGGCATCGGCTTCACCTGGGAGGCCGACGTGCACTGGCTCTACAAGCGCGCGCAGCTCGACGCCGAGCTGCTCGGCGGCGCAAAGCGCCACCGGGCTCGCCTGGCCGAGATCCTCGTCGAGCGCGTGGGCGGGCTGCAGGTCGGAGGATGAGGTCTGAGGGAGCGCGGGCGCCAGCGCCCACCGATCTCCAGGGGGACGTGGAGCGAAGCCGTGGTGCAGCCAGCCCCGCGCGGTCGTAACCCGTTCGACGACTCCGGCGTGGAGCGCGACGCCGCGGGCGTCGCGCGCTACATCGATCGCCCGCCGTCGCTGGTGGCGCTGCTGAAGGCCAGCGTCGACCGCGACCCGGCCGCCACCGCGATCGTCGAGATCGGGGGTCCGTCGCTCTCCTACGGGGAGCTGTGGGAGCACTCCGCACGCGTGGCCGGCGGGCTGCGGGCGGCGGGCGTGGAGCGCGGCGATCGCGTCGCGCTGCGTAAGGCCAACGGCAACGACTGGGTGCTCGCCTTCTGGGGGATCCAGCTCGCCGGCGCCGTCGCGGTGCCCGTGAACACGCGCTTCACCGACGACGAGGCGGCCTACGTCGTCGGCGACTCCGGCGCCCGGCTGACGCTCGGCTTCGAGGACCCGCTGCCCGACGGCGATGCGCTCGCCGCCGAGAACCTCGAGCCCCACGAGCTCGCGGCGATCTTCTACACGAGCGGCACGACCGGCTTTCCAAAGGGTGCGATGACATCGCACGCGAACTTCACGACCAACAGCGAGAACTCGTTCCGGGCCCTGCAGATCGCTCGCTCCGAGGGGCCTGGGCTCGCGACGCTCGTGCAGGTGCCGTTGTTCCACGTGACGGGCTGCAATAGCCAGCTGATCCCGGTGCTCGAGCTCGGCGGGCGCGTGGAGATCCTCACCAACCCGCTGGACCTCGACGGGTTCTTCACCGCCGTCGCCGAGCACCACATCACCCAGCTGGTGTCCGTGCCGGCGATCTACCACGCCGTCATCCGCCACCCGCGCTTCGCCGAGCTCGACACCGGCCACGTCAGCTGGACCTCCTACGGCGGGGCGCCGATCGCCGAGAGCCTCGTGCACGAGATCATGGAGGCGTTCCCCAACGCGCGCGTGGGCAACGGCTTCGGCCTCACGGAGACCTCGTCGCTGACGTCGTTCCTGCCCCACGAGGAGGCGGCCGAGCACGCCGACTCGGTCGGCTTCGCGATGCCCGTGGTCGACCTGGCGATCGACGATCCCGATCCCGCGACGGGCACGGGCGAGCTGCTCGTGCGCGGCGCCAACGTCGTGCAGGGTTACTGGAACAAGCCGCAGGAGACGGCCGAGACGTTCGTCGAGGGCTGGCTTCACACCGGCGACCTCGCCCGCATCGACGACGACGGCCTGCTCTACATCGTCGACCGCAAGAAGGACATGATCAACCGCGGCGGCGAGAACGTCTACTCGCTGGAAGTCGAGAACGTGCTCGCTGGCGCGCCGGGCGTGGGCGAGGCGACGGTCGTCGGCGTGCCCGACGACATGATGGGCGAGAAGGTCGGCGCGGTGATCGTCCCGGCGCTCGGCGAGCACGTCGACCCGCAGGCGATCGTCGCATACTCCAAGGCCCGCCTGGCGGATTTCAAGGTGCCCCAGTACGTCGCCGTGCGCGCCGAGCCGCTGCCGCGCAATCCCAGCGGCAAGGTGCTAAAGAGCAAGCTGCGCGACGAGACTGACTGGGGCGAGCCGCTGCGCTGAGCGCGTGCCGGCACCCCGGCAGACGACGACACGAGGAGGAGACCGTGCCAGAGGTCCAGACCGTGCAGGGATCCGTCGACGCCTCCGAGCTCGGGGTGACGCTGATCCACGAGCACATGCGCACTCGCGACGAGGCGGTCGCCGCGCAGTGGCCGCGCGCATACGACGAGCGCGACGAACTGGAGAAAGTCCTGAGCGAAGTGCGCGGCGCGCAGGGCCACGGCGTGCAGACGATCGTCGACCCGACCGCGATGTTCCTCGGGCGCGACGTGCGCTTCATGAAGCAGATCGCCGATGAGACCGGCGTGCACGTGGTCGCGTGCACCGGCATCTACAGCTACGGCCACCTCCCCCAGTTCTTCACCAACCGCGACCTCGACGCGATGGCGGCGCTGTTCGTCTCGGACATCGAGGAGGGCATCCAGGGCACCCCGATCCGCGCGGCGTTCATCAAGTGCGCCGCCGACGCGGAGGGCGTGACCGAGAGCATCGAGAAGATCCACCGCGCCGCGGCGCGCGCGTGCATCCAGACTGGAGTGCCGATAATGACCCACTCGGCGCCGCCGACGGCCAACGCCTCGCGCCAGATCGACATCCTGCTCGAGGAGGGCGTCGAGCCGGCGCGCATCCAGATCGCGCACGCCGGCGACACCGACGACGTCGACTTCATCGAGTCGCTGATCGAGCGCGGCGTGTACGTCGGCATGGACCGCTACGGCCTGGAGCTGTTCCTGCCGATCGCCAAGCGAAACGCCACGGTCGCCGAGCTGCTGCGCCGCGGACACGCCGAGCGCATCATGCTCTCCCAGGACGCATCCCCCACGCTCGACTGGTACCCGGCCGAGTCCAGACCGCAGTTCGAAGCGTCGGGCGCCATCCACAACTGGACGATGTCGCTGCTGTTCGAGGAGATCCTTCCGACGCTGCGCGAGCTGGGTGTGATGGACGACGCGGTCTTCCAGACGGTGTTCGTCGACAACCCCCGGCGCTGGCTGACCGCCTGAGTCAGCGCTGGTGGGCGCGTCCCTGCGCGGCCGTCGCCTGCCCAACGGCCTGGGCGCCCGCGGCCGGCGGGGCGACGGGCGCGGCCTGGGCGAGCTGCTGGGCGAGCGCGTGGCCGGCGAACAGGAGCATGCTCGACAGGTGCGCTTCGACGGTCTGGAGGCTGTGTTCGCCAGGGTAGATCGCGCTCTTGGCGCGCGCGCCGTTGGCCCGCAGGGCGGCGGCGAAGGGGGCGTCCTCGGCGGGATCGGCGATGTGGTCCGATTCGGCGCCATAGACGAACGCGCGCAGGCCCAGGCGCGTGAGGATCGGGCGGTCCTGGCGAAGCTCGCCTTCCAGCCCGTTGAAGAAGGCCAGCCAGCTCTCGACGACCGAGTAGCGGTAGGGGTTCGAGAGCGCGATGTTCATAGCTCCGTAGCCACCCATCGAGTCGCCGGCGATCGCGCGCGCGTCGCGCGCGGGGATCGTGGGCAGGATGCGGTCCACGAGCCGCTGCACTTCGAGCACGTAGCTCTGGTAGTTGCCGGCGGCGCTGTTGCGCCAGTTGTTGGGTCCGGGACCACCCTGAATCATCACGGCTATAAGCGGCGGGATCGCGCGACTGGCGATCAGCTCATCGAGCGCGCCCTGGAGCCCGACCTGCAGGAAGGCACTGTCGGGCTGGTCGTCGCCGTGGAGCAGGTAGATCACGGGATAGTGGGCGGTCGTGCTCGCGTAGCCGCGCGGGAGGTAGACGAGAAACGAACCATGGCCCCCGCGCAGCGCCGGGGAGGCGTAGCTGGCGGCATCGATCGAGCTGCCGGCGCCGTCACGGCTGATCTCTGTGAGCGTCGCCAGCGGCGCGGGCGGCGTGTCGGGCAGGCGCGTCTCGGGCAGGGTGGCTGCAGATCCACCGCCCAGCCCGATCGCACGCTCGAGCGGGCCGTTGAGCGCGAGGGTCGCGCAGATCGCGGCCGCGACCCCCACGAGCAGCGCTCGGGCGCGTGGGAGGCTGCGCTCACGGGGCCACGCCACAGGTGCGCCCGGGCCGACCGCAACCCGGTCCAGCCGGGGTGGCAGCGCGGGCACCCAGGACGGCGGCAGGCTCTCAACCGCCGCCCCCGCGCGCCCCGGCCAGCTCCAGTCGCCCAGGCTCTCCAGCCACACCTGTGTACGTGACCCCTGTGCTCCGGCAGGCATCGCGGTGATTCAACGACGCACGCGCGCGAAAGCCAACCTTTGCACGAACACTCCCACTTCTCAGCCCGTGCTCCACACCTCGCCGGTGCTCCCGAAGCGCAGCGCGCGCTTGGTCGCTTCGGTGAGGTCGAATTCGCGGCCGGCAACGTATGGGCCGCGATCGACGACCGGCACCCGCACCGAGCGCCCGCCGTAGCGGAGCGTCACGAGCGTGCCGCAGGGCAGCGTCTTGTTGGCCACGCCGAGCGTAGAGCTCGTCAGCCAGCCCCCGCAGGCGAGGCTGCCCCCTCCCCCGTACCACGACGCGACCACCCGGCGATACACGTTCAGCCGTCCGAGCGGTCTGGCCGCGGGCATGTCGTGCACGTCGCCGGCGAAGCGCAGGCGCACGCGCTCGCTGCCGATCGTGTGCGGCGTGTAGCGCAGGCGAAAGCCGCCGAGCGGTCCGGTGCGCGTCCACGCCACCGAGCGCCAGCCACGGCGCAGAGCGACCTGGAGCGCCACGACGCGTCCGGCGAGGCCCGGGCGCAGCGCGCCCGTGACCACGGCCGGGTGGCCGTAGAGCACGTTCAGCGAGTCGCGGCGCACATGCAGCTCTGTTTCCGTGGAACCCTGTTCGGCCAGCTGACCGAGCAGCGGTGCCTTCGTTTCTGAGTCGAGCGCGACGATTCCGGGGGGCGCGAACGCGTCCATCAGTCGCGTGGGCGGCACGGCGGCTTCCATACAGTCCAACCTCCTTGTTGATCCTGCCTACGGGGTTAGCTGTCGGGCTCACGTCGACCGCACAGCACGACAGGGCATGCGCCGGCCGGACGTTACGACCGCATCAGCGGCCGACTCGCCCCAACCACGCCGCGTCCTACACGGCCTGGCAATGGGTTCCCCGCTCGCCCCCATCACCGGGAGCGACTCGGCAGCGTAGTAACGCTTTTATGGACCCTATGGGTTCGGTGGTTGGGAAGTGTGTGACGGATGTCACACTTATCCCTTGACAGTCGGTAGTTTTTATGCCATGATGCGGTCATGTCGCAGGTTGACCGCAACAATCCGAAGCGTGGATCGGCGTCCACGTCGCAGTACTCGATCGTCGAGTTCATGCAGAACTTCCCCGACGACGCGGCCTGCCTCGACTTCCTCTGGCGCGAGCGGTTCGCGCCTGACGGGCATCATGCGGTCTGTCCGAAGTGCGATCGGACGCGCAAGTTCCACCGGGACCGCAAACGGCCGTCCTACTGCTGCGACTCCTGCGGACATCGGCTGCACCCACTAGCCGGGACGATCTTCCACAAGTCGGCGACCTCGCTGCACCTGTGGTTTCTGGCCTTCTACATCATCACGAGCACTCGCTGCGGAGTGTCGGCCAAGCACCTTGAGCGCGAGCTTGGCGTCACGTACAAGACCGCGTGGCGGATGTTCAACCTGATCCGCAACCAGCTCATGGCAGACGATGGGGAGCCGCTGAGAGGCGACGTCGAGATTGACGAGACTTCCGTCGACGGTCGCCCACGCACCAAATACCGTATGTCGCAGGACCCTGATGCGCGCTCGAAAGCCCACCAACTGCGCGAGCGTAGTAGAGCCACGGTGTTCGCCGCCGTAGAGCGCGGCGGACGGGTGAAGGCGACCGTTCTGCCTTCGCGTCGCGGTCCTCAGCTACAGCGTCAAATCATCGAGTGGGTCCGGCCAGAGTCGATCGTGTTCACGGACGAGTGGCCCGCCTACAACCAGCTTGGGCGCCACTTCATCGCCCATAGTCGAGTCCGACACGCCTCTGGCGAGTACGTCATCGGGGACGCCTACACGAACACGGTCGAGGGCTTCTTTGGCAATCTCAAGACCGGGATTCGGGGCAACTACAAGAAGGTGTCGCACAAGTGGTTGCAGGGGTACCTGAACGAGTACACCTGGCGCTACAACCATCGCTCAGACGGTCGTGCAATGTTCGAGACGCTACTCCTGCGAGCTGCTGTCGTCACCCGATGAAGGCTTCGGAATGGGCTTCGCGATCTTCCTAAGACCCTCTAAGACTTGCTCTCGCGACGGGATCGGGATGACGGTCCCCTTCGGTGTGGTCTGTTTGGGCTCGTCCGGCGGTGCGTCTGGCATCGAGATCAAGTATAGGTATCGTCGTGGCCGCTGACGACCAGCCGCAGCCCGCGCTCGTTTACGCGAACTGGGTACGGCTCGTGCCGACGCCGTTCGACCTCGCGCTTGACGTCGGCTACAACACGCAATCTGGGCCTCCCGATGCCTTCCCAGCGCGCGTGGTGATGTCTTGGGAGCACGCGCTCGTCCTCAACGAGCTTCTGTTGAACGCCCTGGCGGACTACAAAAAGCAGGCTGGCGAGCTTCGGACATTCGAGGGCACGATCACGGAGCAGCCGCTAGTAGTGGAGAAAAAACGGCCACGGCAGGCGCGGAAAAGAGCGCCGGCGGCACGAAAAGCACGGCGGTCGTAACGATGCCAAAGCTCGCCCTACAGGCCACCGCTGAGCGTCCTACAACACGGGTGGCCATTAGACATCCCGACTGGCGGACGGCGGAATGGCCGCTCGGATGGCGTGCGAAAGAAACCTCTGACGCCCTCTGGGATAGACACGAGGAAATGAAGATCAAGGTTGCCCTCATCCCGCTGATCCAGTTTGCCCCCAACCTCCGCACAGTCTGGAACCATGCGGGGGCGTTTCTCCGTGTCCAGGTTTCCCAAGAGGTCGAGCCGCCCTCTGCGAGGGACGTTGATCGCTTCTTTCAGTGGCTGATGTCGGACTCTCTCGACTGGGACGCCGTCGAGCGCGCCCGGACCGAGGACTAGCGTCAGCACCTGCACCCATGCCGTACGGCGGCGCGACTCTGATTGCGGACACGTCTGTTTGGTCGAACATCCGTAAGAAGGCAGCGCCCCAGACCGCTAGGCAAGAGGTCCGTGAAGCTGTCCTGGGCGGACAGCTTCGATCAAGCCCGCTCGTCGCGTTGGAGCTTACGTGGGGCGCGCGGAACGCGAAAGAGGCTCAAGAAAAGACCAAGGCGACGGCGGCTGTTCTGACGGGTGCTCGGGAGCTACGGGTCACACAGGACATCGTTGACAAAGCGCTGGTTGCACTCGGGCAGATGGTCGGATGGTCGCCGGACCCCGACAAAGCGCCGGTTGTGGACGCGCTGATTGCGGCGACTGCTCAAGCGAACGGGATCGGCGTGCTCCACTACAACAAGGATTTCGACAGGATCTCGCCGCTGCTTGGCGGCTATCAAAGCGTTTGGGTCGCACCGCGGGGGTCCATTCAGTAGGTACAGACCGCTAGGGGATAAGTGTGACATCCGTCACGCATATACCTTTACGCCAGGTAGTTGTGCTATACTGGCGTTATGGCAGCGGTAGACAGGAACCAGCCGAAGCGCGGCAAGCCAGGCGCTACGGACTCGCGCTACTCGCTCATGGAGTTCGTGCGGGAATGCCCCGACGACGCCGCGTGCCTGGACATGCTCTGGCGCGAGCGCTACGCCTCGGACGGCCACCACGCCGTCTGCCCGAAGTGCGAGCGCGAGCGCAAGTTCCATCGGATCAAGTCGCGGCCGGCGTACTCCTGTGACTCCTGCGGGCACTCGCTCTACCCGCTGGCCGGGACGATCTTCCACAAGTCCTCTACCTCGCTGCATCTGTGGTTCTACGCGATCTACATCATGGCGAGCACTCGCTGCGGAGTGTCGGCCAAGCACCTTGAGCGCGAGCTTGGCGTCACATACAAGACCGCGTGGCGGATGTTCAACCTGATCCGCAACAAACTGATGACTGAGGACAAGCGCCCGCTCACGGGATATGTCGAGGTTGACGAGACCTCCGTGGACGGTCGGCCCCGGACCAAATACCGCATGTCGCAGGACCCCGACGCGCGCTTCAAAGCGATGCAGCTGCGCGAACGTAGTAGAGCGACCGTCTTCGCTGCCGTTGAGCGAGGGGGGCGGATCAAGGCTACGGTTGTGCCCTCTCGTCGCGGGACGCACCTGCACAAGCAGGTGGTCGAGTGGGTCAAACCGGAGTCCATCATCTACACCGACGAGTGGCCTGCGTACAACCAGCTCGGCGGTCACTTCGCCGGCCATGGTCGAGTCCGGCACTCGACCGGCGAGTACGTCATGGGCGACGTGCACACGAACACCGTCGAGGGCTTCTTTGGAAATCTCAAGACCGGGATTCGTGGGAACTACAAGAAGGTGTCCCACAAGTGGCTGCAGGGCTACCTCAACGAGTTCACTTGGCGCTACAACCACCGCAACGACGGGCGGTCCATGTTCCACCTGCTCGTTAGTAGAGCCGCACAGGTCTAATGCACCCGTTCCGACTCCTGCACGACCAGTGGACGCGCTTCTGGCGCATCGACCCGCTATACCGGGCGCGCGAGTGGTTGCGGCAGGGTCCGAGCTGGTTCTAGTAGTCGCCGTCGTCGGGTGACGGTCTAACGGGCTGAGCGACCTTCCGAATAGCTGCCCGGAACGTGCTGACCTTGGGGACGGGAATCTCGGTTGGCTCATAGGGCTTGCCCGTCTTGGGGTCG
>DASPVR010000156.1:0-2856 GCA_035622255.1 Solirubrobacteraceae bacterium | reverse complement strand
GAGGCGCAGGGCGACATCGACGCGGCGATCGAGATCCTGCGCGTCAAGCAGGGGAAGAAGATCCAGGACCTGGGCGAGCGCACCGCGACCGAGGGCACCGTCCAGGCCTACATACATGCCGGCGCGAAGGTCGGAGTGCTGATCGAGGTCGACTGCAACACCGACTTCGTCGCCACCAACGAGGAATTCGTGTCCTTCGCGCGCGACCTGGCGATGCAGGTGGCGGCGACGCCGACGGTGCGCTACGTCGGGCGCGACGACGTGCCGGATGATGTGCGCGACACCGAGGCGCGCATCTACGAGCAGGAGGCGGCCGAAAAGCCCGACAACGTCCGCGAGAAGATCGTCGCGGGCAAGCTCGACTCCTTCTATCAGACGGTCGTGCTGCTCGAGCAGGAGATGCACAACCCCAAGTTCGAGGGCAAGACCGTCCAGCAGCTGCGCGACGAGCTCACTGCCAAGACGGGTGAGAACGTCGTCATCCGTCGCTTCGCGCGCTTTGCGATAGGGCAGTAGGCTGCGGCCGCAGTGGCCGGCCCGGTCTTCAAGCGGATCCTGCTCAAGCTCTCCGGCGAGGCGCTGATGGGGGAGCTCGATTTCGGCACCGATCCCGAGCGCGTGGTCGTCGTGGCCGGTCAGGTGGCCGCCGTGCAGAAGCAGGGAGTGCAGGTAGCGATCGTCGTCGGCGCCGGCAACATCTATCGCGGCATGCAGGCCGCCGCGGCCGGGATGGATCGCGCGACGGCCGACTACATGGGGATGCTCGCGACGGTGCTCAACGCGCTCACGCTCCAGGACGCGCTGGAGAAGATCGGCGCGCACACCCGCGTGCAGTCGGCGCTCGGGGTCTCGGAGGTCGCCGAGCCCTACATCCGGCGCCGTGCCATGCGCCACCTGGAGAAGGGCCGGGTCGTGATCTTCGCCGCCGGAACGGGCAACCCGTTCTTCACGACCGACACCGCCGCTGCGCTGCGTGCGGCCGAGATCCACGCCGAGATCATCCTGATGGCCAAGAACGGCGTGCAGGGCGTCTACTCGGCCGATCCGGCGGTCGATCCGGACGCGCAGTTCATCCCCCAGATCAGCCACATGGAGGCGATCGAGCGGCGTCTGCGCGTGATGGACTCCACCGCGCTCGCCCTGTGCATGGACAACGGCATGCCGCTGAACGTGTTCAACATGAACGACGAGTCGGGGCTCGCACGGATAATCTCAGGCGAGAGGGTGGGGACACTGGTGACAACGGCGACGGGAGCTGAAGATGGCCGCGGATGACATGATCGACGGGCTGCTCGAGGACGCGCGCGGGCGAATGGTCAAGTCGGTGCAGTCCGCACAGCAGGAGTTCGCAACCGTGCGCACCGGCCGCGCCAACCCGTCGCTGCTCGACCGCGTGACGGTCGACTACTACGGCGCCCAGACGCCTCTCAACCAGCTGGCGACGATCTCCGCGCCGGAAGCGCGCCTGATCACCGTCCAGCCCTATGACAAGTCGGCGATCAAGGCGATCGAGAAAGCTATCAACGAGTCCGACGTGAAGCTCAACCCTTCCAACGACGGCAACGTCGTGCGCATGGTCGTGCCGGAGCTGACCGAAGAGCGCCGCAAGGAGCTCGTGAAGGTCGTGCGCAACCTCGCAGAGGAGGGGCGGGTGGCCATCCGCAACGTGCGCCGCGACGTGCTCCAGCACCTGCGCGAGCTGAAGTCCGCAGGTGAAGCGTCCTCCGACGACGAGCACCGCGCCGAGGTGGAGCTGCAGAAGCTGACCGACGCACGCGTCGGCGAGCTCGACGGCGCGCTCAGGGTCAAGGAAGACGAGATCCTCGAAGTCTGATGAAGGCAGCCGGGGAGCGGGCGCCGGCCGAGCGAGCGGCAGCGATGGGCGCAGGCCCCAGGTACGTCGCGATCATCACCGACGGCAACGGTCGCTGGGCGCGTGCGCATGGGGTGTCGGTGAACGATGGGCATAGCGCGGGCGCGGACACGGTCAAGGCGCGCCTGCGCGACGCCGTCGACCTCGGCATCGAGGAGCTGACCGTGTATTCGTTCTCGACCGAGAACTGGTCGCGCCCGGCGGCGGAGGTGAGCGGCCTGATGGAGATGTTCTCGCGGCGCATCGCCGACGAGACGCCCGAGCTGCACGCCGAGGGGGTGAGAATGCGCTTCATCGGACGCCGCGAGCGCATCAGCCGGCGGCTGCGAGAGCAGATGAGCTGGGCCGAGGTGCTCACGGCCGCAAACCGCCGGATCACGCTGTTCGTGGCGTTCAACTACGGCGGGCGGGCGGAGATCGTCGATGCGGCGCGCCGCTTTCAGGGCGGCGGCGAGGACGAGTTCCGCGCCTGCCTGTACGCGCCGGAGATGCACGACCCCGACCTGATCATCCGCACGAGCGGCGAGCGCCGCCTGTCCAACTACCTGCTCTGGCAGTCGGCCTACTCGGAGCTGGTCTTTCGGGACGAGCTCTGGCCGGACTTCACGCGCGAGGCGCTCGAGCAGTCGCTGGCGGAGTTCTCAGCGCGCCGGCGCCGATTCGGCGGGCGGTGACGGCTCGCTGATGGCAACCGGCACCCGCTCTGCGCGCACGCCGCGCGCACGCCAACGCCCCCCGCAGCAACGCGAGCGCTCGGAGCTGGGCGCGCGCCTGCTCGTGGCGATCCCCGCCGTGGCAGTCGCGCTGTTCCTCGTGATCGAGGGGGGGGCGATCTTTGCTCTCGGCCTGTTCTTGGTCGGCTGTGTGTGCATGCACGAGCTGTTTGAGATGTACGCGCGCGCGCGGCCGGTGCGCCTGGCCGGCTTCATCGCCCTGGGGGGGCTGATCGCGGCCGCCCACTACGGCGAGCAGGCGCAGGTCCT
>DASPVR010000155.1:0-12256 GCA_035622255.1 Solirubrobacteraceae bacterium | reverse complement strand
GGGGCGCTCGCTGTGGCGATCGACGCGACGGTCGTGCGCGCGCTGCTCGTTCCGGCGCTGATGGGACGCCTCGGGGATCGCACCTGGTGGGCGCCGGCGCCGCTGCGCCGGCTGCACGCGCGCATCGGGCTGCGCGAGCGGGCAGGCGTGCACGTGGCGGGCGACGCCGCGGGCGCGTGAGGGCGGGCCGGCTCGCGAGATGGCCGAGCGCATCGGCCTGCTCGGCCTCGGCTCCAACCTCGGGGAGCGGCGCGCCCACCTGCAGGCCGCCGTCGACGCGCTGCCCGGCGAGGGGGTGGCGGTGCTGCGCTGCTCGTCCACGTATGACACAGACCCGGTGGGGGAGATCCTCGACCAGCCGTGCTTTCTCAATGCGTGCGTGCGCGTTCAGACCGCGCTGTCGCCGCTGCAGCTGCTCGATGCGGCCAAGCGGCTGGAGCGAGGCCTCGGGCGCGAGCAGGGCGGCCTTCGCCACGGCCCGCGCGCGATCGACATCGACGTGCTCCTGCTCGACGACCTCGAGCTCAGCCACGAGCGCATGACGTTGCCCCACCCCCAGCTGGCGAGTCGCCGCTTCGTGCTGGTCCCGGCGCTCGAGCTGGACTTCGACGCGCGCCTACCCGACGGCCGGCGCCTGAGCGACGCGCTCGCGGCGCTGTCGCCCGATGAAGGCGTTCGCTGGGCGGGGCCGGCGCTCGATGCGCCCGCGCCGGGGGCGGCAAGCTAGTGGACGACGATCTTGCCGCGCATGCAGACGGAGCGTGTTCCTCTCGCGTGCACGAAGCTAGTAGGCGAGGCTGTTGGGATCGCTCGAGCTCGCGAGTGCCAGCAGCGTCGAGCTGGCGACCCCGCGCCCTGAGAGCACGCACAGGTGGCCGTCTCGTATCCAGCTGACGACCGGGCGCCCTTCGACGTTCGTGATCGTGTAGGAGTGGCCCCCGCGCCGCGCGACGGTGCCCTTGCCCACCTGTGGGGCGCCCGTGCCGCCGACGATCGCATAGCCGATGCGTCGCCCGTCGTCTGCGTAGTAGACGGTGCTTACGCTCCGCCCGGCGATGCGGTCGGTTCGCATGCCCGTCGAGCGCCAGCCGAAACGGTCTTCCCAGTAGGGGAAGGCGATGCCTTCGACGTCGGCTTCCAGCTCGTTGCCCGCCGGGCTCTCGCGAGGGGCGGCCGCCGTGGCTGGCGACAGGGTCAGCGCCGACGCCTCACGCAGGCTGAGGGTCTGCGACCCACTCGTCAGGGCGATGACGAGCACGGCGATCGCCGCGGCCGCGAGCGCGCCGAGCGCCGCCAGCCTGGCGGTGGCCGGACGCGCGCCGCCGGCAGGCCGCCCGCCGCGTCGTCGCAGCCCGCGCCGGCGCGCCGCGTCGGTCGTGTGGTCGGCCACGAGCTCCTGGACACGGCGGTGAAGCGACTCGGGGGCGCGGACGTCGATCGAGCGCACGAGCTCCACTATCTCCGCTTCCTTGCGTGGGGTCGGATCCGTCATGGCATTTCTCCGTGAGAGAAGACTCCGCCGGCCCCGAGTCCTTCCCGGCTGTGCCCCTCGTCCACCGAGCCGCCCGGGACGCCGGGATCGCGACCGCCGCGCGGCCGCGGCCGCTTCTCCTTGTCGGCGGTGCCCTGCCCGCGCGGCCGCCCACCCGGTTGCTTCGTCTCGGGCGCCTTCGCGTCGGGCGCCTTCGCGTCGGGCGCTTTCGCGTCGGGAGCCTTCGTTTCGGGAGCCTCGGCGACGAGCCGCGCGGCGACCTGCTTGCGGGCGCGAAACAGGCGCGTCGTGATCGTCGCCTCGCGCACGCCAAGCGCGCGGGCCGCCTCGCGATAGGACAGGCCGAGCACGTCAACCGCCACGAGCGCCATGCGAAAGTCCTCGGGCAGGGCGGCGATGGCGGCGTACACCTCATTGACCTCGAGCGCCTGCTCGGGGCGGTCCATCGGCTTGGGATCGGCGGCGACCACGTCCTCGAGCGTGGCCACGG
Organism: Solirubrobacteraceae bacterium; assembly: GCA_035622255.1. GTDB lineage: Bacteria > Actinomycetota > Thermoleophilia > Solirubrobacterales > Solirubrobacteraceae > Palsa-744. The sequence continues at coordinate 10,274 of DASPVR010000155.1, read as the reverse complement.
TGAGCGGACGCCGGCCGGCGGTGCGCCGGCTGGTCAGAAACGTGTTGCGCAGCACGCGCATGAGGTAGTAGAGCTCGTCGTCGCCGCGCAGCACGCGCGGACGCGAGAGCACCCGCGCGAACGTCTCCTGCACGAGATCCTCGGCGTCCTCGCGCGATCCGCACAACGCCCACGCGGCGCGGTAGAGGCGGTCCACGTGCTGCGGCAGCGACTGCGGATTCAAGGTGCGCATCTGCTTGCGGCTTCCTCCCCTGACGGCGGTCGAGATTTGCTGCGCCCGTGGCGACTGTAGCGCCGCGCGCGCGGGCGCGCCCGACATCGGGCGCCTGACCAGTGCTAGGCGACGGTGATCGCCGGCAGCCAGGCGTCTGGCAGCGCGCCGGGATCGATGTGTCCGGCCAGCGGAGGGAAGTAGCGTGCAAGGCGCGCCGCGGGGTGCTCGTCGACGATTGGACGCACGTCCCCGATGCTGCGCAGCAGGCGGATCGTCGAGCCGATCTGCAGGTCGGCCGCGTTGGGCTGCTCGCCCCCGAGCACGCCCTCGGCGATCCACGCGTCGATCTGGGAGAGCCGGCCCGGTAGCGCGGCGATGTCGGCGCGCGCGGACTGGTCGTTGGCCTTGTTGCGGATCGCCATCAGGCGAGCCGTGAGCGGCATCGCCGGTCGCATCAACGAGGTGGGCAGCGGCAGGCTGGCGCCCGCCGCGTAGCTCTCCATCGCGCCCGGACGGCGCAGGAAGGCGGCGTCGATGATCCGCCGGGGCACGCTCTGGAAGACCTCGTCGCCCCAGCGCTCGGCGTCGAGCACGGTGGCGCGCGAGGGCTCGTCGGAAGCGGGCAGCAGCGGGGGCTGCTGGGCAAGCTCGTCGAGGCGGCGCATGATCGTGCGCGAGCCGACCAGGCGCTCGGAGCCCAGGCGCATGCCCGGCACCGTCGTGCCGCCGTAGCGCAGCGGGCCGATCGCGAGCTGGCTGAGCGGCAGCAGGTCCACGCGGTCAAAGGCGATGCCCTTCAGCGCGAGCGCCGCTTCCACCGCGGCGCAGGGGTGCGAGCCCGGCACCACGTAGAGCTTGGGGCGTGGCACGCTCATGGCATCGCTGAGCATAATGACCCGCCATGCTGCTCGCCGTCGACGTCGGCAACACCCAGACGCACTTCGGCGCGTTTCGCGAGCGCGAGCTGGTCGAGCACTGGCGGTTCGCCACCGTGCGCCAATCCACCGCCGACCAGCTCGGGGCGGCGCTGCGCAATCTCCTGGGCCTGCGCGGATACGGCTTCGAGGACCTCGAGGCGTCGATCATCTCCTCGACCGTGCCCCAGCTCGAGCCCGAGTGGACCGCGGTCGCCAGCCGCTACCTGGGCCACGAGATGCTAGTGGTCGGACCGGGGACCAAGACCGGGATCGCGATCCGCTACGACAACCCGCGCGAGATCGGCCCCGACCGGCTCGTCAACGCAGTCGCGATCCACGAGCGCTTCGACGGCTCGGCGGTGTGCGTGGACTTCGGCACGGCGACCACGTTCGACATCGTCTCCCATGAGGGCGAGTACGTCGGCGGCACCCTGATGACCGGGATCGAGATCTCCCTGGAGGCGCTGTCCGAGCGCGGGGCGCGGCTGCCGAAGGTCGACCTCGCCCCGCCCAAGAGCGTGATCGGCAAGAACACGATCGACGCGATCCGCTCGGGCGTGGTGTTCGGCTATGCCGGTGCGATCGACGCGATCCTGCGGCGGCTGTACGAGGAGCTCGGCGAGCGCGCCCACGTGGTCGCGACGGGCGGCCTTGCGCAGCTCGTCGTGCCCTACACGGAGGAGATCGACGAGGTCGACGAACTGCTCACGCTCACCGGCCTGCGCCTGCTGTTCGAGCGCAATCGCTGAGTCTCGCCACAATGAGTGTGATGCGCACGCTCACCGACCCCTGGATGCTCGGCCCCGTGAGGGTGCCCAATCGCGTGCTGCTCGCGCCGCTGGCAGGCATCGGCAACTGGTTCGTGCGTCTGCAGGCCAAGCGCTACGGGGCCGGCATGGCCGTGTCGGAGATGGTCAGCTCGCACGCGGTCCACCACGGCAACCGTAAGACGTGCGTGGAGATGCTGCGCATCGACCCGCGCGAGCGCGCCGGGGGCCCAGTCTCGATCCAGCTGTTCGGCGAAGACCCCGAGATGATGCGCTCAGCCGTCGAGCTGGTCGTCGGCGTGGCCCCCGACGTGATCGACATCAACATGGGCTGTCCGGTGCCCAAGGTGGCAAAGACCGGCGCCGGTGCCGGTCTGCTGGCCGAGCCCGATCGCGCCGTCGCGCTGGCGCGGGCGGCCGTCGAGGCGGGCGACGGCGTCCCGGTGACGGTCAAGCTACGCTCGGGGCTGTCGGTGGGTGACACGAGCGGCTATGAGCTGGCGCACCGGCTCGTCGGCGAGGCCGGTGTCGCCGCGATCGCCTTTCACCCGCGCAGCGCCGAGATCGCGCACAAGGGCGTGCCCGACTACGACCTCGCCGCTGCCCTGGTGCGGTCGCTGCCGGCGCCGGTGATCCTGACGGGCGGGCTGGGCGACGCGCCGCGCGCGCGCGAGGCGTTTGAGCGCACCGGCGCCGCGGCGCTGATGCTCGCGCGCGGCTCGCTCGGCAATCCCTGGCTGTTCTCCCGGCTGCTGGGCGCGCGCGACACCGAGCCCAGCCGCGACGAGGTGCTCGACGAGCTGCGCTGGACGGTCGATCGCGCGGCCGAGCACCTCGGCTGCGAGCGCGCGGCGCGCTACCTGCGCAAGTTCTATCCCTGGTATGTCGAGCGCATGGGGCTGGACCGCGGCGAGGCGCGGCGGCTGCTCGCGGCACTGCAGGCGGCGCCTGCGCTCGAGGACGTCCGCGAGCTGCTCGCGGGCTCGAAGCGGCCCCTCGAGCTGGCCGTCTGAGCGCTTGCGGGGCCCCGTTGCGGCGGCGCTATACTGCTGCGCTCGCCGGACCAGCCCGGGTCCGCGACATCCTTGCCTGCGAGGGGGATCCGCAATCGCGGGCCAATCCGTCAAAGCGCGATCGAGCCTCACATGCCCAAGGACGTCATCCTCACCCCGGAAGGCCTCAGCAACCTCAAGGACGAGCTGGAGCTGTTGTCCACGGCCAAGCGCCGCGAGGTGGCCGAGCGCATCAAGGAGGCGCGGGAGTTCGGGGACATCGCCGAGAACTCCGAGTACGACGACGCCAAGAACGAGCAGGCGATGCTCGAGGCGCGCATTGCCGCGCTGCAGGAGAAGCTGCGCCTGGCGACGGTCATCCAGGCCGACGATCTCTCCAACGACGTCGTCCAGATCGGCTCGGTCGTGCACGTCAAGGACGAAAAGACCGGCAAGTCGGCCAAGTACACGATCGTCGGCTCGGCCGAGGCCTCACCGCAGGAGAACAAGCTCTCCAACGAGTCTCCCGTCGGCCGTGCGCTGCTCGGGCGCAGGCGCAACGAGACCGTCGCCGTGAAGGTCCCTCGCGGGCCGGCCCGCAAGCTGAAGGTCACGAAGATCGACGTCGGGCTGAAGTAGTCTCGCCGCCATGAGCGGAACCGAGGAGGCCCCCGCGCCGGCCGGGCCCGGCCGCCACGGCCTCTCCGAGCTGATCGACGAGCGCCGCGCGAAGGCCGCGCGCCTGCGCGCCGACGCCGACGCGTTCCCCTACTCGTTCTCCGGCGCCGAGCCGATCGAGGCGATCCTGGCCGACTACGAGCACCTCGCCGTGGGCGAGGAGACCGAGGACGCGCACCGTGTCGCCGGGCGCATCGCCGCGCGCCGGGGCGCCGGCCGGGCGGCGTTCATGGACCTCGTCGATCGCACGGGCAAGATCCAGCTGCACGCTCGCGTCGACGTGCTGGGCGAGGAGGGCTTCCAGCGGCTGCTGTCGCTCGATCTCGGCGACCTCCTGGGCGTCGACGGCGCGGTCCTGCGCAGCCGCCACGGCGAGCTCACGCTGCGCGTCGACCACTACGAGGTGCTCGCCAAGGCCCTGCGTCCTCCGCCGGATAAGCACCACGGCATCAGCGACGTCGAGACGCGCCACCGCCGGCGCGAGCTCGACCTGATCGCCAGCGAGGACGCGCGCAGGCTGTTCATCGATCGCGCCAGGATCATCTCCGCCGTGCGCTCCTACCTCGATCGGGAGGGTTTCATCGAGGTCGAGACGCCCGTTCTGCAGCCGCTCTACGGGGGGGCGCTGGCACGCCCGTTCACGACCCATCACAACGCGCTCGACCGCGATCTGTACCTGCGGATCGCCACCGAGCTGTATCTCAAGCGCCTGATCGTCGGGGGCCTGGAGCGCGTGTACGAGCTCGGCAAGGACTTCCGCAACGAGGGGGTCTCGCCCAAGCACAACCCCGAGTTCACGATGGTCGAGTGGTATGAGGCCTACGCCGACTACGGCGACGAGGCCAGGCGCCTGGAAGACGTGGTCCGGACGGCGGCGGGGGCCGTCGCCTACGCCGGCGAGCTCGACTTCGACGGCCCCTGGCGGCGCGTGGGCTTCTTCGACGCGCTCGCCGAGGCCACCGGCGTGCAGCCATCGGCGCTGCGCGAGGAACGGGCGCTCGCGGCGGCCGTGTCCGAGCGCGGCCTGGAGGTGCAGACCGAGGACCGGCGGTGGCCGGCGATCGTCGACGACCTGTTCTCAAAGCATGTCGAGCCGACGCTGCGCGAGCCGACGTTCGTGCTCGACTACCCCGTGGAGCTCTCGCCGCTGGCGCGCGAGCACCGCTCACAGCCCGGGCTCGTCGAGCGCTGGGAGGCGTTCGCGGACGGGCTGGAGATCGCCAACGCCTTCAGCGAGCTGATCGACCCCGACGTGCAGCGCGAGCGCTTCGCCGAGCAGCAGCGCCGCCTGCAGGAGGGCGAGCACGAGGCCCAGCCCTACGACGAGCTGTTCGTCGAGGCGCTCGAGCAGGGAATGCCGCCCACGGGCGGCGTCGGGCTGGGCATAGACCGGCTCGTGATGCTGCTGAGCGGACGCGACTCGATCCGCGAGGTCGTGCTGTTCCCGGCGATGCGCGACTGAGCACGGTGCCGTGGGCGGCGTGGCTGGCCGCGCTCAAGCCGACAGCCCGCGATGACGATTGAGCTCTCACAGGCCCCGGGGACCGGTTGGTAGACTGCTCCCAAAGGCGTCGATAGAGACCACATAACTCGCGAGGCTCGTCCAAGCAGGAAGGAATCACAAATGTTCGAGCGATTCACAGAACGGGCCCGGCAGGTGGTCGTTCTAGCGCAGGAGGAGGCGCGGACGCTCAAGCACAACTACATCGGCACCGAGCACATCCTGCTCGGGCTGCTGCGCGAGGAGGAGGGGCTGGCGGCGCGGGTGCTCGAGAGCCTCGACATCACCGTCGAGCGCGTGCGCGCCCAGGTCGTGCGCATCGTCGGCTCCGGCGAGGAGGTCACCTCGGGCCAGATACCGTTCACGCCGCGCGCCAAGAAGGTGCTCGAGCTCGCGCTGCGCGAGGCGCTGAGCCTCGGCCACAACTACATCGGCACCGAGCACATCCTGCTCGGCCTCGTGCGCGAGAACGAGGGCGTGGCCGCGCGCATCCTGCTCGACTTCGACGCCGACTCGGAGAAGATCCGTAACGAGGTCATCCGCATGCTGTCGGGTCCCGGCGGGCGCCGCCAGGGCTCATCGGGCGCCGCGGGCGCCAGCGGAGCTCCGGGCGAGGGCAAGAAGTCCTCCAAGCTGCTCGACCAGTTCGGGCGCAACCTCACCAAGCTCGCCGCCGAAGGCAAGCTCGACCCGTGTGTCGGGCGCGAGACCGAGATCGAGCGGATCATGCAGATCCTCTCGCGGCGCACGAAGAACAACCCCGTGCTGATCGGCGAGCCCGGCGTTGGCAAGACCGCGGTCGTCGAGGGCCTGGCGCAGCGGATCACGAGCGCCGACGTGCCCGAGCTGCTCAAGAACAAGCAGATCTACACGCTCGACCTCGCGGCGCTGGTCGCCGGCTCCAAGTACCGCGGAGAGTTCGAGGAGCGCCTGAAGAAGGTGATGAAGGAGATCACCCAGCGCGGCGACATCATCCTGTTCATCGACGAGCTGCACAACCTCGTCGGCGCGGGCGCCGCCGAGGGCGCGATCGACGCCGCCTCGATCCTCAAGCCGGCGCTCGCCCGCGGCGAGCTGCAGACGATCGGCGCCACGACGCTCGACGAGTACCGCAAGTACCTGGAGCGCGACTCGGCGCTCGAGCGGCGCTTCCAGCAGATCCGCGTCGAGGAGCCGACGATCGACCAGACCGTCGAGATCCTCAAGGGGCTGCGCGACCGCTACGAGGCCCACCACAAGGTGCAGATCACCGACGAGGCGCTGCGCGCCGCCGGCGAACTGGCCAGCCGCTACATCTCAGACCGCTTCCTGCCCGACAAGGCGATCGACCTGATCGACGAGGCCGCGTCGCGCATGCGCATCAAGTCGATGACCTCGCCGCCGGTCAACCGTGGCCTGGAGGACGAAGTCGAGAGCACCAGGCGCGAGAAGGAGGCGGCGATCGAGGCCCAGGAGTTCGAGAAGGCAGCGGCGCTGCGCGACAAGGAGCGCAAGCTCACCAACCGCAAACGCGAGCTCGAGGAGGAGTGGGAATCGGGCGAGTCCGGCGAGCGTCCATCGATCGGCGAGGAGGAGATCGCCGACATCGTGTCGATGTGGACGGGCATCCCGGTGTTCAAGCTGACCGAGGCCGAGACGCAGAAGCTGATGCGCATGGAGGAGGAACTGCACCGTCGCGTGATCGGCCAGCACCCGGCGATCGAAGTCATCTCCAAGGCGATCCGCCGCTCGCGCGCCGGCCTGAAGGACCCCAAGCGCCCGACCGGCTCGTTCATCTTCCTCGGCCCCTCGGGCGTGGGGAAGACCGAGCTCGCCCGCACGCTCGCCGAGTTCCTGTTCGGCGACGACGACGCGATGATCCGCATCGACATGAGCGAGTACATGGAGAAGCACGCGGTCTCGCGGCTGGTCGGCTCGCCCCCGGGCTACATCGGCTACGACGAGGGTGGGCAGCTGACCGAGGCCGTGCGCCGGCGCCCCTACAGCGTGCTGCTGCTCGACGAGATCGAGAAGGCGCACCCCGACGTGTTCAACATCCTGCTCCAGATCCTCGAGGACGGACGCCTGACCGACGCCCAGGGGCGCACGGTCGACTTCCGCCACGCGATCGTGATCATGACGTCCAACATCGGCGCCGCCGAGATCGCGCGCAACACGCCGCTCGGCTTCGCCGTGTCCGACGACGAGACGGGCATCACCTACGAGGACATGAAGAACCGGATCATGGGGGAGCTCAAGAAGGTCTTCCGGCCCGAGTTCCTCAACCGCATCGATGACGTGATCGTGTTCCACAAGCTCCAGAAGGACGAGATCAAGCAGATCGTCGAGCTGCTGCTGCTGCGCGTGCGCGAGTCGATGGCCGAGCGCGAGCTGCAGCTGGACGTGACAGAGCCCGCCAAGGACCTGCTCGTGGAGAAGGGCTGGGACCCGGCGATGGGCGCGCGCCCGCTGCGCCGCGCGATCCAGCGCTACGTCGAGGACCCGCTGGCCGACTTCGTGCTGCGCGAGGAGCTCGTGCCCGGCGCTACGGTCGTCGTCAACCCCGGCCCCGAGGGCGAGGAGGATGAGGTGCGCCTGACGATCGTCAAGCCGCGCAGGCAGAAGACGCCTGTCGCGGTCGGCGCGGGCGAGGGCGCGCCGCCCGAGGAGCCCGAGCTGGACGCCGGCGAGGGCGCCGACGAGCCGCAGGCTCCGCCCGAGCCCTGACTTCTGACTGGAGACGCTAGCCGGCGCTCGCGCCGTCACGTCCCCTGCGCGCCTTAGCCTCTGGTGCGGTGGCGCGCGACACGATCTACGGCTGCTCGCAATGCGGGCATCAGTCGGCCCAATGGCACGGGCGCTGCCCCGATTGCGGGGCGTGGAACGCCCTCGTCGAGGAACGGCTCGCCGGCGGCGCGAGCTCGCGTGGGGCGCGAAGTCCGGGTCGCACCGGCACGCGTGGCGCTCCAGGCGGCGGTACTTCTTCCCCCGGCTCGCGTGATCGCGCACCGAGCGTCACGCGGCCGCTCGGCGAGGTCGGCGGCGGTCCCCTGCAGCGGTTGTCCACAGGGATCGAAGAGCTGGATCGTGTGCTCGGAGGCGGGCTGGTCCCGGGATCGCTCGTGCTGCTCGGCGGCTCGCCGGGTATCGGCAAGTCGACGCTCACGAACATGGCCCTCGCCAACCTCGCTCGCGCGGGCCACCGCACGCTCTATGTGAGCGCCGAGGAGTCGCCCGAGCAGGTCAGGCTGCGCGCCGAGCGGCTTTCACCGGACGCGCTCGCGGTCCCCGTCCTGGCCGAGACCGACCTCGACGCCGTGCTCGAGGTGCTCGCCGCGCAGGCGCCGCCTGTGTGCGTGATCGACTCGGTGCAGACGCTCGGGGCCAGCGGCCTGTCGGGCGCGCCGGGCTCGGTGGGGCAGGTGCGCGAGGTGGCGGGCCAGATCATGGAGCTCGCGAAGGCGCGTGGCATCGCCGTGATCCTCGTGGGGCACGTGACCAAGGAGGGCGCGCTCGCGGGCCCGCGGGTGCTCGAGCACCTGGTCGACTGCGTGCTGCAGTTCGAGGGCGAGCGCGAGCGCCCCTACCGCGAGCTGCGCGCGCTGAAGAACCGCTTTGGCTCGACGCACGAGGCGGGGCTGTTCGAGATGCGCCAGGGCGGCCTGGTCGAGGTGCTCGACGCGTCGGCCAGGTTCGTGGCGGGCGCCACGCGCGCGCCCGGCAGCGTGGTGCTGGCGGCGATGGAGGGCTCGCGGCCGCTGCTGGTCGAGGTCCAGGCGCTGGTGGCGCCGTCGGAGCTCGAGCAGCCGCGGCGGGTGGTCTCGGGGCTGCATCGCAACCGCTTGGCGCTCGTGCTCGCGATCCTGCAGCGCCACGGGGGCGTCGCGACCGGGGGCGCCGACGTGTTCGTCAACGTCGTCGGCGGCGTGCGCGTTGACGAGCCCGGCTGTGACCTGGCGGTGGCGTTGGCGGTCGCGAGCGCGGCCCGCGGGATCGCGCTGGCCGGGGCGCCGCGCGCCTGCTTCGGCGAGCTCGGGCTCACCGGCGAGCTGCGCTGGGTCGGGCATCCGGAGCGTCGCCTGGCCGAGGCCGCCCGCCACGAGCTGGGCGCGGTGATCGCGCCGCTGCACAGCGGCTCGCAGGCCAGCGAGGTGGCCACGCTCGCCCAGGCGCTCGCGTGCGCGCTGCCCGCGCGCGACCCCGTGACCGTCGTGGCGGCGGCGTAAATCGCGACGATGGACGCTACGGCGGGGGCTGGCGGGGCGGCTAAGAGAATCCTAAATGCCCTAGAATCAAAGACCGTGGCCCCTCGCTCCGGTGAAGATCTCGATACAGATGTAAGACCGGAGCCGGGGCTGATGAGGGCCCTGGAGATGATTGCGCCCGGTACGGCGCTGCGGGAGGGGATCGAGAGCATCCTGCACGCGCGCACGGGGGGCCTGATCGTGATCGGTGAGCCCGAGGACCTCAGCTTCCTGAACTCCGGCGGGGTCAAGCTCGAGATCGACTACACGCCGGGCTTCCTCTACCAGGTGGCAAAGATGGATGGCGCGATCATCCTCAACGCCAACGCCACCAAGATCACGATGGCCAACGTGCAGTTGATGCCCGACCCCACGATCCTCTCCCACGAGACGGGCACGAGGCACCGCACGGCCGAGCGCGTCGCCAAGCAGACCGAGGCGCTCGTGATCGCGATCTCCCAGCGTCGCGAGGTGGTGTCGATCTACGTCGATGGCGCCAAGTACATCCTCCAGGACATCCCGGTGGTGCTGGCCAAGGCCAACCAGGCGCTGGCGACGCTCGAGAAGTACCGCACGCGCCTGGATCAGGTCTCCACCCGCCTGACCGCGCTGGAGTTCGAGGGCGCGGCCACGCTGCACGACGTGCTCACTGTGCTGCAGCGGTCAGAGCTCGTGACGCGCATGGCCGTGGAGATCGAGCGCTACATCGTCGAGCTCGGCAGCGAGGGCCGGCTGATCGAGATGCAGCTCGAGGAGACGATGGTCGGCGCCGCGGCCGAGAAGTCCGCGCTCGTGCGCGACTACCTGTCGAGCTACTCCGACGAAGCGTTCGCGGCGGCGCTCGAGGAGATCGGACGGCTCGTCCACCAGGACCTGCTCGACTTCGGGCGGCTCGCCGAGCTGCTCGGGTACGACCGAAAGCTGAACACGCTCGACTACCCCGTCTCACCACGGGGCTACCGCGTGCTCGGGCGCATTCCGC
>DASPVR010000154.1:0-2279 GCA_035622255.1 Solirubrobacteraceae bacterium | reverse complement strand
TGCCCGAGGACGGGCGGGAGCGCCGCGACGAGGGCGACCGGCAGGAGCGCCGCCCAGGGCGAGGGCGCGAGCCGGCGCGCCCAGAGCCAGGTGGCAAGGAGCAGCAGTACGAGAAAGGGCAGCGCGCCCACGCGCGCGAGCGTCAGGTAGCGCCAGTAGTGTCCGCCTGCGTAGAGGATGTCGACGCCTTCGCGCGTGCCCTCAGGCGGCGGGGTGGCGAACGAGCGCGCCCCGGCGAGATAGGGCCCGAGCGCGAGCAGCACGCGCGCGAGGGGGGGGTGCTCGGTGTCGTACTCGTACTTGCCGCGATCGAGGAGCTCGATGCCGGCGGCGAGGTGCTCGGGCTCGTCCCAGGTGTTCGAGTACACCCGCCAGCTCCCCGAGGCGAGCGCGCAGGCGCCGATCATGATGGCGAGCAGCGCCCCGGCGGCCGCGCGAGGGGGCTGCACGCCGCCGAGCGTGGCGACGCTCACTTAGGCGAACGGGTGCCGCAGCACGATCGTCTGTCCGCGGTCGGGCCCGGTGGAGATCATGTCGATGGGCGCGCCCACCAGCGCGCCGAGCCGCTCGAGATAGCGCCGCGCGTTCGCCGGCAGCGCCGCGTAGTCGGTGAGCCCGGCGGTGGAGTCGGGCCAGCCGGGCAGCTCCTCGTACACCGGCTCGATCGCGCTGTAGCCCTCGAGGCTCATCGGCGGCTCGGGGCTCACGCGGCCGTTGCTGCGGTAACCGACGCAGATGCGGATCGTATCGAGCCCGTCCAGCACGTCGAGCTTCGTGATGCAAAGGCCCGAGACGCTGGAATTCACGATCGAGCGTCTGAGCGCCACCGAGTCGAACCAGCCGCAGCGCCGGCGCCGCCCGGTGACCGAGCCGAACTCGTGTCCGACGCGCGACAGGTGCTCGCCGTACTCATCGAAGAGCTCGGTGGGAAAGGGGCCCGCGCCGACGCGCGTGGTGTAGGCCTTGACGATGCCGAGCACGCCGTCGAAGGCGCGCGGTCCCAACCCCGTGCCGGTGCCGGCAAAACTCGCGGTGGTGTTGGAGGAGGTCACGAACGGGTAGGTGCCGAGATCCACATCCAGCATCGCCCCCTGCGCGCCCTCGAACAGCACGTTGGCACCGGCGGTGCGCAGCTCCTCGAGCGCCTGCGTCACATCGGTCACGAGCGGTGCGATCTTCGCTCCCATGGCGAGCTGCTCTTCCAGCGTGCGCTGGAAATCCACCGTCGGCGCCCCGTAGTAGCGCTGCAGCACGAAGTTGTGGAAGTCGAGCACTTCGCCGAGCTTGGCGGCGAAGCGATCGCGCTGGAACAGGTCCGCGACCCGCACCGCGCGCCGCGCCACCTTGTCCTCGTAGGCCGGGCCGATGCCGCGCCCGGTGGTGCCGATGGCGTTGGGACCGCGGGCCCGCTCGCGCGCCTGATCGAGCGCGACGTGCGAGGGCAGGATCAGCGGGCAGAGCGGCGAGATGGAGAGGCGCTCGAACACCGGCACGCCGCGCTCGATCAGCATCTGGCTCTCGTTCAGCAGCGCCTCGAGCGAGAGCACCACGCCGTTGCCGATGTAGCAGCGCACCTGCGCGCGCAGGATCCCGGAGGGGATCAGCGACAGGATGGTCTTCTCACCGCCGATCACGAGGGTGTGACCGGCGTTGTGCCCGCCCTGGAAGCGCGCCACCGCGGCGGCGTGCTCGGTGAGCAGGTCCACGACCTTGCCCTTGCCTTCATCGCCCCACTGGGTGCCGATGACGACGACGAACTTCCCCACGCCCGTCTCCTCAGCGCGCCAGGAACAGGATGACGACCCCGACCAGCATGCTGCCGAGTCCGGCGATGCGCAACTCGCGATCCGGCAGCTGCATGAGCCGCGCGAGCGTGCGCTTCACGCCCTGCGGGTTCACGAACGGGGCGATGCCTTCCAACACCAGGAAGAGCCCGAGCGCGGCGAGCAGGTCCGTCAGATTGAAGGACACAGGCGGCGGTCGATGCGCTAGTGGTGCGGCGCGGCGGGCTTGGACGAATCCTTCAGGTACTTGAAGAACTCGCCGTCGGGCGTCACCACCAAGAGGTCGCCTTCCTTGCCGAGGGAGCGCTCGTAGGCCTGGAGACTGCGGTAGAAGGCGTAGAACTCGGGGTTCTTGTCGTAGGCGCGCGCGTAGATCTGCGCGGCGGCGGCATCGCCCTCGCCACGCACGCGGTCGGCATCGCGCTCGGCGTCCGCGAGGATCACGGTGCGCTGGCGCTCGGAGGACGCCTTGATGGTGGCGCTCGCCTGCTGGCC
>DASPVR010000153.1:0-10767 GCA_035622255.1 Solirubrobacteraceae bacterium | reverse complement strand
CTTGTTCGCCGCCACGATCACCGGGCGCGGCCAGCGGCGCAACAGCTCAGCGAGCTCCTCGTCGCCCGCACGCAGGCCGGCACGGGCGTCGACGACGAGCACGGCCACCTGCGAGTCGGCCAGCCCCGCCTGGGCCTCGGTGAGCCGCTCGCGGTCTCGGCCGCTCAGGGGCTCGGCTCGGGCGACCTGCTGGACCGCATCGTGCAGCTGCTCGGGCCGGACGTCTCCGAGGCGCCCGGGGATGCCGTCCGCCTGGCCGTGATCGGCCGGCCGAACGTGGGCAAGTCCTCGCTCGTCAACCGCTTCCTCGGCGAGCAGCGCGTGATCGTGTCCGAGCTCGCCGGCACGACGCGCGACGCGATCGACACGACTCTGACCGTCGACGGGCGCGGGCTCACCCTGATCGACACGGCCGGCATCCGCCGCCAGGCCAAGGTGTCAGACTCGGTCGAGTACTACACGGCGCTGCGCTCCAGGCGCGCCGCCGAGCGCGCCGACGTCGCGCTCGTGGTCTGTGACGCGCGCGACGGGGTCACCGCCCAGGACCAGCGGATCGCCCAGCTCGCGATGCGCGCCGGCTGTGCGACCGCGCTCGTGCTCAACAAGTGGGACCTCGTCAGCCAGGCGCGCGACCGGCAGGGAGATCTGGGGACGGAGGCGCTCCCGGTCGACGGCGTGATCGTCGACCTCGAGCACGAGCGCGCGCGCGTCGCCGAGAAGCTGCGGTTGCGTCCGCGCGTGCTGACCGCCAGCGCGAAGACCGGACGCAACGTCTCGCGACTGCTCAGCGAGGCGATCGCGCTCGGCGATCGCATGTCGGGGCGCATCCCGACCCCCGAGCTGAACCGCTTCCTGTCCGAGGTCGTGCAGGCGCGCCAGCCGCCGGTGGGGTCGCGGCGAGGCGCCGGCGCCCAGCGCCTGAAGCTCCTGTACATGGCGCAGATCGGCGAGCGCCCCCCACGCTTTGCGATCCAGGTCAACTCGCGCGCGCGACTCACGCGCGACTACGCGTACTTCATCGAGAACCGGCTGCGCGAGCGATTCGCGATGGATGGCGTGCCGCTGATCATCGACTTCGTTCAGCGCAGCGGCCGCACGCGCAAGCGAGCCGCCTGACTAGACTTCCCGAGCCCCGCCCGCCACCACCCCGGAGTGCCCCACTAAAGCCATGACCGATCCCGCAGACAACGAGTTCCTGTTCACGTCGGAGTCCGTCACCGAGGGACATCCGGACAAGATCGCCGACCAGATCTCAGACGGAGTGCTCGACGCGGTCCTGCGCGAGGATCCCTATGGACGCGTGGCGTGCGAGACGCTGGTCAACACCGGGCTGATCGTGGTCTCGGGCGAGATCTCGACCGACACCTACGTCGACATCCAGCAGATCGCGCGCGAAACGGTGCGGAACATCGGCTATGTCGACGCCAACTTCGGCTTCGACTGCGGCACGTGCGCGGTCATCAACGCGATCGACAAGCAGTCGCCCGACATCGCACAGGGGGTCGACTCGGCGTATGAGACGCGCCACGATCCCTCCGACGAGGACGAGCTCGACGTGGCCGGCGCGGGCGACCAGGGCATGATGTTCGGGTACGCGAGCAACGAGACCGACGAGCTGATGCCGCTGCCGATCTCGCTCGCGCACAAGCTCGCCAAGCGCCTGTCGGAGGTGCGCAAGGGCGAGGTGGTTCCCTACCTGCGCCCCGACGGCAAGACACAGGTGACGGTCCGCTACCGCGACGGCAGGCCGGTCGCGATCGAGAAGATCCTGATCTCCACCCAGCACGCCGACGGGATCGACAGCGAGGCGCTGATCAAGCCCGACCTGTTCGAGCACGTGCTACGCCCGGTGCTGCCGAGCGAGTTGTATGACGAGAAGGCGCTGATGCGCAACTTCCTCGTGAACCCGACCGGACGCTTCGTGATCGGTGGCCCGATGGGCGACTGCGGGCTGACGGGGCGAAAGATCATCGTCGACACATACGGCGGCATGGCGCGCCACGGGGGTGGCGCCTTCTCGGGCAAGGACCCGTCCAAGGTGGACCGCTCGGCCGCCTACGCCGCGCGTTGGGTGGCCAAGAACGTGGTCGCGGCCGGACTCGCCGATCGGGCGGAGGTGCAGGTCGCCTACGCGATCGGCGTCGCGCACCCGGTGTCGGTGATGGTGGAGACGTTCGGCACCGAGAAGATCGGCCGCGGGCAGATCACGCGTCTGATCGATGAGCATTTCGATCTGCGCCCGGGGGCGTTTCGCGAGGAGCTCAACCTCCACCGCCCGATCTACCAGAAGACCGCCGCCTACGGGCACTTCGGGCGCGAAGACCACGACTTCACCTGGGAGCGCACCGACAAGGCGCAGGCGTTGCGCTCCGCCGCCGGGCTCTGACCGAAGCCGTATCTAGGGTCCGGGGCGATGTCGGTGATCGCTCGCGTGGAGCCGATGATGACCAGCCGCGCGCTGCGCGGCCCGTTCGACTACCGCCTGCCCGAGGAGCTGCGCGGAGGCGTCGTCGACGTCGGCTCGATGCTCGTGGTTCCCTTCGGGCGGCGCAAGGTGCTCGGGGTGGTGGTCGGGATGAGCGACAGCAGCGAGGTCGCCACCCAGAAGCTGCTCGCGCCGCTGCGCGCGCTGGAGCTCGGCGTTCCACCCGAGCTCGTGAGCCTGGCCGATTGGGTGGCGCGCGAGTACTGCTCGACGCTCGCCCGCGCGCTCGGCCTCGTGCTCCCGCCGGACGCCACCCGGCGCCTGGGCGGGCGGCGGCGCAAGGCGCCTGAGCGGCCCCAGCACCTGCCCGTCGGCCCGCGCAGCCTGCACCCGCCACCGCTGAGCGCCGACCAGCGCGAGGCGCTGGAGCCGGTGGTGACCGCGATCCGGGCGCGCCGCGCCGAGCAGCGCCTGCTCCATGGGGTCACCGGATCGGGCAAGACCGAGATCTACCTGCGCTCGGCGGCCGCCGCGCTCGTCCAGGGACGATCGGCGATCGTGCTCGTACCCGAGATCGCGCTCACGCCGCAGATCATCGGCCGCTTCGTCGACCGCTTCGGCGAGATCGTCGCCGTGCTGCACTCGCGCCTGCGCCCCGGTGAGCGCTACGGCGAATGGCGCCGCCTGCGGGAAGGCTCCGCGCGCATCTGCGTCGGTCCCCGCTCGGCCGTGTTCGCGCCGCTCTCAGACGTCGGTCTGATTGTGATCGACGAGGAGCACGACGCCTCCTACAAGCACGAGGGTGACCCCCGCTACGACGCACGCGATGTCGCGGAGCGCCGCGCGCTCGCAAACGACGCCCTGCTGCTCGCCGGCAGCGCCACGCCGCGCGCCGAGAGCGCGCTGCGGTTGCCCTGCTCGCGGCTCACTCGACGCGTCGACGGCAGGCCGCTGCCCGAGGTGCGCGTGCTCGACATGCGCGGCCAGCCGCACGGGCTTCACCCCGAGACCGCCGACGCGCTCGCGCGCGTGCGTGCCACAGCGGGCAAGGCGATCGTGCTGCTCAACCGCCGGGGATGGTCGAACTTCCTCTCCTGTCGCTGTTGCGGGCACGTGTGGAGCTGTCCGCACTGCGACGTCGCGCTCGTCCTGCACCGCGCTGATGCCTACGTCGCCTGTCATCACTGCGGTCACCGCGAGCCGGTGCCCGCGCGCTGCGGGCACTGCTCGTCGACCGCCGTCGCCCGGCACGGCGCGGGCACCGAGCGCCTCGCGCACGAGCTCTCGCGCCTGCTCGGGGCAGAGGGGCGGTTCCCGGTCTTTCGGCTGGACGCCGACACCGTCGGGGGTGTGGCGGCGGGTCGGGGGCGGTCAAACCAGCGGGTCGGCGAGGGCGACGCGGGCGCGTTGCTGCGGCGCTTCGAGGTGGCCCAGTGCGGCGTCCTGATCGGCACCCAGATGGTGGCCAAGGGCCACGACTTCCCAGACGTCGAGCTCGGGGTCGTGCTCGACGCCGACGCCACGCTCCGCTTCCCCGATTTCCGCGCTGAGGAGCGCACGTTTGCGCTCATCACCCAGCTGGCAGGGCGCGTCGGGCGAGGGGGGCAGGGGCGGGTGCTCGTGCAGACGATCGCGCCCGACGCGCGCGCGATCGTCAGCGCTGCGGCGCAGGACAGCGACGGGTTTCTGACGCGCGAGCTCGCACGACGCGAGGCGCTCGGCTATCCGCCGTTCTCCCATCTGATCAGGGTTGTCTGCGCCGCCGAGCAGCCCGAGCGTGCGCACGCGGCCGCAAGCGAGCTGCGCGCCCACCTCGTCGCTTCGCTCGCCCAGACGGAGGCGGCCGTGCTCGGCCCGGCGGCGCTCTTTCGCCTGCGCGGGCGCGAGCGTCGGGTGCTCGTCGTCAAGGCACGCGAGCGTCGCAGCGCGGTCGCGGCGACCGGCGAAGCCGTGCAGTGCGTGGCCTCCGAGCGCGTGCGGTCGGACGTCAGCTTCAGTGTGGATGTGGACCCGCAGTAGCACCGGCTGCCCGGGCGCGCGCGATCCTGATACGGTCACGGGCCCTCGGGGGTTATTGCGGGCCGACGGAATCAGGCAGGGGGAGCGCGAGGTGGAGAGGATGGGACAGTCAGGGCTGCGCCGTGGGGGGGTGATGAGGGCATGCGTGGCGCTCGTCGCGCTCATCGCCGGACTCCTGGCCTGCGCCGGCCCGGCCGGCGCCACCGTGCAAGCGCCCCCGCTGAGGAGCGCGGGGGTGGCCGAAACCAAACATGCGTGCGCGGCGGCCTCTCCGCGCGAAGCGAGCTGCTTTGCGCTCGTGCGCATTCGCAGTGCGGGCTCCTCGGGAGGTGCGCTCGCCGCACCCAGTGTCGCGCGCAAGAACGCGCTGTCCCTGGGGCCGGCCGGGGGGCTGACCCCGGCGCTGCTTGCCAGCGTGTACGAATACACGCCGGAATCCGGCGGCAGCGGCCAGACGATCGGCATCGTCGACGCCTACGACGACCCGAATATAGAAAGCGATCTGGCCACCTTCGACACCAAGTATGGCCTGCCGGAATGCACCGCGGCCGACGGATGCCTGAAGAAGGTCGGACAGACCGGCAGCACGAAGGAACTGCCCACCGCGGACACGAGCGGATGGTCGATCGAGATCTCGCTCGACGTCGAGACCGCGCACGCGGCGTGCCCCAAATGCAAGATCCTGCTGGTCGAGGCCCAGAGCCCGCTGCTCTCCGACCTCGCCGCCGCGGTCGACGAGGCGGTGGCGCTGGGGGCGACCGAGGTGTCAAACGGCTACGGCGCGCCCGAGGAAGCCCTGACCGCAGCCGAGCGGGCCGCGTACAACCACCCCAGCGTGCCGATCCTGGCGGCGACCGGCGACGAAGGCTATTACGGCTGGACGTCTGTCAACCTGCACATCCGCGGACCGGAAATGCCATATGCGCCGGCGTCTCTGCCCACGGTGGTAGCAGTGGGTGGGACCTCGCTGACCGTCACCGAAGGCGGTGCGCGTGCGACCGAGACAGTCTGGAACGAAAACGGGTCACCTGACGAATTCCTCGGACTCGCGGCACTCGGAGCCACCGGCGGCGGCTGCAGCAAGCTGTTCACCGCGCAGCCCTGGCAGGCGGGCGTCGCCGGCTTCGCTGCCACCGGTTGCGGCGACAAACGTCTGGCTGCCGACGTCTCCGCGATCGCCAACCCCTCCACGGGCTTTGACATCTTCGACAGCTACATGTGCGGCAAAGGCTGCGAATTCCCGCGCGTCGACGGCGGCTGGGCAACGTTCGGCGGGACCTCGCTGTCGACGCCGCTCATCGCCGGGCTATACGCGCTCGCCGGCGGCGGTCATGGGCTGGCCTATCCATCGGTGACGCTGTACGGGCGCGAAGCGGACAGCAAATCGCTCTTTGACGTCGTCAGCGGAGGCAATGGCCTCTGCGGTGGCGCGCTGCCGGCGCTCTGCGGGGAACCCAATCGGATACTCGGAGCGCAAGTCGACTGTGAAGGCACGACGGCCTGCGACGCGGCGCTGGGCTTCGATGGGCCGTCGGGAGTGGGTACGCCGAAAGGGCTCGGCCTGTTCAAGCCACAGGATCCAACCGCGGTGATCTCTGTGCGTGCGAGCCAATCCGCGGGCGCGCCCGTCGAATTCGACGGGCGCTCCTCGACCGACGCTTATCCCGGCGTGCAGCTCACGCGATACGTCTGGAGCTGGGGCGATGGAACAAGCAGCGAAGGACCGAACCCGAGCCACGTCTACGCCTCCCCGGGCATTTACTCGGTCGAACTGACCGTGACGGATGAACTGGGCCTGACGGGTACCTCGAAGATCCCGGTCGGGATCGCTGTGAGACCCGGGATCCCCCCGATTGTCGTCGTCCAAACCGCCCAGCCGTCTGCGTCGCAACCTCCAGGAACGCCGCCTTCGACAACCGAACCGACGCCGACGGTCAACGTGAAAACCGGCCAGCTCTCGCTACCGAGCTCGAGCATCACCGTGCAGGCCAACGGGACAGCGCTCGTGAAGCTGCGCTGCACGGGCAGCGTGGGCTGTCACGGCAAGGTCACGCTGCGGGCGAAGCGGGTCGTCAAGGTGAAAGGCAAACGGCGGTCGGTCAACGTCACGATCGGGACGGCGACCTTCACGATTGCCAGCGGTCACAGCGCGACGATCAAGATCAAGCTGAGCGGCGTCGGACGCGGCCTGCTGAGTGCCGCGCACGACAAGCTGAGCGGGCGGCTGTCGCTCGCCGGCAACGATGACACTCTGCCCCTCGAACAGGTCACGAGCGTGCACCTGCTAGAGCAGCGCAGTACCCACAAATAAGCCGCGCCGCGCTCTTCGCGGCGGGGCGGGCGGTGACCTGGCAGGGCAGCCCCGATCGACTGCCGGGCTCCGAGCGCCCGTTCTGCTGCCACAGGGCTCGGGCCTGCGCGCCTGTCCCGGGGCGCCCATGGCCACTGCGCATAGACTCAGAGTCGGTGGCCACAGATGACACAGCCCGGGTCAAGCAGCGTGAGCCGGCGGCGCCCGCCGATCGGGCAGGGTGCGCCGAGCCGGAGCGCGCCGACGAAGAGCCGGCCGAGCCCGAGCGCCTCGACGTGGAGGTGGCCCAGGAGGGCGAGACCGAGCAGCCGCCGGAGCTCGATCCCGAGACCCGTGCCCGCCGTGATGCGGCGCTCGCGCGGGTGAGAAAGCTCGGCGACCCCGTTCTGCGCGCGACGGCGCTTCCGGTCCAGCGCTTCGATCGCGCGCTGTCCGAGGAGATCGAGGAAATGGGGCGGCTGATGGGAGACGCCCTGGGGGTGGGCCTGGCCGCCACTCAGCTCGGCGTGCTGCACCGCGTGCTCGTCTACCGCGCGGACCCTGAAGACGAGATCACAGCCCTCGTCAACCCGGTGCTCGAATGGGCCAGCGAGGAGAAGGAGATCGGCGAAGAGGGATGCCTGAGCCTGCCGGGCGTGCACGTCGAGGTCGAGCGCCCGGGGCAGGTGCGGGTGCGCGCGCGCGACGCCGCCGGGCAGGAGCTCGAGGTGCAGGCCGAGGGCCTGGCGGCGCGTGTGATCCAGCACGAGATCGACCACCTCGATGGGGTGCTGATCCTCGATCGCATCTCGCGCCAGGCGCGCAAGGAGGCGATGCGCGCGCTGCGCGAGGCGATCGCGTCAGAGACGGCCGCTTGAGCATCGTCTTCCTGGGCACGTCTGAGTTCGCAGTCACGATCCTCGAGCGCCTGGCCGCAAGCGAGGCACATCGCCCGGTGCTCGTGCTCACCCGCCCCGACCGCCCGCGCGGACGCGGCAGGCGCCTGGCCTCGCCGCCCGTGGCCGAGCGCGCGCGGGCGCTCGGGTTGGCGCTCGAGCAGCCCGAGAACGTCAACGACCAGAGCGCGCGCGAGCTGATCGCCTCCACCGGCGCCCACACGGTCGTCGTGTGTGCGTTCGGGGCGCTGATCAAGGAGCCGCTGCTATCAGAGCACGAGCTGCTCAACGTGCACCCCTCGCTGCTGCCGCGCTGGCGCGGGGCGGCCCCGATCGAGCGGGCGATCATTGCGGGCGACGACCAGACGGGAGTCTCGATCATGCGCCTCACGGCCGGGCTGGACAGCGGTCCCGTTTACCGGGCCGCGAGCGAGCCGATCCACCCGGATGACAGCTACGGCTCGCTGGCGGCGCGGCTGCAGGAGCTCGGCGCAATGCTGCTGCTGGACGTCCTCTCCGCTCAGGCCGCCGGCGCGGGGCCAGAGCCGATCGAGCAGGACGAGCGTGGCGTCACCTACGCCGAGAAGATCGGTCCCGAGGACCGGCTGCTGGATCCATCTGCAAGCGCCGCCGAGAACGACCGCACTGTGCGGGCGCTGCATCCCCACATCGGCGCGCGCGCCGCGCTCGCGGACGGCTCGCTGCTCGGCGTGCACCGCGCGGCGCCGTTGAGCGGCTCGGCTCTCGGCAGGGATGGCGGCGACGAGATGGCCGACACGCTCGGCGCGATGTCGGGGGTCGTCGCGTGGGAGGGACGGCTGCTGCTCGCGTGCAGCGAGGGAGCGCTCGAGCTGCTGTGCGTGCAGCCGCCGGGCGGGCGCGCGATGGACGGCGCGGCGTATCTACGCGGTCACGGGCCGGCCGGGCGCGCGTAGGCGCTCGCGTAGGGGGGCACAGGGATGCCGGGCGACAGCTGCGGGTCGGGCTGGGGCGCGTGCGCCGCAAGCGAGAGCGGAACGACGCCCGCCCACGCGCGCAGCGCGTGATCGTCCTCGTCGTCCACCGGCGGACCGGTGCGGATCTTTGCCGAGGCCTCGTCGATCGCCAGCGCGAGCACGGCCGTCGCCTGCAGCTCCTGGTCGGTCGGCGGCCGAACGTCCTCCCAGCGCCCGGGCATAACGTGCTCGATGATCGCGCGCAGCGCCGCGCGCTTGGCGGCCGGCTCGTCGATCTCCCGGGCCTGGCCCAGGAGCATGACCGAGCGGTAGTTGGCCGAGTGGTGGATCGCCGAGCGCGCGAGCACAAGCCCGTCGATCAGCGACGCGGTCAGGCATGCCGGTGCGCCCGCGCTGAGCGCGCGCAGCGTGCGGCTCGCGGCCGACCCGTGCAGGAACACCTCGTCGCCGTGGCGCGCGTGCAGGGTGGGGATGACGAACGGTTGGCCGCGCTCGTCGACTATGCCCAGATGTGCGACGAGCGCCTCGTCGAGGATCGCGTCGATCGTCTCGCGTCCGTAGCGGCCGCGGTCGCGCTTGCGGCGCAGCCGCACGCGCTCCGATCGCGCCGCCGGCAGCGCCGGGGGAGGGAGCGAAGCGGGGGGGTTGTCCAGGAAATCTGTCATAGTACAGACTTCGATCTGCCATGGCACAGTATCAACTGCAAGCCGGCGATGCAGCCGAGCTCGTGCGCAACGTCGAAGCGGCGGTCGCCAGCGGCGGGCTTCGCCCGGGCGAGCGACTGCCGTCCGTCAGGCGGCTCGCCGCCCAGCTCGGCCTCAGCCCGGGGACCGTCGCCGCCGGCCTGTCGGAGCTTCGCCGCCGGGGGGTCGTGCTGACCGAGCCGCGCCGCGGGACGCGCGTCGGCGAGGGGCCGCCCGTCGGTGTCGCGCGCACGCTGGTGCCGGTTCCGGCCGGCGCGCGCGACCTGTCCAGCGGGAATCCCGACCCGGAGCTCCTGCCCGACCTGACGCGGGCCGTGGCGACGCTCTCGCTGCCCGCCCGGCTGTACGGGGGCTCGCCGATCGTGCCGGAGCTAGGCGCGCTGGCCAGGCGCCAGCTCAGTGCGGACGGCATCCCGGCCGAGTCGCTGTGCATCGTCAGCGGCGCGCTGGACGGCATCGGGCGGGTGCTCGAAGCGCGGCTGCGCCCGGGCGATCGCGTCGCGGTGGAGAATCCAGGCTATGCGGAGCTGTTCAACCTCTTGCGTGCGCGCAGCCTTGGACTCGAGCCGGTGGCGGTGGACGAGCGCGGGATGCGTCCCGGCGAGCTGCGCGCCGCGATCGCGCGCGGGGCACGAGCGGCGATCATCACCCCGCGCGGACAGAACCCCACCGGTGCCGCGCTGGACGCCGACCGCGCGGGCGAGCTGGCCGCGGTGCTGGCAAAGGCTCCGGAGGTGCTCGTCATCGAGGACGATCACCTCGGTCCGGCCGAGGCCTGCGCGCTGCACACGACGCTTGGGGGACGCGAGGCATGGGCCGCCACGCGCTCGGTTGCCAAGGCGCTTGGGCCGGACCTTCGCCTGGCGGTGCTCGCGGGTGACGAGCTCACGGTCGCGCGCGTGCACGGGCGCCAGCAGTGCGGCCCCGGCTGGGTCAGCCACGTGCTGCAGCGACTGGTGCTCGCGCTGTGGACGGACCGCGACGTTCAGGTGCTCGTGCGTCGCGCGCGGGCGACGTACGCGCGCCGGCGCGAGCGATTGGTGCGGCTGCTGGGCGCGGAGGGCATCTGCGCGCGCGGGGCGTCGGGGCTGAACGTGTGGATCCCGGTCGAGGACGAGACGGGCGTCGTGGCGGCCCTGCTGCAGTGCGGCTGGGTAGTCGCCGCGGGCGCGCCGTACCGGCTCGCCGGTGGCGCTCCGGCCATCCGAGTGACCACGGCGACACTGACCGGGCGCGAGGCCCAGGGCCTGGCGGCGGATATCGCCAGGGTGCTGTCGGGTGCGCGCGTGAGCCGCGCCGGCTAGCGATGAGCCCCGCGCCGGCGCGTGCGCAGGTATCAGCGGCTCGCGCCTGTGCGCTCGCGGTGATACGGCGCGTGTTCGAGCGCGGCGCCTACGCCGACCGCGCGCTGCGCGCCGAGGCGCGGAGGCTCGCGCCGCGCGATCGCGCGCTGGCGATGCGTCTGGCCTACGGCGCG
>DASPVR010000152.1:0-4743 GCA_035622255.1 Solirubrobacteraceae bacterium | reverse complement strand
GAGCGAGGAGCTCGTGATCGACGCGGGCGCCGATCGTCTGCAGACGCGCGACCGCCTGTTGGCGCTGCCGGGGATCGGCCCATGGACGGCCGAATACATCGCGATGCGCGCGCTGCGCGACCCTGACGCCTTCCTGCCCAGCGACCTCGGCGTGCGCCACGCGCTCGAGCAGCTCGGGCACGGTGGCGAGCCCGCGAGCGCCACGACGCTCGCCGAGCGCTGGCGCCCGTATCGCGCGTACGCCGTGCAACATCTGTGGGCATCGCTGCCCGGAGTGCGCGCCAAGCGCGGTGTGGGCGCTGGTCGCGGCCCTCGCGCCGTTCGCGACCCCGGCCAGCTCGCCGCGTGAGACACCCCGATCGCTGACCGCGCCAGTTCACCCATACAGGAGGCTCACCGTATGACGACGCACGCTGACAAGGCCGCCGGTTTCCTCGAGCTCCACCACGAGGACCGCCCACTGCTACTGGCCAACGCCTGGGACGTTGGCTCAGCGAAGCTGCTTGCCTCTCTCGGCTATCACGCTCTCGCCACCACCAGTAGCGGCTTCGCCGCGAGCCTCGGGCGTCTCGACTACGCGGTCACCCGTGCGGAGTCGCTCGCCCACGCAGCCGGGCTTGTGGCCGCTACCGATGTACCCGTGTCGGCAGACCTCGAGGATTGCTTCGCTACGGACAGTGCTGGCGTCGCAGAGACCGTGCGCCTCGCGCTCGACACCGGCCTCGCCGGGTGCTCGATCGAGGACTGGAACCCACGCGAGCAACGGCTTTATGAGGTCGGTGAGGCGACGGAGCGCGTCGCCGCGGCGGCCGAGGCGGCGCACGCGGGTGAAGTGCATCTCGTGCTGACCGCGCGCGCCGAGAACCACCTGCGCGGCAACCCTGACGTGAACGACACGATCGCGCGCCTGCAGGCCTATCAGGAGGCGGGCGCTGACGTACTGTACGCGCCTGCACTCGAGCGCCCCGAGGACCTGCGCGAGCTGCTCGCGGCGGTGGACCGCCCCATCAACGTGCTCGCGCGGCGGGGGACGCCGCCCGTGGCGGAGCTGGCTGGGCTGGGCGTAAAGCGCATCTCGGTCGGCGGCGGTTTCGCGTTCGCCGCATACGGCGCTGCCGTGCGGGTCGCGAGCGAGCTGATGAGCGACGGCACGTATGGCTTCACCGACCTCTCGACCGCCGGTGCGACGGCCGCGCGCGCGGCGTTCGCCGTCTGAGGACGGTTGGCAGTCACGTCGGTTGGTTGCGGACGCGAAAGCGGGAGTCTGCAGACCGTCGGAGCGCCGCGCTATCTCGCCGCGGCCTCCGGCGGCCTGGTCGTGAGGGTGGCCGGCTTACGGTCGTCTGTCGCTTTCCGCGACAAGAACGGCCGCGCGAGCTGGGCGAGATAGCCGATGGGATAGTCGCCGCTGCGATCGCGGCGAAAGCGGGCGGGCTTGGCTGGCCGGGGGCGCCGCAGCTGGCGGGCGACCTGGCGCTCGTCTGAGAGGGGGGTCATGGCGTTCCCTTCGTGGGGGATCGGGGGAGGCGGGTGAGTCTCGCGGGCCAGCCTAAGCGGGCCCTATGCGCACTCTAAGAAGTCCGCAGCCGCGCGATTGGCGGCGGCGCGCGTGGCCGGGTGTGGCCAGGCGTCGGCGCGGCGCGGGTCGGCCAGACGTAAAGTCCCGTCGCGCCGCGGCCGATAGGGATACGTGTCCGTGTCGCGGAGCCTTGACGTGAACAGGGGGCTTACCAGCGCCGATGAGATCGCGGCGGCGACGCTCGACGTGCTGCCCTCGGCGCTCATCCTCGTGTTCGACCGTGAGCTGCGCTTCGTGCTCGCCGCCGGCAAGGCGCTCGAGCGCCAGAGTGCGTCCTCGGCGTTTCGCGAGGGCAAGCTCGTCGGCGACGCGTTCCCGGCGAGCGTGTGGAGCGTGATGGAGCCGCTGTGCCGCTCCGCGCTGGCGGGCGAGACGCGCTCGCGCGAGGTCTGGACTGAGGGGCGCGAGCACCGCCTGATGATCGACGTCGGCCCGCTGCGGCCTGACGGCGCCGGCGGGGCCGGCGCGGGAGATGAGGCCGGCGAGGTCCCGAGCGCGATGGGCGGCGTGGCGGTCGTGCTCGACGTCACGGCCGCGATGCGCGGCGAGGAGGGGAGCGCGCACTCGCACGACCACTTCGAGCAGGTGTTCGAGCGCGCGCCGATCGGCACCGGGCTGCTCGACCTCGACGGACGCTGGATGCTCGTCAACCACGCCCTGTGCGAGATCACCGGCTACACCGTCGACGAGCTGACCACGATGCGCTTCGACGACATCACCCATCCCGACGATGTGCAGCGCGACGGCGCTCAGCGCGAGGGCTTGCTGGCGGGACGGATCGCCGCCTATCAGGTCGAGAAGCGCTACTTCGACGCCTCGGGGGGCGTGATGTCTGCGATGGTCTCGGTATCGCTCGTGCGCGACGGCGATGGCGAGCCGCTGCACTACATCGCCCAGCTCCAGGACATCTCCGAGCGCAAGCGCTTGGAGGAGCACCTTCGCCACCTGGCCGACCACGACCCGCTCACGGGTCTGCGCAACCGCCGGCTGTTCGAGCACGACCTGCGTCTGCAGGCCGCGCGCTCGCGTCGCTACGGCGAGATCGCGGCGCTGATGGTGATCGACCTCGACGACTTCAAGCACGTCAACGACGGCTACGGCCACAAGGCCGGGGACGACATGCTCGTCGCCGTCGCCAGGGCGCTCACCCGGCGCCTGCGCGAGACCGACCTGGTCGCGCGCCTGGGGGGCGACGAGTTCGCCGTGCTGCTGCCCCACATCGACAGGCAGGGAGTGCAGACCGTGGCCGACGGCCTCGCGCGCGTGATCGCCACGTGCGCTGTGGACGTCGGCGACACCGTGCTCCACCCGGCAGCCTCGATCGGGTCCGTGATCGTCGACGCCGCACTCCCGGGCGCCGAGCAGGCAATGGTCGACGCCGACCAGGCCATGTACGAGGTCAAGCGCGCCAAGCGTGCTGGCACCGGCGCCGCCTGATACGCAGCGCACCCCGACTCGTCCGGCGTACACCCTTCGCCTGGCTCATCTAGGCTCAAACACGTGGACGCAGGAGAGCGGCTGGCCGTGATCGACCTCGGCTCGAGCTCGTTTCGGCTCGTCGTGTTCACGGCGGGACAGCGCTGGTGGAAGCGCACCGACGAGATCTACCAGCCGGTGCGTATCGGTGAGGGCCTGGAGCAAACCGGCAGCCTCGGCGAGGCGCCGATGCGCAGGGCGCTCGAGACGCTCGACGTGTTCGCGCATTTCTGCAAGGCGAGCGGTCTCGGCTGGAGCGCGATCGACGCCGTGGCCACGAGCGCGATCCGCGACGCCGACAACGCCGACGAGTTCCTGGCGCGGGCGCGCGAGCAGTCGGCGCTGCCGATCCGGGTGCTCAGCCGCGAGGAGGAGGCCGGCTACGCCTACCTCGCGGCCGCCAACTCGACGACGATCGAGAACGGCTGCGTGCTCGATCTCGGCGGCGGCTCGCTGCAGCTCGTGAAGGTGGGAGGGCGCCGCGCGCTGCAGACGGGCTCGTGGCGGCTCGGCACCGTGCGCATGACCGAGCGCTTCCTGTCCGGCAAGGGTCCTGCCAAGCCCGCCCGCCTCGACGCGCTGCGCGGGCACGTCGCCGGAGCCCTGTTGGAGTCGAGCTGGCTCGGCAACCGCGGCGGCGCCGGCGCGCGGGGACGGCTCGTGGGGCTCGGCGGGACCGTGCGCAACCTGGCGGCGGCCGCCCAGCGCGCCGCCGAGCTGCCATCGAACGGCGTGCAGGGAATGGTCATCGGTGCCGACGCGCTGGGCGCGCTGATCGCGCGGCTGGCCGCGCTGCCGGCCTCCGAGCGCGCGAGCGTGCCGGGCATCAAGCCCGCGCGCGCCGACCTGATCCTCGCGGGCGCGCTCGTGCTCGAGGGCGTGCTCGTGGCGGGCGGCTTCGACGGGCTAGAGGTCACCGAGGCCGGGCTGCGCGAGGGGGTGTTCTTCGAGCGCCTGCTCGACGATCGCTCGCCGCCGCTGTTCGACGACGTGCGCCGCTGCAGCGTGCTCAACCTCGCCGCGCGCTACGAGGTCGACGTCGCCCACATCGAGCACGTCGCGGCGCTCGCGCTCGGCATGTTCGACGAGCTCGCGCGCCTGGGTCTGCACGACGGCGACCCGCGCGAGCGCGAGCTGCTGTGGGCCGCGTGCATGCTCCACGACATCGGCATGTCGGTCGACTACGACGATCACCACAAGCACACGCGCTACCTCGTCCTCAACGGTGGTCTGCCGGGCTTCTCGCCGGTCGAGGTCGCGATCATCGCCCAGGCGGCGCGCTACCACCGCAAGGGCATGCCCGATCCCGGACCGCTGCGCGCGCTCTTTCGCACCGGCGACGCCGAGCGACTGGACCGCTGCGCGGTGCTGGTGCGCCTGGCCGAGGACCTCGAGCGCTCGCGCGACCAGCTCGTGCGCGGTACGCGCGTGGCGCTGTGCAACGGCGAGGTCCAGCTACACGTGCTCGCCGAGGGCGAGTCCGCGGCGGTCCCGCGCTGGGCGGCCGGCCGCGAGTCGGAGCTGTTCGCGCGCGCCTTCCACCGCGGGCTGTCGGTGGCCGCCTGAGGCGACCGCCGCCGGCGCTCCGTGCCGCGCGCGCCGCCATCTAGGCCCGATCGCGGGCTCGGGGCGTGGAAT
This sequence comes from Solirubrobacteraceae bacterium, assembly GCA_035622255.1. Classification (GTDB taxonomy): domain Bacteria; phylum Actinomycetota; class Thermoleophilia; order Solirubrobacterales; family Solirubrobacteraceae; genus Palsa-744. The sequence continues at coordinate 50 of DASPVR010000152.1, read as the reverse complement.
CAATCATCTAGGAGGCGGCCAGCTCACGCGCACGCCCGGCGCAGTCGAAC
>DASPVR010000151.1:0-16662 GCA_035622255.1 Solirubrobacteraceae bacterium | reverse complement strand
GCAGTCCCACGCGAAGCGCTCGTCGCCGGTCGAACGCGCGAGCCCCTCGACGCTCGCATCGTGCAGTCCGAGGTTCAGCACCGTGTCGAGCATCCCCGGCATCGAGACGCGCGCGCCGCTTCGCACCGAGACGAGCAGCGGATCCTCCGCCGCGCCGAGCCGCTTGCCAGCGTGCTCCTCGAGACGCTCGAGCGCCTCCTCGACCTGACGGTCAAGCTCCGCGGGGGCGCGCCTGCCCTGCTGCATGTAGCTGACGCACGCCTCCGTGCTGACCGTGAATCCAGCAGGTACACGCTCGTGGCCGAGCACGCGCGTCATCTCGGCGATCCCCGCGCCCTTTCCCCCGAGCAGATCCGCCATCTCGCGCGAGCCCTCGCTCAGGTCATACACCCAGACGCGCTCCAGGGCTCGGTCGCCGAGCGACCGGGACGCTTCGCCACCGGTCTCCCCTACACGCGCATCCACGACGTCGACGTCCGCCTCGCGTGCCATCAGGTGGACTCCGGCTCGATCAACATCGCTGCGCTACGCTCCCACAGACCACAGCCCCTATGCAGCGCGATATGCCCTCGGAACGGTGTGGATTACTACGGTCAGGGTCCGCAGTTTGTCGCCGATGGTGGAGATAAGTTGCGAGCGTAGCGTCACGCCGATGCTGGATCAACTGACCGCGCTCGACGCGACCTTCCTTGAGCTCGAGCAGATGGATGAGGGCGCGACGATGCACATCGGGGGCGTAATGGTCTTCGATCCGCTTCCGGACGGAGGCGCGCCGGCGCTGGACGCCGTCCGTGACGACATCGCCGCGCGCCTCACGTCGCTGCCGCGCTACACCCAGCGGCTCTCCGCCGAGCACGTCGGCGGGCTGGCCTGGCCACGGTGGCAGGCCGATCCGTCCTTTGACCTTCGCAACCACGTTCACCGTGCGGCGGTGCCCGCGCCGGGGGGCGATCCCGAGCTGTGTGAGTGGGCAGCGGAGTACTTCTCGCACCGGCTCGATCGCACACGGCCGCTGTGGGAGATGGTGCTCGTGGAGGGGCTCGCGGAGGGGCGCTGGGCGATCGCCACGAAGACCCACCACGCACTCGTTGACGGCGTCGGATCCGTGGACGCGCTGAACGTGATGCTGGCTCCGGAGCCGCCGGCGCCGTCCGCAGAGCAGCAGTCGAATGAAACTCGCGCCGGCTGGGAGGCGATCGTGCCGCATCCGCCGCGCGCCGTGGTCGACCTCACGCGAAGCGGCGCGCGCGCCGCTGCCGGTGGCCTCCACGCGGCACTCCACCCACGGGAGGCATTCGAGAAATCGCGCGCGCTGGCGGAGGTGATCGTCCACGATGCAATTACAGGTGCCCCACAGACGTCCCTGAACGTCCCGATCGGGCCGACGCGCCGCTACGAGATCGTTCGCATCCCGTTGGAGGAGCTGAAGGCGATCGGGCACGAGTTCGGCGGATCCCTCAACGACGCGGTGCTCGCCGCGTGCGCCACCGGCCTGCGAAAGTTGCTGATCGCACGGAATGAGCAGCTGCCATCCGCCGGGCTGCGCGCAATGGTGCCGGTCAACATCCGTACGGCGTCGGAGCACCTGGCGCTCGGCAATCGCATCAGCTCCCTTTTCGTGGAGCTGCCCGTCGCCGAGCCACTTGCCCACGCGCGCGCGCGTCAGATCGTCGAGCGCATGACCGCGCTCAAGTCCTCGCGAGCGGCGCTGGGGGCGGCTACTGCGGTGGATGTCTCAAGCCTCGCACCGCCGATCCTTCACCCGCTGCTCGCGCGCACGCTCTACGGGACCCGCCTCTTCAATCTGACGATCACCAACGTGCCCGGCCCCTCGGAGGCGCTGTACGCGTGCGGGGCGCCGCTGCGCGAGGTCCACCCGCTCGTCCCGCTGGCGGCTGAGCACGCCGTGGGTGTCGCGGTCATGTCCTGCAATGGCTCTGTCGTGCTCGGGCTGAGCGCCGACTGCGACTCGATGCCCGATTTCGACGTGTTCGTCGACGGCGTCAGAGGTGGTCTCGATGAGCTGCGTGGGCTACTCGCCGGCTCCAGCGACGCCGGGCCAGCGGGACGCACGCCCGCACGCCGGACGGAACCCGTGCGTGCATCTCGCTAGCCGTGGTTAGATCCGCCACACGCGGGTCTGCGCCATGCTTTGTGTTGGCGCGCACCCGGCCGTCACCGACGATCGCGCTCAGCGTGTCCGCTCGCGCCACTCGGCTCGTTTTTGCAAGAGCAGCGGCGAGAGCAACCCGTCGAGCTGCTCGATCGTCTCCAGCCAGGCGAGCGCCGAGTCGTAGTCCCCTACCCGGGCGTCCATCTCCGCGAAGGTCACCGCGAGCCGGCGAACGTCCTCGCGCTCGCCGGAGACTTTCTCCGCGACCTCGCGGCTGACGGGAGGGCGCTCCTTCAGCTCCTCGGCTCTACCATACGTGCCGCGGGAGGAGAGGTATGGCGCGAGGTAGCGCCCGGCGATCTTGCTCGGCGGCCACCACAGCGGGTTGGCGGCGATCCACGACTCCTTGATGCCGGTATCGGTGACTCCGGCAGTTAGGTAGGTGGGTCCAAGTCCCGTCAGGAGTTGCCCGCGCAGCCTAGGACGGAACGGTCGTGGGCCGATCGTCGCGCCGAGCTCCCCGGCGATAGCTTCCGCAGCCGCGTCGGCCTGCTGGGTCGCAAGACCTCCCTGCTTGACCGGATACGCGATCCCGTCGCCGGCGGCGTACACCCCCGATAGCCCGTCGACCGCGCAATGCTCATCGACAAGGACGAAACCAGCGTCATCGCATGGCAGGCCCTCGATCGGCTCGCCCTCCAGTTTCGGCAACGCCACCACCGCGTCGGCCTCGACGCTCCCACCTGGGTCGATCTCCAGAATGCCGTTCTGGAAGGCGGTAGCCAGCGTGGCGGATCTCAGCTCTATGCCGCGGTTCACGCACAGCTCGCGTACATGCCGCGCGGCCGCGTCGCCGAACACCTCCAGCGGACTCGTCTCAGGGCTAACGACCGTCAACCGCACACCCCCGCGTGCGTGTTCGGCGACGTGCGCGGCCGTGAGCAGCGCGAGCTCATACAACGGAAGCGTCCACGTCGGCCCAGCCGGAGCGACGAAGGCGACGCTCCCGAGGATGCCGGCATCCAGGTCGGCCACGAGACGCCGCAGCTGCCCGACGTCCTCCGGGCCAGCGAAGCTCACCGCGCCCTCGAGCCAGTCGTGTGGGCGGGCGCCAACGGCCACGAGCAGCGCGTCGTAGCTGAGCGACGCGCCATCCCCCAGACGCACGACGCGACGCTCGTGCTCCACGGCGTGTAGCAAGCCAGCCCGCAGCTCGGCTCCGTTGTCGGCGGCGATCTCCCGGAGAGGGAAGCGACGGGGTTCGGCCAGTCCGAACGGCTCGGCGACCGACAGCGGCCGGTAGACGAACTCCTTGCCGGGCGCCACGAGGTCGATGCCGACGAAGCCGTCCAACAGCTCGCGCAGCGCGATCAGCGCCTCGATCCCTGCCACTCCACCGCCGGCGATCACCACTTGGGGCCGCCGGCCAGCCGCCCGCTGCCCAGCCATGCACCCAAGTTAGCGTCGCAAGGCTGGGCACGTCCTGCGGGGGAAGATCACCGGGTCCCAGTAGCACAACACATGCAGTATGCGGCTCGCTACCGAGGCCCGTCTGGCGCGCACTCCACGCTCGCGTTGACAGGTAGCTGACTGAGGATCTGTCGGGACGGGATCGGAGCCGAGGCCGAAGGCCGAGGCGCCGCTCGCGTCCGGGGCGCAGCGCTACATCGAGCTCCTTCGCCTCGTCGCCGCGGCAGAACAGCATGATCAGCTCCACCGCGCGCCGGAGCGCCAGGTAGATCAAGGCGAAGACGACGGGCTTTGCGCGGTGGACTGCCATCGGCGGGGGACCCCACCTGGCGAGCATCGTCCGGCCTTGAGGCCGGCGTGACCGGATATTCGGCACCCACGGTGAGCGCTCTGATGTCGAGCGCGGGACCTGCACGCCATGTGGATTCTCCGCAGTCGGCGTGTGGTTTTGGGCGCCTCTCAATCGCTGTGACGCCGCGTATCGTTTGCGCCTGCGAAGGTAGCGCGAATCCTAGAGGGAGAACGAGTGATGGCCGAGACCAAGACCAAGCGCAGCACGACGGGAAAAGCACCACAGCGCAAGAAAGCAAAAGCGACTCGCAGGAGCAGCCCGGCGGCACGCCGGACCAGGGTCGCGGTCAACAGGACAACCGAGTTGTCCGATGAGATCCTGAAGTCCGTCGAGGACGGTCAGCGTGCCGCGATCGAGGCGGTGCACAGGTTCGTCGACAGCGTCGACCGGGCGTTGCCATCGCTGCCACGCGGCGAGGGCCCATCCAGGCGGCAGGAGATCGTGGACTCCGCCCTGGAGATGGCAGACCGATTGGTGCAAACACAGTACGACTTCCTCCGCAAGGTCGTGGACAACGCCGGTAAATCACTGCGCAGATAAGACGGCAGACGAATGCAGCCGGTATGGCGCTGACGCCCCGCATATGCGTCCCATCGGCAATTCAGCGAGCTCGCGCGGTCGGTGGGCCGCGTCGCGCGGTCGGCAGGGCGCTCATCGAACTCGGGCGCACGATCTCGCCGGCCGCGGCCAGGGAGATCCTCGGCGCGACATACAGAGCGCTTCCCGACTCGGCGGCAGCACGCGAGAAGGTCGACGAGAACGAGTCCGCGTCGACCCTGCAGCGCGCCGTCGCTCAGTTGCTGCGAGGCGCGTGCTGGTGAGCGACATGAGCGCCATCGACGCAGCCTGGCTGCGCATGGATCGCCCGGCGAACCTCGCGATCATCACGAGCGTCCTGTGGTTTGCACAGCCGCCGGACTGGAAGGCGGTCGAGGAACTCTTGCGCGAGCGGTTGGTTGATCGCTTCCCGCGCTTCAGCCAGCGTGCCGCGGAGCCTCGCATTTCGGTTGGCATGCCGCGCTGGGAGGAGGATCCGCTCTTCGAACTGCGACGACACGTTCATCGCCACAGGTTGCCCGCCCCTGGTGATCAGGCCGCGCTCGAGGCGTTTGTGGCGATGCTGCAGTCAACCCCGCTCGGTCGCGACAGGCCGCTGTGGAGCGTGCACTTCGTGGACGGCTTCGGCGACGGCGCCGCGATCGTCTGGCGGATTCAGCATTGCATCGTCGACGGGGTCTCGCTCGCGCGGGTGCTGCTGTCCCTCAGCGATCACGCACCCGACGCCGGTATCGCGCCGGAGGCAAAGCAGCACGCGACCCTGCTTCCTCGCGCCGCGGGCTACGCGGCGCCCGCGATGCTCGCGGGCCGCAAGCTCGCGACTGCGATCACCCGCGAGACGCGCTACGCGGTCGCGCACCCGCGCGGGATCCTCCGCGGTCGGATCGCCGGCGTCGACACACGTTCGCTCGCGAAGATCGCGCGTACCGGGCCCGACACTCCGACCGTGCTGAAAGGTCCCCTGAACGTTCCACAGCGAACCACCTGGACTACGCCGATGTCGCTCGAGGACGTTAAGCGGATCGGGCGTCCCAGCGGCGCTACCGTCAACGACGTGGCACTTGCAGCGCTAGCCGGTGGACTGCGCGACTACCTGATCGCCCGCGGCAGCCTCGTCGAGGAGATCCGCGCGTACATGCCGTTCAACCTGCGCCCGCCCGATGAGCCGATCCCGCGCGAGCTCGGCAACCTGTTCGGCCTCGTCTTCCTCGATTTGCCGATCGGCGTCGCGGATCGCCGCGAGCGACTTGCGTGCGTGCAGCGACGCATGACCGAGATCAAGCGCACGGACGAGGGGCGGCTCGCGTTCCACGGCTTGTGCATGATGGGGATCTCGCCGTTTGGGAGTAAGCGGCTGGAGATCGTCTTCTCGGACAAGGTGACCGTGGTCGTTTCAAACATGCCCGGACCGGACACGGAGATTCGCCTCGCCGACGTCGCTGTGAAGGGAATGCTCATCATGGCGCCACGGACCGGCAGCGTCGGGCTCGGCGTGACGATCTTTAGCTACAACGGCCGCGTGACCTTTGGCGTGAACGCCGACGCCGGCCTCGTGCCCGACCCCGAGAAGCTGCTCGGCGCCATCGTCGCCGAGCTGCGTGCACTGCGGCGTCTCGCCCCCACGCCGTCCCGGGCGTAGCGCGTAGGTGCTCGGCTAGCTGGCGCCGGACGCGCGACTCGCCGCCGCCGTGCGCGAGGACTTGGACTCCGGCTTCGTGGTTGCTTTGGGCTTCGTCGATGGCTCGGGTTTCGGCGATGACTTCTGCGCTTCGGAGGAGAGCAGGCGCAGCTCGGCGAAGCCCTCTTGCACCCCCGCGGTGAGGACGCCGAGGTCGGACGTTGAGTCACGGTCGGCGCTCAGACCGAGCACCACGCCACCGTTGTAGGACATGACCGCGACGCCCACAGCGTGTTCGGCAGCGAGCGGGACCATCGGGTGGATCTCGCGGAGCTCCGCACCAAACGCGTACAGCGGGATCCGGGGCCCCGGTACGTTGGTGATCGTCAGGTTGAACAGACGCGTCGCGTAAAGTGCGCGCGCGGCCAGCGCGTGCAGAAGCGGCGGGGCGAGCGCCGCGAGGTCGATCATCGTGGCGGCGCCGAGCGCGGCACCCGATGCCTTCAGGCTGCTCGTGCGCTCGACGATGCTTCGCACGCGTGTGAGTGCGTCAGGCTCGGCGACGGGGAGCTCTACGAACAGCGAGCTGATGCGGTTACCGAGCGCCAGCTGCTGCGAGGCAGTGCGAATGTTCACCGGGACCATGGCACGTATACCCTCGGGTGGGGGTTGCTCGCCACGCGAAAGCAGCAGCTGGCGCAGACCGGTCGTACAGGCAGCCAGCACGACATCGTTGACTGAGCCCCCCAGCGCGCGCTTGATCGCCTTCAGCTCAGGCAGCGAGGCACGCACAATGTCAAACCGGCGGGTAGCCCCGGTCGGGAGATTGAGGCTGGTGTGAGGCGCAGCGATCAGCTCGTCGCGCACGATCAGCTCAGCCAAGGAGCGGGACCGCTCGAGTGTCTCGCGAGGATGCAACGCCGCGTGGACGCTGCCAGTTGTTGCACGGACCCCCGTCGTCGCCAGGTCCGCAAGTACGTCCGGCGAGTGGGGGATAAGCGTTTGCCAACGTGAGCTGGGCTGATCCGCCGGCGGCTGTGCGCTACTGGGCGACGGAGACACCGCGGGGTCCAGCATGAGCTGAGCAACGTCGACCGACCCGACGCCGTCGACGAGACAATGGTGGGTCCTGTGGGCCAACGCCCAGCGGCCATCTGCGAGCCCCTCGAGCAGCACCATCTCCCACAGCGGGCGCGTGCGATCGAGGCGGTGTGAGAAGAAATCCCCAGCCCATTCGCACAGCTCGTCATCGCCGCCAGGCGCGGGCAGTGCCGCGTGCTGCACGTGGTTGCGAATGTCGAACTGGGGATCATCCCGCCAGCGTGGCCAGGTCAACCCACCTGCCCGCTCAGACGAAAGCCGCTGGGAATAGTGGCGGAGCAGGGTCAGGCGCGAGACGATGTCCGTGCACACTGCATCGAGCGTGGGCACCGTTCCGTCCGGGAGTGGATCAAACACCATGATCCCCCCGATATGCATCGTCGCGCCGTCATTCATCTGCTCGAGCTCGAGGAATGTCGCGTCCAGCGGGGAGAGCGGATCGGTCACTTATTGCAGCCTACGCGGCGGCCGGATGCTGTCATCGGTAGCGAAGCGCCATCCGTCCCGGTAGTAACCCGCACTTCTTTCGCGCCAGCGCAACGACCAGGACGCCCTGGTGACCGAGTCGCGGAGCTCACCACGAGCTGTAGCTTCCGGTGTTGGCTGCCCGCATCCCGCTTGCATACCCCGCGTCGGCCCCCCGCCAGCAGGCCTTGGCGACGTTGCGGGCGTCCTCGACGCCGAGCGTTGCCGCCAGCGAGGCGCGCACCCTACCGCGCAGCAGCGCGATCCACGTGCGCGTGAGCCGGCAGGCCGAGGTAGCGGCGGGGGCCGGCGTCCTCCTCGGCCGCCGCAGGGAAGTAGTCGAGCGCCTCGGGAAAGCTCCCGGCGATGCTGTCCACGAGCCGAGCGTTGTGCGCGGCTTCCTCGCGCACTGTTCCTCGAACAACGAAAAGAGCACCATCGCGGCCTGCTCATGCGAGGACAAACGGCATCCCGCCGCCGGCCCGCGGCCCATCGGTGCAAGCTGCGCACTCGCCGTCCGTGCCCACTACTGATCCTGTCGCTCTGCCAACGATGATGCCCGCCTCGAGCGCTCGATAATCGTGGTATTCCCCGGCCGGTACTGCGGTAAGCTGCGAATGCCGGCTGAGATTATGCGGCTAGCCTGTGCCAATGGCCGAGGCCCAAGCACCCCAATCGCAACAGGACATGGCTGGTCCAAGCTCCGGTCTTAGGTTCGCAGACACCCTATGCGCTATTGACGGCAGCGAGGGAGGCTTCGTGGCTGTGGAACAGGCAGCGGCCTTCGCTGGTTCCGCGGGCCACCTGACCCTGCTCCTCGTGACCTCGTTTGACATCGAAGGTGCGCACAGAGCACCGGCGATCGGCTCGACGAAGGCCACGGGCATACTCAACCGCGCCACACAGATCTGCCACGAGGCCGGTGTGCCGTCCACCGTCGAGGTGGATCCGGCAGCTCCCCCTTCGCGAGTCATCCTCGACTGGAGCGCGAATCGCGATCTGCTCGCCCTCGGCGCACCCACAACATCAAGGCTACGCGGAATGTTCACCGTGGGTGTAGCCGATACCGCACTGGGTTCGTTCACAATCCCGCTGCTCGCCGCGCGCTCGGTGCCGGGAGGGCATCACGTCGGCCATCGCATCGTTCTGGCAACCGATGGCCGGGAGGGTTCTGATGAGCTGGTCGAGCTGGGCCGGCGATTTGCGCAGGCCCGCGGGGCCGAGATGATTCTGCTGCACGCCGCCGGCCATGAGTCACACGCAAGACGGGAACGCGTCGAGCAGCAGGGACGCAGACTGCAGCTCGCCGCGGGCCCAAACGAGGTACGAGTTGAGCACGGCAGCGCCCACGATGTGATCTGCGCCACGGCAGACGAGGTGGGGGCGTCCCTTGTGGTGATGGGCAGCCGTAGGGTGAACGGGCTGCGAGCGATCGGGAGCGTCGGCAGGCGAGTCGTGCACGAGGCGCCGTGCTCAGTGCTGCTCGTGCCACCTGAGCGTCTTTACTGCTAAGAGTCGGCTCACACGCCCTGTTCGCCCACAGACAATAGATCTCGAGCGCGACTCACAAAGCCGCGAGCTGATGGCGATCGGCCGCGCCGAGCACGGGATGGCGAGCACGGCGCACGAGCCCGACCAAGAGCTGCAGACACTCGGCGAGCGCCAACACGCGGTGATCGAGCACCTGCGCGCGGCAGGGTTTCTGCAGCAGCACCAGCACACCAACCACGTATAAACGAGGGAGACTGTGGCCGGCCGGGTGATTCGCCTTCAGCGAGCCCGATCGAGGTCTCGGCACCCACAGCTCCCCCCTTGAGCCATACTCTTCACACTCGCATGCGCCTGGCGCGAGGTGAGGCCTTCCTCAGGCGCGCAGCACCCGCGATACCTACGGTCGCAGGCTCGCCAACTCTGCCAGGTACGGGGCCAGGTAGCGCGATGCGATCTTCCCCCGCGGCGACCAGAGCGGCTCAAAGGCGATGTTCGATTCGCGGCTGCCGGCTTCCGCCGCGCGGGCCACGAGGTACGTCGGCTCCAGACCCGTCAGGAGCTCCCCGCGCAACCTCGCACTGAAGGGCTGCGGCTCGATATCGGTTCCTAGATAGGCAGCTATTGCTTCTGCGGCGGCGTCCGCCTGTTGCGCGGCGAGGCCACCCTGCTTGATCGGATATCTCGCGCCATCGCCTGCCGCATAGACGCCGGGTAGGCCTCGAACCGCCCCATGCTCATCGACGGGTATGAACCCTGCGTCGTCGCAAGGTACCCCCGCGATCGGCTCGCCCTTGAGCTCGGGCAGGGCGACAATGCCCTCCGCCTGCAGGTACTCGCCGGATTCGAGCTCGAGACGGCCGTTCTCGAACGACCGGGCGCGCACGGCGGTCTTCAGCGCGATGCCGCGATCGGCACAGAGCTCGCGCACGTGACGCGTCGCAGATGCGCCGAAGACCTCGAGCGGGCTGGGCTCGGGCGTGGCGATCGTCAGGTGCACGTCTGCGAGGCGGCGCTCAGCCACGCGTGCCGCGGTGAGAAGCGCGAGCTCGTATAGCGGAAAGGTCCAGTGGAGCGCGGGCGGTGCAGTGAAAATGATCCTGTCCACGCTTCCGTCTTCTAACTCTCCAATCAGCGCACGCAACCGCGGGACGTCCTCAGGCCCAGCGAAGGGGATCGCGCCAGCCAACCACTCGCATGGCCGAGCGCCGATGGCAAGGAGCAGAACGTCAAACGGCAGCAACCGCCCGCCGCGCAGGCTCACACGCATGCGATCATGATCCACAGCATCCACGATGCCGTGGTGCAGGCTTGCGCCGTGGTCGGCGGCGATCTTGGCGAGATCGAAGCGGGGGGACGCAGCACTGCCGAATGGTTCGGTGACCGAGAGTGGACGGTAAACGAACTCCCCAGTGGGAGCGACCATCTCAATGCTGACAATACGGTCGAGGAGGTCGCGAAGCGCGATCAGAGCCTCGAGCGCGGCCACTCCTCCCCCGGCAATCACGATTCGTGGATGCTCTTCGGAGGCGTTGGCTGGTTCAGGCTTTGGCATGTGTTCGGTGACCTCTGCCTCCCTATGTTTCGGCCTACCCGCCCTTGGCCGTCCGAGCTGCAATGCCGTCGGCCGCGATAACCTCCCGCAACCATTCTAGGGACTAGCCGGTTGCGAGCGTGACAATTCACAACACAGACCGGAGATACCCGTGGTTCCGGCTAGCTCGGTGCGGGTTGAGGACCTGGCAGCCGCGCCAGGTCCTTTTCGAGCGATGAGCCCTAGCCGCCAAAGGGCACATCGCCACCCACCGTGACCACCCCCTAGATGGACCGAGCCCAAGCGCGACTCGCAGCGAGCAGCGGCGGTGCTCCCGATCAGCTCCGGTGCTCCCGATCAGCTCCGGTGCGCCTCCCAGCGACGTTGAGACCGGGTCAGGGCGCCGGTCTGCGCCCGATCGTGCTCGCGCCAGATCAACCGGCAGAGACCCCTGCATGCCCGCCTGCCGCCTCAAAGAGCAGCATGCCTGCAGGGCCGGCCTCACACACGGCTGACCACGAGGTCGGTCGTAGAATCCCGCTCGATGAGCCAGCCGGGCGGCCACATCGTGGAGCGAGACGCACTCGATCGGCTCCTTGCGGCGCTGCGCAGCCGAGGCTACACGGTGCTCGGACCAACCGTGCGTGATCGTGCGATCGTCTACGACGAGATCGAGAGCTGCGCCGATCTGCCGATCGGCTGGACCGACGAGCAGAGCGGCGGGAGCTATCGCCTGCGCCAGCGTTCCGACGACGCGCTCTTCGGCTACAACGTCGGCCCGCACTCCTGGAAGCGCTACCAACTGCCACCCGAGGTGCGCCTGTGGCGCGCCCGGCTTGGCGAGGACGGCAGCCTCACGGAGCTGGGGGAGCCCCCGCACACGGCGCCTCGCTACGCCTTCCTCGGCGTGCGCTCGTGCGAGATTCACGCGATGGCGATCCTCGATCGCGTGCTCCTGAGCGGTGCACGTCGGGATCCGGGCCACTCCGTGCGGCGCGAGGATGTCTTCGTCGTGGCCGTCCAATGCTCGCAGGCTGGGAACACTTGCTTCTGCGCATCGATGGGCACAGGACCGACCGCCGAGTCTGGTTACGACCTCGCCCTCACCGAGGTGCTTGAGGACGGCCGCCACTACTTCGTGCTCGACGTCGGCAGCCCGCGCGGCGCAGAGCTCCTCGGCGAGGTACCACATGCTCGCGCCGGCGGACCCGAACAGGACGCGGCCGCGGCCGGGCACGCACGCGCCGCCAGCGAGATGGGACGCGAGCTCGACGCACACGACATCCGCGACCTGCTCTACCGCAACTATGAGAACCCGCGCTGGGATGAGGTCGCCGAGCGGTGCCTCGCGTGCGGGAACTGCACGATGGTCTGCCCGACCTGCTTCTGTACGACGGTCGAGGACGTCACCGACCTCGCCGGCGATCACATCGAGCGCCACCAGCGGTGGGACTCGTGCTTCACGATCGACTACTCCCACATCAACGGTGGCGCCGTCCGCTCCTCGACGCGATCGCGCTATCGGCAGTGGATGACACACAAGCTGGCCACCTGGATCGACCAGTTCGGTAGCTCTGGATGCGTCGGCTGTGGGCGCTGCATCACGTGGTGCCCGGTGGGGATCGACATCACCGAGGAGGCGCGCGCGATCCGTGACAGCGAGTCCGCCAATGGTGCAGACGCTTGACGAGCTGATCGCTTCCTCGCCCCTCTTTGCGGGGCTGCCGTCCGCGCATCTGGAGCTGATCGCCGGCTGTGGCTCCAACGAGCGCTTCGCAGCCGGCACGCGGCTGTTTTGCGAGGGTGCGCCCGCAGAGCGCTTCTTCCTCATCCGCGAGGGGGCGGTAGCGCTCGAGGTCGAGGCCCCGGGTCGCGGTGCACTGAGCATCGAGACCCTACACGAGGGCGACGTGGTGGGCTGGTCGTGGCTATTTGAGCCATATCGCTGGCAGTTCGATGCCCGTGCGACCGTACCCACGGCGACTGTCGCTTTCGACGGTGCCTGCCTGCGCGGCAAGTGCGATGCCGACCACGAGCTCGGCTACCAGCTCATGCGCCGCTTTGCGGCATCGCTGATCGACCGGCTGCAGGCGACTCGCCTGCAGCTCTTGGACGTCTACGGCCATGCCGCTCGCGCCTGAGTTCCCGGCAGAGGCTCCGGGCGCGATGGTTCCCGCGCCGTTCGTGATCACCGCGCGGCGCCAGGAGACCGCCGACACTTGGACCCTTGAGCTCGCGCCCCGCGCGGGGACACGACTTGCGTTTTCCCCTGGTCAGTTCGCGATGCTCTCCGCGTATGGAGCCGGGGAGGTTCCGATCTCGATCAGCGGCGACCCCGATGGCGGTGGTGCGCTCATCCATACTGTCCGCGCAGTTGGCCTCGCGACGCAGGCGATCTGCCGCGCACGACGGGGCGAGGTGCTCGGCGTGCGCGGCCCATTCGGCAGGCCCTGGCCCGTGGCGCAGGTCGAGGGCGCCGATGTGCTCGTGATCGCCGGCGGGATAGGTCTCGCTCCGCTGCGGCCGGCGATCCTCACGTTGTTGGCCCGGCGCGAGCGCTACGGGCGTCTGTCGCTGCTCTATGGTGGGCGCTCGCCGACGCAGCTGCTCTACACCGCCGAGCTCGAGGAGTGGGCCGCGCGCGGGCTCGAGGTGGCGCTCACAGTCGACAGCGCGGGACCGGAGTGGCTGGGGCGGGTCGGCGTGGTGCCACGGCTCGTCGCCCGCGCTGGCTTCGATCCCGCTCGCACCGCGGCGTTCGTCTGCGGACCGGAGGTGATGATGCGTTTCACCGTGGTCGCACTCGCTAAGGCAGGCGTCACCAGCGAACGCGTTTACGCTGCGATGGAGCGCAACATGCAGTGCGGGGTTGCCCTTTGCGGCCACTGCCAGCTGGGTCCGACGCTGGTCTGTCGTGACGGGCCCGTCTACCGCTGGAGCGAGCTGGAGCGCTGGCTCACGATCCGGGAGCTGTGATGATCGGGGCGCACAAGCAGACACTCGCGGTTTGGAAGTTCGCCTCCTGCGACGGTTGCCAGCTAAGCCTGCTCGACTGTGAGGACGAGCTGCTGATGCTGGCGGAGCGCCTGGAGGTCGCCTACTTCCTCGAGGCCAGCAGTGCGACCGTGGACGGTCCCTACGACGTCTCGATCGTGGAGGGCTCGATCACCACGGCGCACGACGCCGAGCGCATCCGGGAGGTGCGCCGTAGCTCGCACACCCTGATCACGATCGGCGCTTGCGCCACCGCCGGGGGTATCCAGGCGCTTCGCAACTTCGGCGATGTCGATGCGTTCACACGCATCGTCTACGCCTCGCCGGAGTACATTTCCACGCTCGATCGCTCGACGCCGATCAGCGCGCACGTGCCGGTCGACTTCGAGCTTCAAGGCTGTCCGATCAACAAGCTCCAGCTGCTCGAGGTGATCGGTGCCCATCTCGCCGCTCGCCGTCCCCGCGTGCGCGCGCACAGCGTGTGCATGGAGTGCAAGCGCCGGGGGACCGTGTGCGTCATGGTGGCCGACGGCGTTCCGTGCCTGGGACCCGTGACGCATGCCGGATGCGGTGCGATCTGCCCGGCGTACGACCGGGGCTGCTATGGCTGCTACGGGCCAATGGAAAGCCCCAACACGCCGTCGCTCAGCGCACGCATGGCCGAGCTTGGCTCCGGGGAGGTTGATCTGGTGCGCCTCTATCGCACCTTCAACGCCGGCTCGGGCGCATTCGCGCAGGCATCCAAGGCGCACGAGTAGGGCGGGCGCGAGCGATGAGCGAGCGCACGCGGGTGCTCCGCACCGACTACCTCGCGCGTGTCGAGGGCGAGGGAGCGATGTACGTGAGGCTCGATGGCCGCAAGGTCGTCGACGTGAAACTGCGCATCTACGAGCCGCCGCGCTTCTTCGAGGCGCTACTGCGGGGGCGGGCGTTCACGGAGGCCCCAGACATCACCGCGCGTATATGCGGCATCTGCCCAGTCGCCTACCAGATGAGTGCCGTGCGGGCGATGGAGGACGCCTGTGGCGTCCAGATCGACGATGGCCCCTTGCGTGACCTGCGCCGGCTCATCTACTGCGGCGAGTGGATCGAGAGCCACAGCCTTCACGTGTACATGCTCCATGCCCCCGACTTCCTTGGCTATGCCGGCGCGGTGGAGATGGCGCGCGAGCACCGCGCAATCGTCGAAGAAGGCCTGCTGATGAAGAGGGCGGGCAACGCGCTGATGGCGCTCGTCGGCGGACGCGAGGTGCACCCGATCAACGTCCGTGTCGGCGGCTTTTACCGGGTGCCGCGTCGGCGCGAGCTGCACACGCTCGTCGAGCAGCTAGAGGCCGCCCGCGACACAGCGCTGGCGACGGTCCGCTGGGCTTCGGAGTTGCCGTTTCCCGAGGTGGACTGTACGACCGAGCTCGTGGCGCTGACGGACCCCGGGGGCGAGTACCCGATCGACCGCGGGACGATACGCTCAGACCGCGGCCTCGACATCGTCCCGGCCCAGTTCGACGAGCACATCGTCGAGGACCACGTCGAGCATTCCAACGCGCTACACGCCCGTATCCGCGAGCGTGGCACCTACCTCACCGGTCCGCTGGCCCGCTATGCGCTGTCCGCCTCTGCCCTCGGAGCGCTCGCGCGCGGTGCCGCGCGCGACGCGGGCCTGGGGGAGGTGTGCACGAACCCATTCCAGAGCATCGTCGTTCGCGGCGTTGAGCTCGTACAGGCGTGCGACGAAGCGCTGTCGATCATCGGACGCTACGAGGAGCCGGACGCTCCGGCGATCGAGGTCGTGCCTCGAAGTGCCGTCGGCCACGGCGCCACCGAGGCCCCACGCGGGCTGCTCTACCACCGCTACGAGCTCGCCGAGGATGGCGCCATCCTCGACGCGAGGATCGTCCCGCCCACCTCCCAGAACCAGCTCGCCATCGAGGAGAACCTTCGCGCGGTTGTGGAAGACGGCGTCGATCTCTCCGACCAGCAGCTCACGCTCCGTTGTGAGCAGGCGATCCGCAACCACGACCCCTGCATTTCCTGCGCCACCCACTTCCTCACACTCACCGTCGACCGTGGGTGAGAGCTCGCCGCGGCCGGCGGTCCTCGTGATCGGGGTCGGAAACCCGCTTCGCCACGACGACGCCGTCGGTCTCGAGGTCGCACGGCGCGCCCAGGCGCTGGTCGAAGACGCTGCGAGCAGCGGACGGATGGCGCACGCGCGGGAAGCGCGAATCGCCATCTGCGAGCAGGAGGGCGAGCCATTGGCGCTGCTCGAGGCGTGGGAGGGCGCGGACGCTGTAGTGCTCGTCGATGCGATGCACAGGCCGCACACGGCTCGTCGCACAGGCCCGGCGATCCCCGACGCCGAGGAGGCGACCCATGGTGCTGCCCCGGCGGGGACCATCCAACGCCTCGACGCCTCCACGCGGCCACTGCCCGCCGATCTGTCGTCCTCGTCCTCCACGCACGCGCTCGGGCTCGCAGGGGCGCTCGAGCTGGGGCGCGCGCTCGGACGCCTACCCGCGCGGGTCATCCTCTATGGCGTGGTGGGCGCCCGCTTCGACGCCGGCGTCGGGCTCTCCCCAGCGGTGCAGGAGGTCGTCGGTCAACTCGCCGCACGGGCGCTCCGCGAGGCGAACGAGCTGTCGCGCCCGCGCTCCCCTACGCCTCCTCGGCGCGCATCAACCGCCAGATCGCCACCGCGGTGAACCACGCACACGACGGCGACGGCGATCACACGGGCCCAGGCGGGCCCGCGTTCCCATTCTGCTCAAACCGCGTGTGGCACGTGGTCGCCGCCCGGTGTGCGTTGCCGCGCGTCGTCCGATCGCTGTGTGGTGGTCGCTCGCCGCTGGCCAGCCGCGCTGCTGTCACCACGGCCTGGCCATAGGAGATCGCGCCGTCGTTCGGCGGCAGCTCGCGGGGGATGAGCACGGACCGCCCGCCCTCGGTGAGCCGAGCGAGGCAGCGCTCGA
>DASPVR010000150.1:0-17496 GCA_035622255.1 Solirubrobacteraceae bacterium | reverse complement strand
GCGAAGGCGTCACGACCGGGATCTCGGCGCACGACCGGGCACACACGATCCAGGTCGCGATCGACCCCGAGAGCTCCCCGCGCGACCTCGTCCAGCCGGGCCACGTGTTCCCGCTGAAGAGTCGCGACGGCGGTGTGCTCGAGCGCGCCGGACAGACCGAGGCGGCGGTCGACCTGGCGCGCCTCGCCGGCCTGTACCCGGCGGGCGTGATCTGCGAGGTGATGAACGACGACGGCACGATGGCGCGAGTTCACGACCTGGTCGACTACTGCGCGCGTCACGGGCTGTGCATGATCACCGTCGCCGATCTGATCGCCTACCGCCGCCACCACGACAAGCTGGTCGAGCGGATCGTCGCGACTCGCCTACCGACCACCTTCGGCGAGTTCCAGGCGGTCGGTTACCGCTCGCTCGTCGACGGCAAGCATCACGTGGCGCTTGTAAAGGGAGACGTCGCGGGCCAGCGCGATGTGCTCGTGCGCGTCCACTCGGAGTGCCTCACGGGCGACGTGTTCCACTCGCTGCGCTGCGACTGTGGCGACCAGCTGGCTTCGGCCTTGTCGATGATCGAGCGCGAGGGCCAGGGCGTGCTGCTCTACCTCTCCCAGGAGGGGCGCGGCATTGGCCTGCTGAACAAGCTGCGCGCCTACCGCCTGCAGGAGGACGGTCTCGACACCGTGGAGGCGAACGAGCGCCTCGGGCTGCCGGTGGACCTGCGCGACTACGGCATCGGCGCGCAGATCCTCGTCGATCTCGGCCTCAGCTCGGTTCGCATCCTGACGAACAACCCCAAGAAGATCAGGGGGCTCGAGGGGTACGGGTTGTCGGTCAGCGCGCAGATCCCGATCGAGCACGCGCCCAATGAGCACAACGAGGCCTACCTGCGCACGAAGGCCCAGCGCATGGGGCACACGCTGCACCACCAGGGCCTGAACCTCGACGAGGAGCTGTTGCACTCCGAGCGCGAGCAGGATCGCGCCAAAGAGCGGCGCTCCTCGGGATGAGCGTCGAGCAGGGCGCGCGCTTTGCGATCGGGCTCGCGAGCTTCTACGAGGAGCTCGCACAGCGGCTGCTGGCGGGCGCGCGCGGCGAGTTCGCGCACGCCGGCCACGACGACGTGGAGGTGCTCGAGGTCCCCGGAGCGTTCGAGCTGCCGCTGGCCGCGTCGTATGCGGCCCACAGCGGGCGCTTTGCCGGTGTCGCCTGCCTGGGCGCCGTGATCCGCGGAGAGACCGACCACTACGCGTTCGTGTGCGCCGAGGCTGCGCGGGGGATAATGCAGGTGCAGCTGGCCACCGGCGTCCCTTGCGCCTTCGGCGTGCTCACCTGCCACACGCTCGAGCAGGCGCTCGCGCGTTCTGGCGGGGGCAAGCGCGATCAGGGCGCCAACGCCGCGCGGGCCGTCCTCGCCATGGCCTCGCTGCGCGCGGCGCTCGCATCGCCAAGAGCCGAGCAGCGGATCATCTAGACTGCCGCTTCACGATGGCGAAGGTATGTCACAGCTGCGGAAAGGGCCCGGCGTTCGGTCAGAGCCGCAGCCACTCGATGGTCGCAACCAAGCGTCGCTTCGATCCCAACCTTCAGAAGGTGCGGATCCTGGTGGGCAAGGCGCCACGGCGCGTGTACGTGTGCACCCGCTGTCTGAAGGCCGAAAAGGTCACGAAGGCCGTCTGATCGGGCGGGGCGCTCGCGCAAGGGAGCTCACCGGGCCCCGGAGCGGGTGCCGCCTCTGATAGAGGTGTCTCGGTGAGCGATACCAATCTGGTTCGTTTTCGCGCGGCTGTCGCGGGCGCCCTGGCCCATCTGGAATCGCGCCGTCAGGAGGTCAACGACCTCAATGTGTTCCCCGTCGCCGACGGCGATACCGGCGACAACATGACGCTCACACTGCGCGCCGTCGTCGACGAGCTCGACCGCCTGCAGGGGGCGGGCGAGCACCTCACGATCGACGAGATCGGCCGCGATGAGATCGTGCAGTCCGTCGCGCGCGCGGCGCTGCTGGGAGCGCGCGGCAACTCCGGGGTGATCCTCTCCCAGATGATCCGCGGTGCCGCGGAGGAGCTCGTCAGTCGGCCGGGCGAGCTGATCGACGCGACACTCGTGGGCGCCGCCCTGACCAACGCCGCCAGCCGCGCCTACGCGTCGGTGCGCGAGCCGGCCGAGGGAACGATCCTGACCGTGGCGCGCGAGATGGCCCACAAGATCGTCACCGATGTCGCACACAGCGCCGAGAACCCGCGCCTGGGGCCCGCCACCGATGAACGCACCCAGGACGTCGTCATAGCCGATGCGCTGGAGCGGGCGGTCGAGGCCGGACAGGACTCGGTCAGACGGGGCCCGGAGCTGCTGGCCGCGCTGCGCGACGCCGGTGTCGTCGACGCTGGCGGCTATGGCCTCACGATCATCATGGCCGGCGTCGTCGCTGTGCTGCGCGGCGAGCGCGCCGCCGAGCTCGAGCACCACGCGGCGGCGCGCATCCACCACCCCGAGCACAGCTCCGAGCGCTATCGCTACTGCACCAACTTCGCCGTCACGGGCCAGGGCCTGCACCCCAGCAGCTTCATCGAGCCGCTCGAGCGCCTGGGTGACTCGGTGCTGGTCGTCGGCGACGACACGACGCTGAAGATCCACCTGCACACCGACGAGCCCGAGCAGGCAACGGCTGTGTTCAGCGAGGCCGGCGAGGTGTCGCGGCTGGACGTCGCCGACATGCACCTGCAGGTGGCCGAACGCGATGAGCGCCTGGCAGGGCACGGCGCGGCGCGCCGTGCCGAGGCTTCAGAGCCCGAGGGGCTCGCGGGCGTGCGGACCCGGGACGCGGCGGCGCTCGCCGGTGTGGCTGCCGCGACGGACGCGAGCGGCGACGGCGCCGGGGCGCTCGCGCCCCGCAAGGTGGCGCGCTTCGTCCCCCCGGACGCCGCCACTGGCGGCGGAGAGGACCACGACGTGCGGCAAGGGCCCACGAGCACGGTGGCGCGTACGAGCGCGGCGCGCTGTGGGGCCGTGGCGGTCGCCAGCGGGCGGGGAATGGTCGAGATGTTCCACGAGCTCGGCGTGCATACGATCGAAGGCGGGCTGACCTTCAACCCCTCGACCTACGACCTGCTGGCGGGGATACACGAGGTTCCCGTCGAGGACGTGGTCGTGCTCGCCAACAGCCCCAACGTGATCATGGCGGCGGAGCGCGCAGCCGAGCTGTCGGACAAGCAGGTCCTCGTCGTGCGGACGACCAGCCAGCAAGCGGGGCTGGCGGCGGCGCTCGCGCTCGCACCCGAGTGCAGCGTCGAGGAGAACGCGCAGGCGCTGCGCGCCGCGCTCGCGCGCGTGCGCACGGCTGCGGTCGCGCCCGCCGCGCGCGATGACTCCCAGGGGCGCTTCTCGCGCGGGCAGGCCGTCGGTTTCGTCGACGACGAGGTCAGAGTCTGGGGGAAACCCTCCGACACGCTGCGCGGGGTGCTCGAGATCCTCGTCGAAGGTGGTCGTGACTCGGTGGCGCCTGAGCTGATAACCGTGCTCGCCGGGGCCGGCGCCCCGCTTCACCTCGCCGATGTCGAGGGCATGGTCGATGGTGGCGTGGAGCTGGAGCTGCGCCACGGCGGCCAGCCCGCCTACTGGTGGCTGCTCGCGGCCGAGTGACTTTACGACCGTGACGCGGATCATGATCTGCGTCCATGGGCACGGCCACGGCGCGGGCACCGGATAGGGCAGGCGCACGCGCGTCGCGGCGCGGCGGCGAGTTGCCGCGGGCGTTTGCCGACGGGCGCACGCTCGGTCGCGCGGAGATGATCGGCGCGCCGCTGCGTTGGCCGCGTCCCTCGCGCCTGCGAGAGCCGCTGCGCCTCGCGCCGGGGAAGATGGCGGACGGGATCGAGCTGCTGGGTCTGGCGACGGTGGGAGACCTGCTCGAGCACCTGCCCAGGGCCAGTCGCCAGGCGCGTACTGTGGCCGAGCTTCAGGCGGGCGAGCAGGCCACCGTGGCTGTCGAGGTGCGCGCGATCTCGGCGCGCGCGGTTCGCCGCCGCGGGATGCGCCCGCTCGTCCAGGCGACGGTCTTCGACGCGAGCGCGAGCATGCGTGCGACCTTCTTCAACCAGCCGTGGTTGGTGGAGCGCTACCGGCCGGGCACGCGTCTTCTGCTGCACGGCGGCGCCGACGGCAAGGGCGGCTTTCGGGTGAGCCACCACGCGATCGGGTCAGACCCGGGTGCGACGGGGGCCGTGCCGCACTATCCGGCCAGCGAGGGCGTCACCTCGACGCAGATACTGACGCTCGTGCAGGGTGCGCGCGAGGCATTGCACGAGATCCCCGACGCGCTGCCGGCGGCCGCGCGCTGCGCCGAGCGGTTGCCCGACCGCGCGTGCGCGCTCGCCGCGATGCACTTTCCGCGGGCCCCGGAGGACCTCGAGGCAGGCCGCCGCCGTCTGGGCTTCGAGGAGCTGCTGCTGACCCAGCTCGTTTTCCTGCACCGTCGCGCCAGGCGCCGGGCGGCGTGCGATGCCTGCGCGCTCACGCGCCCGCCTTCGCTCAGCGCGCGCTGGATGGAGCAGCTGCCGTTCGCGCCGACCGGCGACCAGCGGCGAGCGATTGCGGCGATCGAAGCCGACCTCGCCGAGCCACGGGCGATGCAGCGGCTGCTCCTCGGCGAGGTTGGCAGCGGCAAGACCGTCGTCGCGCTGCACGCGATGCTGCGAGCCGTCGAGCACGGCCACCAGGCTGCGCTGATGGCGCCCACCGAGACGCTCGCCGAGCAGCACTTCCAGACGCTGACAACGCTGATCGGAGCCGAGCCCGTCGCGGCCTCGGTGCTGACCGGCTCGACCCCGCCGCGACGCCGCCGCGACACCCTCGGCAAGCTCGCCAATGGCGAGCTGTCGCTGATCGTCGGCACGCATGCGCTGATCGAGCCCGACGTCGAGTTCGGGGCGCTGGCGGTCGCGGTCGTCGACGAGCAGCATCGCTTCGGCGTGCGCCAGCGAGCGGCGCTCGACGCGAAGGGGGCCGCACACATGCTGCACATGACGGCGACGCCGATCCCGCGCACGCTCGCGCTGGCCCGCTACGGCGACCTCGACGTGAGCACGCTGCGCGAGCTCCCGCGGGGTCGGGGGCCGGTCGACACGCGCCTCGTCGATGGCCAAAAAGGGCGCGCAGAGGCCTACCGCGAGCTGCGCGAGCAGCTGCAGGCCGGACGACAGGCCTACGTCGTGTGCCCGCTGATCGACGCCGTCGAGGGCGAGGCCGCGGCGCCGGGTACGGCGCGCGCGGCCAAGGCCGAGCTCGTGCGTCTGCGCGACGGTGAGCTTTCGGGTTTTCGGCTGGCCCTCCTGCACGGCGGCATGCGCGCCCGCGACAAGCAGCGGGCGATGGCGGCCTTCGCCGCGGGTGAGGCGGACGTACTAGTCGCGACGACGGTGATCGAGGTGGGCATCGACGTTCCCAACGCGACCGTGATCCTCGTCGAGAACGCGGAGCGCTTCGGCATCTCCCAGCTTCACCAGCTGCGCGGACGGGTGGGGCGAGGTAGCTGGCGCTCGAGCTGCTTTCTCGCCGGCGACGCGGCCGGCGCCTCGGCGAAGCTGCGCGCCCTGCGCAGCCACGCGGACGGCTTTCGCCTGGCCGAGATCGACCTCGCGCTGCGCAAGGAGGGCGAGCTCGTGGGCACACGCCAGTCGGGGCTGGGCCAGTTTCGATTCGCGCTGCTGCCAGACGACACGCTGCTGCTCGAGCGCGCACGCGCCCGGGCGGCGGCGATCTTCGCCGAGGATGCGAGCCTGTCTGCCCCCGAGCACGCGCTGCTCGCGCGGGCGCTGACCGACAGGTTCGGCGCCGATGCGCTCGAGCCGATCCCGGCTTAGCCCGGCCGCGCCGCTCGCGTCGGTGGGCCACCGCGTCGTTACCGTAGGCGCGTGCGCGTGGTCGCGGGACGGCTCGGAGGCAGGACGTTCAGGGCGCCGCGCGGCCGGGCCACGCGGCCCACGTCTGAGCGCGTGCGCGAGGCGCTGTTTGCGATGCTCGACGAACTTCAGGGCGCGCGCGTGCTCGACCTGTTCGCCGGCAGCGGGGCGCTCGGGATCGAGGCGCTGTCGCGCGGGGCCGAGACGGTCGTGTTCGTCGAGCGGCACGCCGGCGCGGCGCGCGTGCTGGCGCAGAACCTCCGCGCGCTCGGGCTCTCGCCGGGCGAGGCGCGGCTGCGGCGCGCCGACGCGCTGGTGGCGCTGCGCAGTGCGCGGCGACGCAAAGAGACATACGATCTGGTGCTCATCGATCCTCCATACGCCCAGGCGCGCGCGTGGGGGCTAGAGTTGTCGGCGGTCCTGCCGTCGCTGCTGGGGCCGTCGGCGCGCGTCGTCGTCGAGAGCGATCGCAGGGCACCGCTGCAGCTGGATCTCGCGGTCGAGCGGCGACGTAGCTACGGCGACACCTCGATCACGATCCATCGCAAGCAATGACGCCAACCGCCAAGTCGATAGCCGTCTGTCCGGGCTCCTACGACCCGATCACCAACGGCCACCTCGACGTGATCCGGCGCGCCGCGATGCTGTTCGACGAAGTCGTGATCGCGGTCGTCAACCGCTCGGTGCGAAAGGACCAGGCGCTGTTCGGGATCGAGGAGCGCGTGCTGTTCATCGAACAGGCCGTCGCGGAGCTGCCGCATGTGCGCGCCGAGCCCTTCAGCACGCTCGTGGTCGATTTCGCCAGATCGGTGGGGGCCAGGGCGATCGTCAAGGGCCTGCGCGCGATCTCAGACTTCGAGTACGAGCTCGAGATGAACCAGCTCAACCGCCGTCAGGAACCCGAGATAGAGTCCGTATACCTGATGGCCAGCGCCCAGTACAGTTTCCTGTCGTCGAGCGGCGTCAAGGAGCTTGCGACGTTTGGGGGCAAGATCGACGATCTCGTGCCCGACCCGGTGTCCAAGCGCTTGAAGGAAGAGCTGAGGCGCTGACGAAATGGACATGATGTCGAGCTGCGTGTTAGGAATCACTCGACCGGCGATCCCCCCGCAGGTCGCGGAGGTAAGACGATGGATGTCCTCGTCCTCATAGACAAGCTCGACGACTTGGTCCACAACGCCAAGTCGGTGCCCATGACCGACCAGGTGCGCGTTGACAAGGAGGAGATCTACGACATCCTCGATCAGATGCGGGCGACGATCCCCGAGGAGATCAAGCAGGCGCGCTGGATCGTCAAGGAGCGCCAGGAGATGCTCGCCGAGGCCAAGAAGGAGGCCGAGCGCATCATCAAGGATGCGCGCGAGCGCCAGGACCGCCTCGTCGGCGAGGAGGAGGTCACCAAGCAGGCTGAGCGCGCCGCCGAGGACATCGTCGAGGACGCGCGCGCCCGGGAGCGCGAGATCAGGCTTGGCGCCGAGGACTACGCCGATGAGATCCTCAACACCCTCGAGGTGAACCTGTCGAAGTTCATCGCGGCGGTGCAGCGCGGGCGCGAGCGCCTCCAGGGCAAGGACGAACCAGCCGAGGTCGGCTAGCTGCGAGGCCGCGGCGGGTCGCGGCTTCAGGGCTTCAGGTGGGTCGGGTCTTGGAGTACGGTCGGACGTGGTGATCGCCGAAACCAGATACAGGCTCCAGGCGGCGCTCGCCATCCTGCAGACGGGTATCGCGTCGCCGACGCGCCCGGACCGGCTGACGCGGGCGCTCGTGGCGCTGCGCCGCTGGGGCGCGAGCCCGGCTGCCGGCTACGCCGTCGCGGCGATCCGCCATCCGCGGCGAGCGGCGCTCGTAGATGAGCGCGGGATGCTCACCTACGAGGAGGTGCACCGGCGCACGAACGCGCTCGCCTGCGAGCTTCGCCGCGCGGGCGTGGGGGAGCGCGACAGCGTGGCGATCATGTGCCGCAACCACCGTGGCTTTATCGAGGCCACGGTCGCCTGCTCCAAGCTCGGCACCGGCGCGCTGTACCTGAACACGGCCTTCGCGGGCCCGCAGATCGCCGATGTGCTCGCGCGCGAAGAACCGGTGGCGGTGATCTACGACGAGGAGTTCACCGAGCTGGTCAGCGAGGGCGCTGCCGGCCGCATGAGCTTCATCGCTTGGAGCGACCGCGACTCGCACCCGGCCCATCCCGCGCTCGAGCAGCTGATCGCGCGCGGCGACGACGGCGACCTGCAGCCTCCCGCCGAGAAAGGCCGCGTCGTGATGCTCACCTCGGGTACGACCGGCACGCCCAAGGGCGCGCCCCGCAGCCAGCCCGACTCGCTGCAGCCGGCGGCTGCTCTGTTCTCGAAGATCCCACTCCGTGCCGGCGAGGTGACGATGATCGCCGCGCCGATGTTCCACGCGTGGGGCTTTGCCCACCTCACGCTCGGCATCCCGCTCGGCAGCACGATCGTGCTGCAGCGCAGGTTCGACCCCGAGCACACCTTGAGGGTCGTAGCGCAACACGGGGCGAGCACGCTGGTCGTGGTCCCGGTGATGCTGCAACGCATGCTCGAGCTCGGCCCCGAGGTAATCGCGCGATATGACCTGCGCAAGCTGCGCATCATCGCGCTGAGCGGATCGGCGCTCCCGGGGGAGCTCGCCACCGACGCCATGGACGTGTTCGGAGACGTGCTCTACAACCTGTACGGCTCGACCGAGGTGGCGTGGGCGACGATCGCCACACCCGCGGATCTGCGTGCCGCCCCGGGGACCGCGGGGCGCGCGCCGATCGGCACAGTCGTCAAGCTGCTCGACGACGACGGTCGCGAGGTCGCCCCGGGGGAGGTCGGGCGCATCTTCGTCGCCAACGAGATGACCTTCGAGGGCTATGCCGGGGGCGGGTCCAAGGAGGTCGTGAGGGGTCTCATGAGCACCGGCGACGTGGGTCGCTTCGACCGCGCCGGACGCCTGTTCGTCGAAGGGCGCGACGACGAAATGATCGTCAGCGGCGGCGAGAACGTGTTCCCGCGCGAGGTCGAGGACCTGCTCGCCGAACACGAGCAGATCGAAGAGGCGGCGGCGGTGGGGGTGGCCGACGAGGAGTTCGGCCAGCGCCTCGCCGCGTACGTCGTGCCACGGGACGGGGCCTCCCTCAGCGAGGACGCGGTGAAGGAGTACGTCAAGCAGAACCTCGCGCGCTACAAGGTTCCGCGCGATGTCGTGTTCATCGCGCGGCTGCCGCGCAACGCCGCGGGCAAGGTGCTCAAGCGTCAGCTGCTGGAATCGAGCTGAGCCGCGCTCCCGCGCCCGGCGAGCGACAGCGACCCGGGCTGCAACGTTCGATGAGCCACCCCGCGCGCGAGCCGCCGGCGCTAGCCTGAGACGATGGTGCCTTCGAGCTCTCAGGTCGACCTCGCCGGCCTCGGCCTGAGCGGCGGCGAGGGACGACGGCTCGCGCCGGCAGTAGCGAGCGAGCCGCTCACGCTGGGCGGACAGCGCTACGCGGTCGTCGCCACGCAGACGCCGGTCGTGCTGGACGTCTCGCGCATGACGGGTGGCGGCTACGCGCTGCGCCTGCGCTTCGTCGCGACGCTGGCCGGGCCGTGCATGCGCTGCCTGAAGGATGCCGCGCCGACGCTCGAGGTGGACGCCCGCGAGGTCGATCGACCGGGAGCCGGCGAGGAGCTCGAGAGCCCCTATGTGAGCGACGAGGTCCTCGATGTCGCGGCGTGGGCGCACGACGCGTTCGCCCTGACGGTGCCAACGAAGGTGCTGTGCCGGCCCGACTGCGCCGGGCTGTGCCCGGTGTGTGCCGCCGATCTCAACGAGGCCGGCCCCGGCCACCGCCACGACACACCGCCCGATCCGCGCTGGGCCAAGCTGCGCGAGCTCAAGCTCGGCTAGCTGGCGATTGGTAGCCTTCTGCGCCATGGCGGTGCCGAAGAAAAAGCAGTCGCACAGCCGCACCGGCAAGCGCCGCGCGCAGCACAAGCTCGCTGCGCCGGCAATAAACGCCTGCCCGCAGTGCCATAACCCGCGCAGGCCTCACCGCGTGTGTCCGGTGTGCGGCTCCTACTCGGGCCGAACGGTCGTCGCGCCGGTCGCGCCCGGTCACGCTCACGAGCACGACGACGAGTAGCGCGCCCGCCGTGTCGGAGGCGCCGAAGGCGCGCGCGCGCGAGCTGGCGGGCCAGGCGGTCGTGGCGGTCGACTGCAACGGTGCGGACCTCGGACCCGCCGAGGTCGCCAGCGGCGCGGCGATCGCCGCGCACGCGGGCGCGCGGACGCTGCTGTTCGGCCCGGCAGATGACCTGACCGCGGCCGTGCAGACCGCCCCGCCGGGCATGATCGAGGTCGTCGACGCTCCGGTGTCGATCGCCAAGAGCGCCGATCCGGCCCGCGCTGCGCGCATGAGCCCCGACGCCTCGATCGTGATGGCGGCCCGGGCGGTCGCCGGCGGCCGGGCGCAGGCGCTCGTGTGTGCCGGCGGCACTGGCGCGGCGCTGGCGGCGGGTACGTTCAACATCAAGCGCGCGCGCGGTATCTACCGGCCGGCGCTGGCGATCGCGCTTCCGATCCCGCGGCATCCGGTCACGCTGCTCGACGTGGGCGCCAGCAGCGAGGCGCGACCCGAGCATCTCGTGCAGTTCGCATTCATGGGCGCCGCCCTCGCGCAGACGCTGCTCGATCTGCCCTGCCCGCGGGTGGGGCTGCTCTCGAACGGCGAGGAGGCCGGGCGCGGGAGCGCGCTCGTGATCGAGGTCCACGAGCAGCTCGCGCGCGGCGCGCGCGGAGCCGGCGACACCTTCGAGTTCATCGGCAACGTGGAGGGCACCGACGTCGTCAGTGGTGTCGCCGACGTGATCGTTACCGACGGGTTCACCGGCAACATCGCGCTCAAGCTGATGGAGGGGGTGTCGGCAGCGATGCTGAGGGCGATTCGCGATGCCGCCATGTCCTCGACGCGCGCCAAGCTCGGCGGCGCGCTGCTGCGTGGGGCTTTGCGCAGCTTTCGCGAGGAGATCGACCCGGAGTCCAACGGCGGCGCCTATCTGCTCGGGCTGCGGCAACTCGGGGTCGTGCCCCATGGGCGTTTCACGCGCGGCGGCTTTGCGCACGCGATCGCCCGCGCCGAGCGCGGCGCGCGCGCGGACATCGTCGGGCACACCCAGCTCGCGCTCGAGCGCGCCGGCGCGCTCAGGCGGACACCCGTGTCCGCGCAGGACGCTAGCCTGCCGCAGGCGCAATGACCCGCGAGCAGGTCCTCACCCTGATCCAGACGCATCTGGGCGACGAGCTCGAAGTCGACCCCGCGACGATCGACGAACAGACGCGCTTCCGGGAGGACCTCGAGGCCGACTCACTTGATCTGTACACGCTCGTGCAGGAGCTCGAGGACACCTACGGTGTGCGCATGAACGACGAGGAGGCGGCACAGATCCTCACCGTGGGGCAGGCGGTCGATTTCGTGCTCGCCCGCAACGGAACCGCCGATGCACAGCGATGAAGCTCGCGGCACTGCTGGACGAGCTCCCCGACGAGCTCGCGCGCCAGGTGTTCACACACGCCTCGTGGACCGAGCGGCGCAGCGATTCCTACGACCGGCTGGCGTTCCTGGGCGACAGCGTGCTCGCGCTGGCCGTGACGACGCACCTGTACCCGCGACTCGAGGCCGAGCGCTTCGGTGCCGGCAGGCTGACCAAGATCCGCGCCCAGGTGGTCTCGGGAGTCTCCTGCCGCGCTGTCGCGGAGCGTCTCGCGCTGGCCGACAGGCTGCGGGCGGCGGCGCCCGAGGGCATGCGCGACCGCGCCACCGCCCGGCTTCAGACCGAGCGCGTGCTGGCGTCGGTCATCGAGGCCGTGATCGGCGCTTGTTACCTGCACGTCGGCTACGAGCGCACCGCCGAAGCAGTCGTGGAGGCCTTCGGGCCGGAGATCGAGCAGGCCCTGGAGCACCCGGTCGACTTCAAGTCCGCGCTGCAGGAGATCTCGGCGCGCCGCGGGGCGGAGGTCACCTACCGCATCACCGGCGAGGACGGACCGCCGCACGAGCGCACGTTCAGCGTGATCGCGTGCGTCGATGGGCACCAGCTGGGCGCCGGCAGCGGCCGCAGCAAGAAACACGCCGAGCAGCAGGCGGCGCGCGCCGCCGTCCAGACGCTGGAGGAGCGATGAGCGGACCGGACACCGGCGTCACGAGGCGGGCGCGATGCACCTGAAGTCGCTCACGCTCAACGGCTTCAAGTCCTTCCCCGATCGCACGCGCCTGGACTTCGGGCCGGGCGTGTCGGTCGTCGTCGGGCCCAACGGCTCGGGCAAGTCCAACGTGACCGACGCGGTGCTGTGGGCGATGGGCGAGCAGTCACCGCTCGCGGTGCGCGGGCAGTCGATGCAGGACGTGATCTTCGCCGGTGGCCGCGGCACACAGGCGCGTTCCGCGGCCGAGGTAGAGATCGTGCTCGACAACTCCGACGGCACCGTCGGGCTGCCCCTGAGCGAGATCTCGATCGTGCGCCGGCTGGAGCGCAACGGCGACGGCGGCTACCGACTCAACGGCGCCCGCTGCCGCCTGACTGATGTGATCGAGGTGCTCAGCGACACCGGCCTCGGGCGCGAGACACATTCGGTCATCTCGCAGGGTCGTGTCGAGGGGATCGTCACCTCGAGGCCGCGCGATCGCCGGCTGTTGCTCGAGGAGGCCGCGGGGCTCGGCAAGCACCGCAAGCGCCGCCGCCGCGCCCAGCTCAAGCTCGAGCGAACGCAAGAGAACCTCGATCGCGCCCTGGACATCGAGCGCGAGGCGCGCTCGCGGCTGAGGCCGCTCAAGCGCCAGGCCGAGGCGGCCGAGCTTCACGAGCGCCTGGAGCGTCAGCTGCTGGAGGCCCGCTGGCTGCTGGTCGGCGACACGCTCCGTGCGCGTCGCGCGGAGCTCGCCGCCGCCGAGACAGCGGTCAGGCGTGCCCGCGAGCGCCGCGCGTCCGTCGAGGCACGCCTGGACGAGGTGATCGCACGCCGCGGCCGCGCCGAGCGGTCGCTGACGGAGCGCAGCGAACGCCATGACGCGATCGCCAGCCGCCTCTACGCCGCCCGCTCCGCGCGCGACCGGGTCGCGCTGCGCGGCGAGCAGACGCTCACGAGCGCCCAGCTGCTCGCGCGTCGCATAGAGCGCGCGCAGGGCCAGCTGGGCACGCTCGCGCACGCCGGCGAGGGCGAGCACGTAGACGATGCGCCCGCGCCGCCGCGGGGCGAGCCGGCGACGGATGCGCGCCGCTCGGCGTCGCCAGCGCCGCGGGAGGCATTGGAGGAGGCGTGGGAGACGCTCTCGCGCGCGATCGCCGACGGCGTACAGCGTGCCCAACGCCACACCGAGCCGCGATCGCGCGATCGCGCGATCGCCCAGGTCGTCGCCGATGTTCGACGCTTGGCCGAGCGGGTCGTGGCGCTGGCCGTTGAGCAGGCCCGCGAGCAGGACGAGAGTCCACCCGCCGAGGGGTCTCAGGTCGCTGCGAGCCCAGACGGCGAGCGGCGCACGCGCCACGAGCACGCGACGCGAACGCAGCGGCTGAACCGGCGCCTGGAGCTCGATCGAGCGCTGAGCGCAAGCGCAGAGCGCCTTGGACAGGTGCTCGCGCACATCGCCACCGCGATCGAGGAGGCCGTCGTCTGCGAGCTCGAGCAGGCGCTGCAGCGCGACAGCGCGGAGGGTGAGCAGGCGGCGAGCGAGCTGCGGGCCTGCGCACAGGAGGAGGCGGAGCTGCAGACCGAGCTGCGTGGCGCGGGCGAGCTGGTGACAGAGGCCGAGGTGGGCGCGCAGCGGCTGCGCGACCAGGTCGATGAGGCCCAAGCGGCGCTCGACCAGATCGCCTCGCGCCTGGGCAGGGATACGATCGATGGCGTGCCCGCCGAGGCGCTGGGCGGGGAGGAGGAGCTGGCATTGACGGCGCGCGTGCAGCGCCTGGAGCGCCGGCGCGAGCAGCTGGGGCCGGTGAACCCGCTGGCCCAGGACGAGTACGCCCAGGCGCGCGAGCACGTCGGCGAGCTGGAGGTTCGGCGCGGCGACCTAGAGACGGCGCTGCGCGAGCTGAGGACGGTGATTCGCGACACCGATCGTCAGATTCGAGAGACGTTCGAGGCGACGTTCACGGCCGCCGCCGACAACTTCGAGCAACTCGCGGGCGACCTGTTCCCGGGTGGCTCGGGACGGCTGCGGCTGGTCAGCGAAGATCGTGCCCCGAGCCCGGTTCTGGGCGGACAGCCGCTGCCCGACGGCGCGCCCGGCGCGCAGGAGCCCGAGCGCGCGGGCGGCGGGCGCGCGGGCGGCGGGGAGGCCAATGGGGAGGACGATGGGGAGGACGATGATATCCCGCCGGGCGAGCAGGAGCTGAAGGGCGTCGAGATCGAGATCACCCCGGCTGGGAAGGCGACCAAGCGGCTGTCGCTGCTCTCCGGCGGCGAGAAGTCGATGACCGCGCTCGCGTTCCTGTTCGCCGTGTTCCTCGCGCGTCCGTGCCCCTTCTACATCCTCGACGAGGTCGAGGCGGCGCTGGACGACCTCAACCTCGATCGCTTCCTGGCGCTGCTGCGCCGCTACTCCGATCGCGCCCAGTTCATCGTGATCACGCATCAGAAGCGCACGATGGAGGCCGCGGACTGGCTGTACGGGGTGTCGATGGCCCAGGACGGTGTGTCGAAGGTGGTCTCGCGGCGCCTGCCGCCACCGCAAGAGCGCGACGGCCACGCGCCGCGAGCGGCCGACGTTGCGCTGGCGGACGTGGCCGAGGTCGCCTGAGCGCAGCCGGACGTGCCGCGCGAGTGGAGCGATCTGCTCATCACCGGCCGCCCGGGCGATGTCGGTGGCGGCGCAGCCCCGGCCGACGACGGCGAGCGCGCGGGGGGGCGCCGGTTTCTCGGTCGCCTGCGCGAGAGCCTGGCCAAGACGCGCCAGGCGCTCGGCAGCGAGATCCAGGCGACGCTGTTCAGCGCGCTCGACGAGCACACGTGGGAACGGCTCGAGGAGGCGCTGGTCATGGCCGACGTCGGCGCGGCCACGACAGCCGCGGTCGTCGGTGAGCTCGAGTCAGAGGCCGTCGCCGGCCAGCTCAGCGATGGCGAGCAGTTGCGCGAGCGGCTGATCGCGCTGCTCGCCCAGACGGCGCGCGTGGGCGACGGGCGGATCGACGTGCGAGCACACCCGACCGTGATCCTCGCCGTGGGGGTCAACGGCACCGGCAAGACGACGACGATCGGAAAGCTGGCCTGGCATCTGCGCCGGGAGCTCGATCAGAGCGTGCTGCTCGCGGGCGCCGACACGTTCAGGGCCGCGGCGAATGAGCAGCTCGAGGGCTGGGCGCAACGCGCCGGGTGTGAGATCGTGACCGGGTCGCCGGGCTCGGATCCGGGGGCGGTCGCGTTCGAGGCGATCGCGACCGCGCGCACCAACGACGTCGACGTGGTGATCGTGGACACGGCCGGCCGGCTGCACACGCAGCGTGAGCTGATGGCCGAGCTCGCCAAGGTGCGCAGGGTGATCGCACGACAGCTCGAGGGCGCTCCCCATGAGACGCTGCTCACCATCGACGCGACGACCGGCCAGAACGGACTGCGCCAGGCCCGGCTGTTCGCCGAGTCGGTGCACCTCAGCGGGGTGGCGCTCACCAAGCTCGACGGGTCCGCGCGCGGCGGGATCGCGCTTGCGATCGCGCGCGAGCTGCAGCTGCCCGTGAAGCTGATCGGCGTCGGCGAGTCGGTCGAGGACCTGCGCCCGTTCGATCCCGGCGACTTCGCGCGGGCGCTCGTGGACCCCGAGTGACGTCGCCACAGCCGCCCGGCGCTGCGGCGCGCTGTCTGTGGCCGCGGCCGTGGAGGCGACCGCGCGGTGCGATAATCGCAACGTGGAGATCTGGATCGTCTGGTTGGCGGCGGCGTGCGTGCTGGGCGTCGCCGAGATGCATCAGGGGGGCTTCTACCTGGCCCCGTTTGCGCTCGGTGCGGCGCTGGCGGGGATCGTCGGCCTGCTCGGCGTCAGCGAGGCCCTCACGGTGGTCGTGTTCGCGATGGCGTCGGGGATCGTGTTCGCCACGCTTCGTCCCGTGGCGCAGCGGCATCGCCGGATCCCGCCCTCGATCCGTACCGGCGCGGCGGCCCTGATCGGACGCCCGGCGATCGTGCTCGAGCGCATCGCCAACGACGAGGGAGTCGGCTGCGTGAGGATCGACGGCGAGGTGTGGACGGCACGCAGCTATGACGAGGACGAGGTGATCAACGCGGGCGAGCGCGTCGAAGTTGTCGAGATCCGGGGAGCGACCGCGCTGGTGATGCACTGATCGGGGTATCCCGGCGCGTGGCTCTCAACAGCTAACGAGAAAGGAGCTCTGGCAATGGTCGCGCTGATTGTGGTCGTGGTGGCGGTCCTGTTCGTGCTCGTCCTTGCCTGGCGCACGATCCGTGTGATCCCGCAGGCCAAGGCCGGGGTGGTCGAGCGGCTCGGGCGCTACAGCCGCACGCTCGAACCCGGCCTGGCGATCGTCACGCCCTTCATCGACCGGGTGCGCCCGCTCGTCGACCTGCGCGAGCAGGTCGTGAACTTCGCGCCGCAGTCGGTGATCACCGAAGACAACGTCGTCGTGGGGATCGAGACGGTGCTCTACTTCACGATCACGGATCCGCGCTCGGCGACTTATGAAATCGCCACCCCGCTGCAGGCGATCGAGCAGCTAACCGTGACGACGCTGCGCAACGTGATCGGGGGGCTCACGCTCGAGGACACGCTCACCGCGCGCGAGAACGTCAACAACGAGCTGCGCGCGGTCCTCGACGAGGCCACGGGCAAGTGGGGCATCAGGATCAACCGCGTCGAGATCAAGTCGGTCGATCCGCCGGCGGACATCCGCAGCGCGATGGAGAAGCAGATGCGTGCCGAGCGCGACCGACGGGCGGCGATCCTCACCGCCGAAGGCGAGAAGCAGGCCCAGATCCTGACGGCCGAGGGCGCCAAGCAGGCGGCGGTGCTGAACGCCGAGGGCCAGCGCCAGGCCGCGATCCTGCGTGCCGAGGGCGAAGCCAAGGCGATCGACACCGTATTCAAGGCGATCCACGAGGGCAAACCCAGCCGCGAGCTGCTGAGCTACGAATACCTGCAGATGCTCCCGCAGCTGGCCGAAGGCGACTCGAACAAGGTGTTCGTCGTGCCCTCCGAGTTCGCCGCGGCGTTCGGCGGCATCGGCGAGGCGCTCGCGCGTGGCGCCGGCGGGTCACCTCCCACCGCGGACTCGCCGGACGGTGGCTCGCTCTCCCCCGGCTCCGGCGGCGGCGCGCTCGGCCCCGGGGCCGGCGGGCGGCGCCCGCCCGCCACGGAGGGCTGACGCGCGGCCATGTTCGACTCCCTCTCCGAGCGCCTGCAGGCCGCCCTCGCGGACGTCCGCCAGCGCGGCACGCTCACCGAGGCCGGCGTCGAGGGCGCCCTGCGCGAGGTCCGCCTCGCGCTGCTGGAGGCCGACGTCAACCTCGGGGTCGTGCGCTCCTTCACCGCCGCCGTCCGGGAGCGGTGCCTGGGCGCCGAGGTCGTCGGCGGGTCGACCAAGGAAGAGGGGCCCGGCTCGCCGGCCTCCGGCCGGCTGCG
>DASPVR010000149.1:0-8285 GCA_035622255.1 Solirubrobacteraceae bacterium | reverse complement strand
GAGCATAGTGCTCACGCCCCGGCCCCGGCGCCCGACCGCCCCTCGCCGGCGGCGAAGCGGGCGGCGCCGTGCACGGCGTCGGCGAACACCTCCGGCCCCGCCGCCGCCTCGAGCGCGAGACCATCGCTGAGCGGCATGCCGAGCCCCTCGATCGCCGCACGCCGGTCGACGAGCATCGTGCGCTGGGGAAAGCGGGCCAGCCCCTCGGCCAGCTCGAGCGCGCGCCGCAGGTGCTCGCCTGGAGCGACGACCTCGGTGACGAGGCCGATCGAGAGCGCCTCGCGCGCGTCGAGCATGCGCCCTGTGAGGATCAGGTCGAGCGCCCTCCCGAGCCCGACTATGCGTGGCAGCCGCTGGGTGCCGCCATCGATCAGCGGCACGCCCCAGCGCCGCTCGGGGTAGCCGAGCGTCGAGTCCTCGGTGGCGACGCGGAGGTCGCACCACAGCGCCAGCTCGAGCCCGCCGGCGAGCGCGAAGCCCGAGATCGCCGCGATCGCCGGCTTTGACGGGGTCAGGCGGGTGAAGCCCATCGGACCGGCCGGGTCGCGCAGCCGCTGCGCGAACGTGTCGATCGCCTTCAGGTCGGCGCCCGCGCAGAACGCGACGTCGCCGGCGCCGGTGAGCACGAGCACGCGCGCCTGCTCGTCGGCCTCGAAGCGCACGAACGCGTCGTGCAGGGCAGCGGCGGTCGGCCCGTCGACGGCGTTGCGCCGCTGCGGGCGGTCGATCGTGACGAGCGCGGCCGCGCCGCGGCGCTCGTAGGCGACGGACTCGGGCTCGCTCAAGGCGCGCGCTCCTCAGCGCGCCCTGGCGGCGCGCGGAATCGCACGGAGGCTCGCGCTCGCGTGCGGGTCGGGCGCCGCTACCAGCCGCCGTGCCACTGGCTCTCGGCGAGTGCCCTCTGGGCCGCCTTGCGCGCTTCCTTGCGCTTCTCCAGCCGGCGCTGGATCATGCTCATCACGAACACGAACGTGGGGAAGAAGATGATCAGGATGAAGCCGGCGTCGGTGACGACTCTATCGTCGGTCGCGCCGTACCAGCCGCGCCCGTAGGCCGGGCTTTCGCCGCCTTCGGCGGCGCTCGCCGCGGGCGCGAGCACGAGCACGAGCAGCAGCGCGTAGGCGAGAGCGGCTGTCAGTCGGCGGCGGGTCATCGCGTGCGCAGACGATGCTACAGAAGGCGCGGACGCGGCTGTCGGGCGCGGCCGCCGGCGCCGCCTACCATCACCCAGATGGCTGACTCCACGGTCGTGCGTCTCTGGATGGCACGCATAGCCTTCGCCGGCCGGTGTCCTCGGGCTCGCCCTTGCCACCAGCAAGGGCTTCGCCCTGCGTTCGTGGCCCGCTCGACTCTCCGCGCCCCCAGAGCAGGGCACACGACCGTGGAGTCAGCCATCTAGCGATGGCGCTGCTGACCGCATCCGACCTGCACAAGGACGTGGCCGGGCGCCCCCTGCTGGGTGGCGTGTCGTTCAAGCTCGAGCGCCGCGAACGGCTGACCCTGGCGGGGCGCAACGGGGCCGGCAAGACGACGCTGCTGCGCATGCTCGCCGGCGAGGAGTCGATCGACCGCGGCGAGCTGAGCGTGGCCAGGGGGGTGCGCATCGCGCTGCACGACCAGCGCCCGCCGCGCGAGCGCGGGCGTACGCTCGGCGAGTACGTGCTCTCGGGCTGCACGCCGGAGCTCGAGGCGGAGTCGCGGCTGGCCGAGCTCGAGCGGCTGATGGGCGACGGCGCCGGCGACGAGGCCACGCTCGCCCGCTACGCGCGCGCGCAGGCTGAGCTCGAGTCCCTCGGCGGCTATCTGTGGCGCGACCGCGCGCGCGGAATGGCCCGCGGGCTGGGGTTCAGCGAGGCCGAGCTGGAGCGCTCGCTGGCCACGTTCTCGGGCGGGCAGCTCACGCGGGCCTCGCTGGCCCGGGTGCTCGCGGCGAGCGCCGACGTGCTGCTGCTCGACGAGCCGACCAACCACCTCGACATCGAGTCGCTGGAGTGGCTCGAGCAGACGCTCGTGGGGCTCGACGCCGCGGTCGTGCTGGTGGCCCACGACCGCTGGTTCCTCGAGGCCGTGGGCACGGCCGTGCTCGAGCTCGAGGCCGGGCGCGCGCGCTTCTTCGCCGGACCGTGGCACCAGTGGCGGCGCGAGCAGGCGGCGCGCGAGCTCGCGCTCGGCAAGGCGATCGACAGGCAGCGCGCGGAGATTGCGCGCATGGAGCGCTTCATCGACCGCTTCCGCGCCAAGGCCACGAAGGCGCGCCAGGCGCAGTCGCGCCTCAAGCGCCTGGAGAAGATCGAGCGGATCGAGCGCGACCCGCGCGACCGCGGCTCGATCGGGCTTCAGTTCAAGGCGCCCGAGCGCACCGGGCGCGTGGTGTTCGAGCTGACCGATGCGCGCATCGAGGTCGGCGGGCCGGGCGAAGCGGACCGGCGCGACGGCGACGCGCCCACGCGCGGCGCCGGGGGCGGCGCCGTGACCCTGCTCGAGCACGCCGAGCTGTGGCTCGAGCGCGGCGAGCACGTGTCGCTCGTGGGCCCCAACGGCACGGGCAAGACGACTCTGCTCGAGGTGCTCGCGGGACGCCGCCCACCTGCCGCGGGCCGGCTCAGCCGCGGGCACAACGTGAAGATCGGCTTCCTCTCCCAGCACACCGACGAGCTCGGCGCGGGCGGGCCGCCGGGACAGAGCGTGCTCGAGGCCGCCCAGCGCGCGACCGGGCTCACGCCCAACAAGGCGCGCGCGCTGCTCGGGCGCTTTCTGTTCTCGGGCGAGGAGGCGGAGAAACCGCTCGACGGCCTGTCGGGGGGCGAGCGCCGGCGGCTGTCGCTGGCGGTGCTCGTGCAGTCGGGCGCCAACGTGCTGCTGCTCGACGAGCCCACCAACCACCTCGACATCGAGAGCCGCGAGGCGCTCGAGGACGCGCTGCGTGCGTTCACCGGCGCGCTCGTGCTCGTGTCCCACGACCGCGCGCTGCTCGACGCGGTCGGATCGCGCACGGTCGTGGTCGAGCAAGGCTCGCTGCACAGCTACGTGGGTGGCTGGCCCGAGTACGTGCGCGTGCGCGAATCCAGGCGCTCGATCGAACAGGCGGACGGCCCGCATGCGGGCCGTCCCGGGGGGGCGCATGCGCCCCCCCGCCAGACGGCGCATGCGCCGTCTGGAAAACAAGCGAAGGACGAGAAGGCGGACGGACGCGCTCGCGCGCGCAAGCCCAAGCCGCGCGCGGCGGGGCCGTCGAAGAACAGGCTGTTGGCGCAGACGCGCGCCGAGCGCGAGGTCGAGGACGCCGAGGCGGCGCTGCGCGCCGTCGAGCACGAGCTGTCCGAGCCGGCGGCCTGGGCGACCCAGTACGAGTCGGCGAAGTCCGAGGCTCGCCACACGGCGGCGCGCCGCGCGGTCGAGGAGGCCTACGCCCGCCTGGAGACGCTGATCGACTAGCGTGGAGGGCATGAAGACCGCGCGCAACGCGGCGATCGTGCTCGTCATCGCGCTCGCCATCTACCTGCTGCCGGGGGGCGGCCGGGCGGCGACGATCTTCGAATCGCTGCTCTACATCGGCTTCGGCGTGGGCTTCGGCTACCTCGGGCTGCAGCTCTATCGCCAGCACCGCGTGGCCCTCTACAGCCTCGGCGACCACACCCGCGCGCTGCTCTACGGCGGTCTCGCGCTCGTGCTGTTCGCGCTCACCGCGCGCCAGCGGATGTGGGAAACCAGCCTGCACGAGGCGCTGTGGTGGGTGCTCGTGGCGGTGGCCGTGTACATGCTGCTCGCCGTGTACCGTCGCTGGCGCGCGTACTGAGCGCCGGTCGCGCTCCGGCTCCGACTCGCGGCGGGGGGCGCCTCGTATCCTCGTTCTCAGACATGGTCGACACGGCCGGCGACGAGGACACGACGGGGGATCCGAAGGCGAGCAGCCTGGCCGCGCAGCGGCGCGCGCTGCCCGATCAGCCGGGCGTGTACCTGTTCCGCGACGCGCGCGACCGGGTCCTGTACGTGGGCAAGGCGAAGTCGGTGCGCAAGCGCGTGGCATCGCACTTCGCCAGCGCGCGCGTGCCGAGCAGCCCCGGCCACGGCGAGATGATCGCGAGCGTCGAGCACGTCGAGTGCGTGGTCGTCGCCAGCGAGGCCGAGGCGCTGCTCACCGAGCAGCGGTTCATCAAGCAGTACCGGCCGCGCTTCAACATCCGCCTGCGCGACGACAAGTCCTACCCGTTCATCGCGATCTCGCTCGACGAGGAGTTCCCGCGCGTGTACTTCACGCGCGAGCGCCACCGGGCGGGGCGCGCATACTTCGGCCCGTACTCGAACGCCAAGCGCGTGCGCGCGACGCTCGACGTGCTCGGCAAGGTGTTCATGTTCCGCTCCTGCACGGGCGCCGAGCCGGGCCGGCGCAGCGGCAGCCCGTGCCTGGACTACTACATCAAGCGATGTGAGGCCCCATGCGTGGGCTACGTGTCGAGGGCCGACTACCGCCGCGGGATCGACGGCGTGACCGACTTCCTCTCGGGTCGCTTCGCCGCGATCGAGCGTGATCTGGAGGCGCGCATGCGCGCCGCGGCGGCCGCCGAGCAGTTTGAGCAGGCCACGCTCGAGCGCAACCGCCTGACCGCCGTGCGCGCGCTGCTCGAGCGTGGGCGCGTGGCCGACGGCCCGGGGGACACGTTCGACGCGGTGGCCGTGGCGGTCGGCGGAGTGGACGCCAACGCCCAGGTGTTCCAGGTGCGCGACGGCGTGCTCGCCGACCGCCAGTCGTTCTATCTGTCCAACGAGACCGAGCGCGACCTCGGCGAGGTGGCCGAGGAGTTCATCCTCCAGTTCTACGCCGGCCACATGGCGATACCGGCCCTGCTCGTCGTTCAGGGCGAGCTCGCCCAGGGCGGCGAGGGGGGGTCCGGCGAGGCCGCGCGCGCCGCGCTCGCGCAGGCGCTCTCCAGCCGCCGTGGCGGCCCCGTGGAGATCCGCGCCGCCGAGCGCGGCACCAAGCGGCGCATCCTCGAGCTGGCGCAGCGCAACGCGCTGCTCGCGCTCGACCAGGAGCGCCTGCGCGCCGAGCGCCGCCGCCAAAGCCGCGTGGACGCGCTCGACGGCCTGCAGCGGGCGCTCGGCCTCGACGTGCCGCCGGTGCGGATCGAGTGCTTCGACATCTCCCATCTCGGCGGCGAGCATACGGTCGCGTCGATGGTCGTGTTCGAGGGCGGCGCCCCCAAGAAGGCCGACTACCGCCGCTTCACGATCCGCTCGCTTGCGCCCGGGCGCTCCGACGACTACGCGGCAATGGGCGAGGTGCTGCAGCGGCGCCTGGCGCAGTGGCAGGCGCAGACCGATATCTCCGCCCACGACCCGGCCTACGACGCGAGCTTCGCGGCGCTGCCCAACGTGGTCGTGATCGACGGGGGCAAGGGCCAGCTGGCCGCGGGCCTGCAGCCGCTGCGCGCATTTCGCGAGCGCGGGGTGGCGGTGGTTGCGCTGGCCAAGCGCATCGAGGAGGTGTTCGTGCCCGGCCGGCGCGCCCCGCTGCGACTCGACCACTCCACGCCCGAGCTTCAGCTGCTGCAGCGCGTGCGCGACGAGGCGCACCGCTTTGCGGTCGCCCACCATCGCAGCCGGCGCGACCGCGCGCTCACGAGCTCGCTCCTGGACGAGCTGCCGGGCGTCGGCCCCGCACGCAAGCGCGCGCTGCTCGGCTATTTCGGCTCGCCCGAGGCTGTCGTCGCCGCCTCGAGCGACGAGCTCGCGGCCGTGCCCGGCCTGCCGGCGAAGGTCGCGCGCGAGCTGCACGGCCACCTGCATCGCGTCGGCTCCTAGATGGTTGATTCCACGACCATGCACCGCCGGATGGCACGTCTGTCCTTCGCCAGCCGGGCGTCCTCGGCCTCGACCTTGCCACCAGCAAGGCCTTCGGCCTGCGTCCTGGGCTGGCTCGACCATCCGCACCCCCGGGAAACGGCACATCGCCGCGGAATCAACCATCTGGATGTCCCGACCTGCGCACATTTCCGCCCGCGGCGACACAATGGGACCATGGCTGTGATCCGACCCCTGCGTCCATTGCTCGGTGCGAGCGGGCGCAGGCCGGCCGGTGAGCCCGACGCGACCGACGAGCCCGACGCGACCGACGAGCCCGACGCCACCGACACGCGCGACGCGGCTGGCAGGTCTGCCACGGCTGGCAACCCTGGCGCCGCCGGCGGCCCCGACGCCCCGGTCGTGCAGTCGCGGCTGCGCGAGCTGGTCGTGATCACCGGCTTCTCGGGCGCCGGCAAGTCGACGGCCATGAACGTGTTCGAGGATGCCGGCTACTTCTGCGTGGACAACCTGCCGCCCGAGATGATCCGCTCGCTGATCGAGCTGTTCGTGCACAAGGGCTCGAAGGTCGAATGCGCGGCGGTCGCCTCCGACGTGCGCGGGGGCGTCTACTTCGAGGCGCTGCGCGCCGTCGTCGACGAGCTCGACGCGCTCGGTCTCACCCACCACCTGCTCTTCCTCGAGGCCTCCGAGCAGACGCTCGTGACCCGCTTCCAGGAGACGCGCCGGCGCCACCCGCTCGCCCCCGAGGGCAGCGTGGCGGCCGGTATCGCCTCCGAGCGGGCGCTGCTCGAGCCGCTGCGCAGCCGCGCCAACCTCGTGATCGACACGACCGACCTGTCGCCGGCCACGCTACGCGAGAAGATCGCCGACGAACTGCTCCCGCGCAAGGCCGCCGGGCGCCTGGCGCTCACGTTCACGAGCTTCGGCTTCAAGCACGGTCCGCCGCGCGGCGAGGACCTCGCCTTCGACGTGCGCTTCCTGGCCAACCCCCACTACGAGCCGCAGCTACGCGAGCTCACCGGCCTGGACGAGCGCGTGCTCGAGTACATCGGGCGCGACGGGCGCCTGCAGGAGCTCTACGTGCGACTGCACGCGCTGCTCGACTTCCTGCTCGAGCAGTACGTGGCCGAGGGCAAGGCCCACCTGGTGATCGCGATCGGCTGCACCGGCGGCCGACACCGCTCGGTGGCGATCGCCGAGCATCTCGCGGCGCGCTACCGCGAGTGGGACCGCCTCGACGTGGCCGTCAGCCACCGCGACATCGACAAGCTCACACGCGCCTCGGAGTAGCGCCCCGCGGGCGGGCCGCAGGGCGCGCCCGGCGCCGCGGTGGCCCCGTCAGGACGCGCTCGGGCGAGGGCCGGGCGAAGGCTCGCTGATAGCCTTCGGGCCCCGGCCGGGCGACGGAGCGGCCGCTCTGCCACCCGGCATCGTTTTGAGCACCAGGAGGCGCAGTGCCCGTACGCGTGGGGATCAACGGATTCGGCCGCATCGGCCGGAACGTGTTTCGTGCCGCCAGGGCGCGCGGTGAGGCCGCCGAGATCGAGTGGGTGGCCGTCAACGACCTCACCGATGCGCGCACGCTCGGCCACCTGCTCAAGTACGACTCGGTGCTCGGGCCCTATCCGGGAGAGGTCGCCGTCCGCGACGAGGGGGCGCTCGAGGTGGACGGGCTCAAGCTACGCGTGCTCGCCGAGCGCGACCCGGGGGCGCTGCCGTGGGGCGAGCTCGGCGTGGACGTGGTGATCGAGTCGACCGGCCTGTTCCTGGAGCGCGAGAGCGCCGCCAAGCACCTCGCCCAGGGCGCGCGCAAGGTCGTGATCTCGGCGCCCGCGCCCGACCCCGACGCCACGGTGGTGCTCGGCGTGAACTTCGAGCAGGTGTACGACCGCGCCCTCCACGACGTGATCTCCAACGCCTCGTGCACGACCAACTGCCTGGCGCCCGTGGCGAAGGTGCTCAACGACACGGTCGGCATCGACCACGGGCTGATGACCACGATCCACGCCTACACGGCCGACCAGCGCCTGCAGGATCTGCCCCACAGGGACCTGCGCCGGGCACGGGCCGCCGCGATCAACCTGATCCCGGCCTCGACGGGTGCGGCCAATGCGATCGGCCTCGTGATCCCCGAGCTGCAGGGCAGGCTCCACGGCTTTGCGGTGCGAGCTCCGGTGCCGACCGGCTCGGTCATCGACCTCACGGTCGAGTGTGCGCGCGCGACGAGCGTCGAAGAGGTCAACGGCGCGCTGCGCGCAGCCGCCGAGGGCGGGCCGCTGCACGGGATCGTGCGCTACACCGAGGATCCGATCGTGTCCAGCGACATCGTCCGGTCGCCCTACTCCGCGATCGTCGACTCCCAGCTGACGGCGGTGATGAGCGGCACGATGGTCAAGGTGGTCGCGTGGTACGACAACGAGTGGGGCTACTCCAACCGCCTCATTGATCTGGTCGCACTGGTCGGCAAGTCGCTCTAGCCG
>DASPVR010000148.1:0-4998 GCA_035622255.1 Solirubrobacteraceae bacterium | reverse complement strand
CGCGTCGAGGTGGGAGCGCGCTGCTCGGAGCAGCTGCGCGACGAACTGACGTCGCTGCTCGGGGTCCAGGAGGACGAGGTCTATCCCGTCGACGGCCTGCTCGACATGGGCGCGCTCTGGGAGATCGTCCGGCTGCCCGGTCATTTCGAGCTGCGCGTCGAGCCGCTCACGGGCATCACCCACCCCCGCCTGCTGCGCCGCGAGGGCGAGCGTCCCGACGTGCTCGGGGCGATGCGCGAAGGCGACCTGCTCGTGCACCACCCCTACATCTCCTTCGCCACGTCGGTCGAGCGCTTCGTCGAGCAGGCCGTGGCCGACCCGAACGTGCTCGCGATCAAGCAAACCGTCTACCGCACGAGCGACGACTCGCCGCTGGTCCCAGCCCTGATCGACGCGACCGAGCGGGGCAAGCAGGCGGTCGCGCTGGTCGAGCTCAAGGCGCGCTTCGACGAGCGCATGAACATCCACTGGGCGAAGGCGCTGGAGGAGGCGGGCGTGCACGTCGTCTACGGCCAGCCGGGGCTGAAGACGCACGCCAAGTGCGTGCTCGTGGTGCGCCGCGAGGGCGACGGCGTGCGCAACTACGTGCACATCGGGACTGGCAACTACCACTCGACCACGGCG
Source organism: Solirubrobacteraceae bacterium (assembly GCA_035622255.1). Taxonomy (GTDB): domain Bacteria; phylum Actinomycetota; class Thermoleophilia; order Solirubrobacterales; family Solirubrobacteraceae; genus Palsa-744. Next base: position 4,374 of record DASPVR010000148.1, on the reverse strand, counting down.
CGGCTGTACACCGACTTCGGGCTGTTCACGACCGATGAGCAGATCGGCGCCGACGTCGCCGAAATGTTCAACTACCTGACCGGCTACGGCCGCCCCCTGCACTATCGCAAGGTGCTGACCGCCCCGGCCCACCTGCGTGACAGCATCCTCGCCGAGATCCGACGCACGATCGAGGCGCACTCAGCGCGAACGCCGGCGCGGATCGCAATGAAGATGAACGCGCTGGTCGACGGACCGTGTATCCGGGCGCTGTACGAGGCCTCCCGCGCCGGTGTGCAGGTCGATCTCAACGTGCGCGGGATCTGCTGCCTGCGCCCGCAGCTGCGCGGGATCTCGGAGAACGTCCGCGTCGTGTCGGTCGTCGGGCGGTTGCTCGAGCACTCGCGCGTGTTCGCGTTTGAGCGCAACGGCACGGACACCGTCTACATCGGCTCCGCCGACCTGATGCCGCGCAACCTCGACCACCGTGTCGAGCTGGCGGTGCCGATCGACGCGCCCGAGCTGCGCGCCGAGCTGCTCGACACGCTCGAACGCGCCTTCGCCGACAACCAGAACTCGTGGGAGCTCGACGGCCGCGGCGAGTGGCACCGGCGCACCCCGGCTCCCGGCGAGCCGCCGCGCAGCCTCCAGCTCGAGCTGGCCGAGCTCTACGCCAGGCGCGCCGCCGCCGAGCGCCAGGGGACCGAGTGACCGACCTAGACGCGCCGGCTCAGGCCGACGCCACCGGCAGCGCGTCGAGCGCCGCCTTCAGCTCGTCGACGGTCTGGTAGTCGAGCCCCAGCCGGTGATCGTGACGGTGGCGCACGATCCCCTGCTCGTCGATCACGATCACCGCGCGCTTGGTGCCGTAGGGAGCACCCTTGGCGCCGTATGCCCGCGCGACTTCGCCGTCTAGGTCGGCGAGCAGCGCAACGTTGAGGCCGTGCTTGGCGATGAAGCCCTCGTGCGAGTCCACGTCCTGGGAGGAGATCCCCACGACGGTGGCGCCCAGCATCGAGAAGTCCTCGGCGCGGTCGCGGTAGGAGCAGAACTGTTTGGTGCACACCGCTGTTTCGTCGCCGGGATAGAACAGCAGCACGACCCGCTCGCCGCGATGATCTGACAGCTTGAACGGCCCGTTCGTGCCGGGCAGCTCGAAGTCGGGTGCCTGCTCGCCGACGCTCGGGTGCTTGGCCATGCTCTTGCCTCCGCGCTCGCCTTCGCTGCGGTCTGAGCATACCCGCCCCGAGCGCTTGGACGGCGGCCGCGCGCGCTAGCCTCAGGCGATGGACGAATCGCTCGCCGGACAGCTGCTGCTCGCGTCGCCGTCGCTGCGCGATCCGAACTTCAGCCGGACCGTCGTGCTGATCGGCGTGCACAGCGACGAGGGGGCGATGGGCGTTGTGCTCAACCGCCCCTCGCCGGTGACCGTCGGCGAGGCCGTGCCCCAGCTCGAGCAGGCCGTCGACGAGTCCGAGCCCGTATACGTGGGCGGGCCCGTGCAGCCGACGTCGATCGTGTTCTTGGCCGAGTTCCTCGACCCCGCGCCGGCCGGCCTGCTCGTGCTCGGGCGGATCGGATTCCCGGCGCCGGACGCCGACATAGACGAGCTGGCCGAGGCCACCGGCCGGCGACGCGTGTTCGCCGGCTACGCCGGCTGGGGCGAGGGCCAGCTCGACGCAGAGGTCGACCAGGGCGACTGGATCGCCCACACCGCGCTGGCGGAGGACGTGTTCACCGACGCGCCCGGCGACCTGTGGAGCGCGGCGCTCGCGCGCAAGGGCGGAAGCTACGCGCTGCTCGCGCGCATGCCGGCCGACCCGACCGTGAACTGATCGGCGCACGCTAGAGTCAGCAGTCGACTCCCGAGGTCCCGCAAGCCGGCCACTGTGCCGGCATCCGCGCCCCACACCCCAGGAGGACAACCCGAATGCGCAAGCTCGCTCGCTGGTCAAGTTCGCATCGCTGGTACGTGCTCGTCGGATGGGTGATCCTCCTGCTCGTCGTGTTGTCGCTCGCGGCCAAGGTGGGCACGTCCTACTCCAACAACTTCACGATCCCCAACTCCGACGCCCAGCGCGCCGCGGACCTGCTCGAACACAGCTTCCCCGCGCAGGCCGGAGATCGGGACGAGATCGTCTTCAAGGTTGCCGGCAACGACGTGCGCGGCCCGATCGTACGCGCGCACATGGAACAGATGTTCAACGAAGTGGCCAAGCTTCCGCACGTCTCGGCCGTTATCAGCCCCTACTCGGCGGCGTCTGGTGACAAGGCGATCTCGGCCGACGGCAAGATCGCGTTCGCGACCGTCGTCTTCGACAAGAAAGCCAACTTGCTCACCAAGGCAGAGGTCCAGCCCGTCGTTGACAAGGCCAAAGCCGCGGCCTCGCCGGGAATCGAGGTCGAGCTCGGCGGGCAGGCGATCGAGCTGACAGAGCAGCAGGGGTTCGGGATCGCCACGGCCGTCGGGCTCCTGGCCGCCGTCGTCGTGCTGCTGCTCACGTTCGGCTCGCTGCTGGCGATGGGGTTGCCGATCGTGACCGCGCTGTTCGGCCTCGGCACCGGCCTCAGCCTGATCGCGCTGTTCACGCACGTCGTCGACACGCCAAACTTCTCCTCAGAGCTCGCCGCGATGATCGGGCTGGGCGTCGGGATCGACTACTCGCTGTTCATCCTCACGCGCTATCGCGAGGCCTATCGCACGCCCGGGCCGACGTTCCAGAACGTGCGCGAGTCCGTCGTGCAGGCGATGGACACGGCCGGCCGAGCCGTGCTGTTCGCCGGCACGACGGTCGTCATCGCGCTGCTCGGCATGCTCGTGCTGGGCGTTGAATTCCTCTATGGCGTGGCGATCTCGGCCTCGATCGGCGTGCTGATGATGATGCTCGGATCGATCACGCTGCTGCCCGCCCTGCTGACGTTCGCCGGCAAGCGGGTCGCGCGACCTTCGCGACGGGCCCGCGCACGGGCGAGGCGAGCCGCCGAGCAAGGCGAACCGACGCCCGCGCAGGGCGGCACGTGGCTTCGCTGGAGCGCGGCCATCCAGCGACGGCCGTGGGTCGTCGCGCTCACTTCGGCTGGCGTCATGCTCGCGATCGCCGCGCCGGCTGTGGCGCTGCGTCTGGGCTCCAGCGACGCGTCCAACGACCCCGCCGGCCAGACCACCCACCGCGCGTATGAGCTGCTTGCGAGTGGCTTTGGCGAAGGATTCAACGGGCCGCTGCTGGTCGTAGCGAAGGTCCCCACCCCTGGGAGCGCGACGGCGAGCATCGAAAAGCTGCGCGCGGCCATCGCTGCGACGCCCGGCGTCGTGGCGGTCGCTCCGGCGAGGACGAATCCGGCGGGCGACGTCTCGGCTATCTCGGTCTACCAGCGCTCCTCGCCTCAGGCCTACGCCACCACCCAACTGGTGGAACACATCCGCAGCCAGGTGGTCCCGGCGGTCGAGTCCCAGACCGGGGTGAAGGTGTACGTGGGCGGGGTGACCGCCGGGGGGGTCGACTTCGCGAAGGTGCTTGCAGGCAAGCTCCCGCTGTTCATCGGCGTCGTCGTGCTGCTCAGCGCGCTGCTGCTGCTGACCGTGTTCCGCTCGCTCGTCATCCCAGTGCAGGCCGCGGCGATGAACCTGCTGAGCATCACGGCCGCGCTCGGAGTGATCGTGGCCATCTTCCAGTGGGGCTGGCTGGGGAACGTCATCGGAGTGCAGAAGGGCCCGATCGAGTCGTTCATCCCCGTGATGCTGTTCGCGATCGTGTTCGGCCTGTCGATGGACTACGAGGTCTTTCTGATCTCGCGCATGCACGAGCGCTGGACGCAGACACGCGACCACTCGCGTTCGGTCGCTGAGGGGCTCGCCCTGACCGGACGCGTGGTCACGGCGGCGGCCGCGATCATGGTGTTGGTGTTCCTGTCGTTCATGCTGCTCAACGGGCGGATCATCAAAGAGTTCGGCCTGAGCCTCGCAAGCGCCGTGTTCCTCGACGCCCTGGTGGTGCGCTGCATGCTGCTGCCGTCGGTGCTGCATCTGGTGGGGCCGCGCACGTGGTGGATCCCAGCGTGGCTGGAGCGGATCCTGCCGAGGATCAAGATCGAGGGCGAAGCGCTGCCCGCCGTGGAAGCGGAGAACGCGCTGCACCCCGGCGCCCAGCCAGCGCCCGGCGCCGCGCGGCGCGCTCCGGCCGGGGTCGCGACCGAGGGAGCGGAGGGCTGAGGGCATCGGGCGGCCGCGGCGTCCTCTGCGCGCTGCGGCTGTGCGCGACCGCCGCGATCGCGCTGGCAACCTGGCTGCCAGCGCCCGCGTTTGCGACATCAGGACCGCTCTCGCCGCCGGCGTCCAGCGCAGCACGGGTGCCGGGAGCCCGGTCACCGTCGGCGCCCGGTTCAGTCCTGCTCGTC
>DASPVR010000147.1:0-3527 GCA_035622255.1 Solirubrobacteraceae bacterium | reverse complement strand
CTCGCGCTGTCGTCCGCCGAGATCTACACCGGCACGGGCGAAGTCCTCGAGCTCGCCGTCTCGGTGCCTGACCTCGGCGCGCGTTCGCTCAAGGTCTCGGGCGACGAGCGCGCGGTGATCGCACGCGCGGGCGTCTCGGGCAACGCCTGGGCCTCAGTGTGGATCCCTTCGATCTCGATCGACCGCGCGCCCGGACCGCTCCGCGTGGCACCGATCAGCCACGCCGGGGAGTTGCTCGGGGTGATCGTCATCTCGCGGGGCGAAGGAGCCGTCTCGTTCAAGGAAGAAGACGATCGCGTGCTGACCGAGCTCGCCCGCCAGGTCGGCCTCGCGATGCACAACGCCCAGTTGGACACTGCGCTGCAGAGCTCGCTCGATGAACTGCGCCGCCAGGCCGACGAGCTGCGCGCTTCGCGCGCTCGCGTGGTGGCGAGTGGCGACGCGGAACGCCGTCGAGTCGAGCGCAACTTGCACGACGGCGCCCAGCAGCATCTGGTGGCCTTGGCGATCAACCTGCGCCTCGCCAAGGACACCGTCTTCGAGGACCCGTCGGCCGCGGTGGAGATGCTCGACGAGCTCGGCGTCGCGGTGCAGGACACGATCAAGGAGCTGCGCGAACTCGCCCACGGCATCTACCCCCCGCTGCTCGTCGACAGCGGGCTCACCGAGGCGTTACGAGCCGTCGCCCATCGCAGTCCGCTCACCGTGTCGATCGAGACTGAGGGCATCGGCCGCTACGAACGCGACGTCGAGGCGGCCATCTACTTTTGCTGTCTCGAAGCGCTGCAGAACGCGGGCAAGCACGCACCCAACTCGCAGGTGACCGTGCGCATCTGGGAGGAGTCCGGCGGCCTGCTCTTCGAGGTCAGTGACAACGGCCCGGGATTCGACGCCGCACGAGCCAGGCAGGGCCACGGCTACATCAACATGGCTGACCGCCTCGGGGCCATCGGTGGAGCGGTTCGCTGGGAGTCGCAGCTAGGACACGGCACCACGATCCGCGGGTCGGTGCCCCTCAGCTAGTTGGCCTGACTGAGAAAACCCTGCTTGTCGCGTTCGTCCCAGAGCCGGCGGATCGTCTTGGCGTCGAGCTGCTCCTTGTGCACGTAGGCCCTCGCGCCGCTGGTCGCCGCCTCGGGCGGCAGATCGCCGACGCCGTAGGTGGAGCAGAGGATGACCACCGTCTCGGGCAGTTCGTCCATGATGCGACGGGTGGCCTCGATGCCGCCCATCTCGGGCATGTTGATGTCCATGAGCACAAGGTCCGGCTGAAGCGCACTAGCGAGCGCGACCGCCTCGAGGCCGTTCTCCGCCTCGCCCACCAGCTCAAAGCCCTCCGTGCGCCGCAGCACGGCGCGCGCCGCCAACCGAAACGGCGCCTGGTCGTCGACCACGATCACGGAATATTGGCCGTCTCCCATAGCTTCAGTATCCCAGGGTAAGTGGCGCATTCACGGGGAGGTGCCACCTCGCTCGCGGTGGGGCTAGCCTCCCGGCTGGGCGCTCAGGTACACCAGGACGGCCTTGACCCGACGGTTGAGGTTCTGCTCCTCGGTAAGGCCAAGCTTGGAGAAGATCGCGTTCGAGTGCTTCTCCACGGCGCGCTCGGAGACGCTGAGGCTCTTGGCGATCGCCGCGTTGGACTTGCCCTGGGCCATCTCGCTCAGTATCTCGGTCTCGCGCGGGGTCAGCCACTCGAGGTCGGACTTGTGATGCCTGGTGCGGGCCTGGACCAGCAGGTCGACGACGTAGGGGTCGATCACCGATCCTCCCGAGGCCACCGTGCGGATGGCGTGGTTCAGCTCCTGCGCCCCGGCGACACGCTCCTTGAGCAGGTAGGCCCGACCGGCGGAGCCTTCGCCGAGCAGCGCCAGCGCGTAGGCGGGAGCGGTGTACTGGCTGAGCACGACGACGCCGATCGCCGGACGGTTGTCGCGCAGCCACGACGCGGCCTGTATTCCCTCGTCGGTCCCTGTCGGCGGCATTCGAATGTCGGTCACGACGACGTCAGGGGTCTGCTCTTCGACGAGCGCCAGGAGCTCGGGCAGATCCGACGCCACGCCGACCACGTCGATGTCACCCTCGGAGACGATCAGCCGGGCGATCCCCTCGCGCAGAAGCGTGTTGTCCTCCGCCAGAACCACTCGAACCGATGGCACAAGCAGGAAAGGCTACCATCGCCGCTCTCGCCGAACGGATCTCGTGGATGCCGCTGAGTGCACGCGAATGATCCTCGGCGCGAATCGGTCGGCCGGCGCAACTCAGTGCACGGCCTCGTGAGCCAGACGCGAAACGGCCCTCGCCTACTGTGGAGCGGTGAGAAAGAAGTTCGCGCTCATCGAGCTCATGAAGCACCGAGAGCCCGCGCTGCTGGTCTCGGGCCAGTCCGTGTCGAACTTCGGCGACGGCGTGGCTCTGGTCGCGCTCACCCTCTTGGTGCTCGAGACGACGCACTACAGCGTCACCAGGCTGTCCTGGTTCGCCGCCGCGCGCATGATCCCCCTCGTCGCGTTTCTGTTGGTCGGTGGCGCGATTGTCGACCGCTTCTCGCGGCGAGTGCTCCTTCTGATTTCCGACGGCGGTCGCGCCGTGCTGACCGGCGGCCTGGTCGCGCTCATCGCGACGGGGGCCCTACGGTACTGGGAGCTCATCGTCTTCGCCGTGCTGTTCGGGTGCTTCGATGCGGTCTTCATCCCGGCGATGTCGGCGATGACGCCCGAGATCGTCACCGAAGAGCTGCTGCCGGCGATGAACGCCGTGCGACCGCTCGCGAACAATCTGATGGGCAGCATGATCGGGCCGGCCGTGGGCGGGCTCATCGCCGCCTTCAGCACGAGCTGGGCCATGGCCATCGACGGCGCCACGTTTCTCGTCAGCTTCGCGGCGCTGGCCCTGATGAAGCCGACGCCGCGGCCGGCGCGAAGCGGTGACAACACCATGATCGAGGACATCAAGGAGGGGCTGTCGTACGTACGCCGCACACGATGGCTCTGGACGACGCTCGTGGCCGTGGCCGTCGTCAACGCCTTCCTCCTCACGCCGATGTTCGTACTCTTGCCGTACTACCTGCTCCACGTCCTGCACTACGCCAAGTACTACGTCGGGTTCCTCAGCGCCGCCGGAGGGGCCGCCGGCGCGGTGGCGGCGCTCGTCGTGGCCAACCTTCGCCAGCCCAAGCGCCGGATCCGCACGGCGTGGGGGTACTGGATCGTGGCCACCCTTTCGGCGCTCATCGTCGGCGTCGCCACGAACTTCTGGGAGCTGATGCTCGTGCCCATCGTCGCCGCACCGGGCATCATCATGGGCAACGTCGTCTGGGAGTCGATGATGCAGAGCGAGGTGCCCCGCGAGCTGCTCGGTCGGGCCATGTCGGTCGACTGGTTCGTGTCGCTCGGCATCAGCCCGATCGGCCTCGTCGTGGCCGGCGAGATCGCCAACTACGTCGGCGTGCAGACGTACTTCGTGGCGCTCAGCCTGATCTCGGTGCTCCCGGGTCTGTACATCCTCACGTCGCGCCGCATCAACGC
>DASPVR010000146.1:0-2619 GCA_035622255.1 Solirubrobacteraceae bacterium | reverse complement strand
ATAGCGGGGGCGGGATTCGAACCCGCGACCTTCGGGTTATGAGCCCGACGAGCTACCAGACTGCTCCACCCCGCGTCGCATCTCACGTTCTAGCACACGAGGCCGCCGCCTGAAAGCTGCCCGCGTGCGCCTGCAAGCGTCCTCAGAACGCCAGCGGCTTGCCGTCGACGAAGAACCCGCCCGTGGGGCCGTCGTCGTCGAGCGTCGCCAGCCAGACGACGCCCGCCGCGCCGTCCTCGACGGACTTCTTGCCTCCCATCGGGCCGCCCATGTCGGTGTCCATGAAGCCCGGGTGGAACGAGTTGACGCGGAAGCCCGCGTCCTTGAGCTCCGCGGAGAGGATGCGGGTCATGGCGTTAAGCGAGGCCTTCGAGACCCGGTAGCCGGGCGACCAGCCGCCCATCTCGGTGATCCCGCCCATGCCGCTCGACACGTTCACGATGCGCGGATGGGGGCTGGCCCGCAGCAGGCCCAGGAGGGCGATCGTGACGCGGTAGGCGCCGAAGAAGTTCGTGTCCAATGCGCGCTGGATCGCGTCGAAGTCCGGATGGCTGCCGGCCACGCCGAAGTCGCTGCCGATCCCGCGTTGTTGACCAGCACGTCCAGCCGTCCCAGGTCGGCGTGCAGCTGCTCGGACATCGCGGCGATGCTCTGGCCATCGGCCACATCGAGCGTGACCGGGCGGATATCCGCCCCCGTCTGGGCGAGCTCCTCGGCCGCGGCGGCGGCCTTCGCGCCGTCGCGCGCGCTGAGCAGCACCCGATAGCCGCGCTCGGTGAGCTGGCGCGCCACCTCTCAGCCGATCCCGCGGTTTGCGCCCGTGACCAGCGCGACCGGGTGGCCGGTCCTGCTCGGTCATAGGACCCCCATCACTCGTGTGCACGCGCACACGTCTAGCACGCTCACACGTCTAGCATCCCGCGCGTGCGCGTGGCAGTCGTCGACATCGGAACGAACTCGACCCGACTGCTGATCGCCGACGTGGACGCCGACAGCGACTCGGTGAAGGAGCTCGTGCGCCGCTCGGAGGTCACGCGCCTGGGCCACGGCGTCGACGCGGACGGGGCGCTCGCGGACGAGTCGATCGAGCGCGTCCTACGCACCCTCGACGACTACCGCGAGGCGATTGACTCCCACGACTGCGAGGCCAACCTCGCCGTGCTCACCTCCGCCGTGCGCGACGCGTCCAACGGCCCCGCCTTCGCCGCGCGCGTGCGCGACCAGTACGGCCTTGATGCAAAAGTGCTGACCGGCGACGAAGAGGCGCAGCTCACGTTCCTCGGCGCGATGTCCGGCCGCCCCGCGCTCAGCCAGCCGACGGTCGTGATCGACATCGGCGGAGGATCGACAGAGTTCGTGATCGGCAGCGGACACACCGCCGGCTTCCACGTCTCGCTGCCCGCCGGAGTCGTGCGCATGAGCGAGCGCCACATCCACTCAGACCCTCCGGACCCGGAGGAGCTCCAGGACATCACCTTCGATGTGCGCACGGTGTTTCGCGACGGTCTACCCGAGCAAGAGCGCGCGGCGGTCGTGCGCGGCATCGCAGTCGCCGGCACTGCCACCTCGGCGGCGGCGATCGCGCAGGAGCTAGACCCCTATGACCCCGAGCGCGTGCACGGCTACAAACTGTCGCTGGGGATCATCGAACTGCTGCTCGCACGCCTGGCGGACATGGACGAAGCCCGCCGGCGCCAGGTCGTCGGCCTGCACCCCGACCGCGCCCCCACGATCGTGGCCGGCATGATCCTGCTCGGCGAGGCGCTGCGCGCCTTCCAGCTCGACGAAATCGAGGTCTCAGAGCACGACATTCTCCAGGGGGGCGCACTTCGCCTTGCCGGCTTCGGCTAGCGAGACGAAAGGCGGCGTCAGGCTGCGTCCTCGCTCGCTCGCGTGCGTATTGCACGCCACGCTCCCTGCGTCCTTCCCTGATTTGCCTCTCGCCCCGCTAGTAGGGGCGCGGCGACGATTAGCTAGGCGAGGTTGGCTTTGCGCGGGTAGGCGATCGACGGGTCGGTCAGCACGTTGACGAGCGCCGGCCTGCCCTCCGAGAACGCGCGCTCCAGCGCCGGCCCGAGGTCCTGCGGGCGCTCCACCAGATCGCCGTAGCCACCGAGCGCCTCCACGACCTGGTCGTAGCGGGTCCCCGGGCGCAGCTCGGCAGCGACCGAGTAGCCGTAGAGGAACTCCATCGGGTGCTTCTCCAGGCCCCAGATCCCGTTGTTGCCCATCACGCCCACGACCGCCACGCCGTGGCGCACGAGCGTGTCGAACTCCAGGCCCGAGAACCCGAACGCGCCGTCACCCAGCAGCAGCACGACCTGGCTTTCGGGCCGCGCGAGCTTGGCGGCGAGCGCGTAGCCCGAGCCGGCGCCGAGGCACCCGAACGGTCCGGGGTCAAGCCAGCAGCCATGCTGGTAGCTGTCGATCACGCGGCCCGCGTAGGAGACGAAGTCCCCCCCGTCTCCGACCACGATCGCGTCGCGCTGTAGCAGCTTGGCCAGCTCGCCGTAGACGCGCATCGGGTGAAGCGGCGCGCGCTCGTCCTCGAGCTCTGGGCGCTCGGCCTCACGCCGCTCGCTCTCTGCGGCGCGCAGCTGCGCGACCCATGCCTCGCTG
>DASPVR010000145.1:0-4028 GCA_035622255.1 Solirubrobacteraceae bacterium | reverse complement strand
GTAGGGGATGCGCTCGGAGAGCATGCGGTTGGAGGCGATCGTGTTCGGGACCGAGGTCGACTTCATCGAGACCTTGAAGTTCGTGAACTCGAGGCGCTCCATCAGCTGCACCGTCTCGATCGCGGCGGTGACGAGGGCCTCGACCGGGTTGTCGTACTCGAGCTGGCGCAGGTGCTTGGGCAGTGAGCCCGAGTTCACGCCCACGCGCAGCGGCGTCCCGCGCCGCCTGGCCAGGGCGATCACCTCGGCGACCTTGTCGGGCCCGCCGATGTTGCCCGGGTTCAGTCGCACGCAGTGGGCGCCTGCCTCGATCGCCTTCAGCGCGAGCGTGTGGTTGAAGTGGATGTCGGCGATCACGGGGATCGGCGACTGCGCCACGATCTCCTTGAGCGCCTGCGCGTCCTGCTCGCGCGGCACGGCCACGCGCACGATGTCCGCGCCCGCCGCCGCGACCGTCGTGATCTGGTCCATCGTGGCCGCGAGGTTGGCCGTCTCGGTCTTAGTCATCGTCTGCACCGCCACGGGCGCGCCGCCCCCGATCGGCACTCCCCCCACGTTTATCTGGCGCTCTGAGGCCATGGCCTGATTCTACGATGAGCGGGTGCGGCCGATCGGTGCCCGGGGGCCGTGGATCGGCCCCCGATCAGCCACCGAGCCGGCCGATGTCGTTGCTGAACCCGTTGATCACGAGGAACAACAGCAGCACGATGCCCACCGAGCTGAAGCGGTACATCGCGACGAGCGAGATTCGCCTGCCGCGCACCTTCTCGGCCAGCGCCCAGAGGATGTGGCCGCCATCGAGCGGCAGGAACGGGAACAGGTTGATGACCGCGAGGATCAGCGAGATGAAGCCGAGCGCCACGAGCGCGAAGCCGGCTCCGGCGACGACGGTCGCGTGCGCAGCCTGGGTTATGCCGACGATGCTCGAGAGTTCGTGTCGCGCCTTTGAGCTCTCCAGCGCGTGTGCGAAGCCCGTGAGCGTCTGCCAGGTGATGTGCCACATCCCCGCGACGGCCTCCCTCGCGGCCGCAAGCGCCCCGTATGAACGAGCCTGCTCGCCGAAATCGAAGCCGATCAGCATGCGTTTCACCTTGGGTTCGTAGCGCGGATACACCGACACCGGCACGTCCCGAGCGCCGCGGCGCAGCGTGAGCCGCACTGGAGCGGTCGCGCGGCACCCCGCGACCTGCGTCCCGCTGCAGCGATCACCCTCGATCGCGCTCTGAACATCGGCCACCGTCGCCGGGCGTCCTCCGACGGCGACGATCCGGTCGCCCGGCCTCAGCACCCCCTGCGCGGGCTCTCCGGGCAGGATGGATTGCACCGCGGTCGTCGCGACCACCGTCTGCGTCGACTGATCCAGATTGCCCACGGCGGTCGCACCGTCCAGGTTGCCCGCATACAGGATTCCCCAGAACAGCAGGAACGCGATCAGGATGTTCACGGCGGGCCCGGCGAGGATCACGACGACGCGCTTCCAGGGCGCCTGGTTGTAGTAGGCACGGCGTGTGATCTCGGCGTCCAGCTCACCAACCGCCTCGTGCTCGCCCTCGGGCGAGCGCTCCTGCGCCGCTCCAGGGAGGATGGCGGCCGCGGCGGCACCCGCGCTCGGTCGCGCGAGCTCCTCGGGCGTCATGCCCGTGATCTTCACGTAGCCACCGAGCGGCAGCGCACCGATCGCGTACTCGGTCTCGCCGCGGCGGATGCGGGCGATAGTCGGGGGAAAGAACAGCGAGAAGCGCTCGACGCGCATGCCCACGGCCTTGGCCACGGTGAAGTGCCCGAGCTCGTGCAGGACGATCAGCAGCACGATCCCCAGGATGGTCAGGACCCAGCTCACTGCCCTCAGTCTGGCAGGCACCGGCGCCCGGTCCACCGGTTGGGCGAGCGATGCCCGGCGCCCCGCAACGCGGCGACCGGACCAATAGTGGTATGATAGCCCCACTATGACATACGTCGTGGCCCGCCCGTCCGGCGCCTGGGAGATCCGTGAGTCTCGCGCCACCCCCGCCGGGCCGCGTGCGCGCACGCTCGCGACGTTCAGGACGCTGACACCCGAGGTGATCGAGCGCGCCGCCGCTCGCGCGTCCTCCCCCGTGCGCGCGGACCGTGTGCGCGCGAGCGCCCGGCGTGCGGGCGCCCCCGTGCTCGCGAACCCGGCCGACCGCGCGGCGGGCGAGCTGCTCGGCGAGCTCTCGAGCGGGCGGCGACCGCGCGAGGCGCTCTCGCGGCTGCTGCTCGAGGCGCTGCGCTCACAGCGCGAGCCGTCGCTGGCGCGGGAGCCGGCTGCGGACGAGCCCGCGCCGCGGCCATCCACGCGCGACGGCGCCCCGTCTGACAGCGCCCGTGCCGCCGCGGCCTGGATCGCCGCCGGCGCGCAGGCGCGCGGCGAGGCCCTGCGCGACCTGCTGCTGCTCGCCGACCGCCTACCGCAGCCGACGAGGGCACTGGGAGGGCGCTTTCCGCGATTGTCCTCGGCGCCGGCGTGACGCCGAGCCTGCCCGACAAGATCCTCGCGATCGACCGCCGGCTGACCGAGGCGGACATCGACCACGCCTTCGGCGGCGCGCTCGCGCTCGCCTACTACGCCGAGCCGCGCGCGACCATCGATATCGACGTCAACCTGTTCGTCGCGCCCAGCGCATATGAAGCCGTCGCGGCCGCGCTCGCGCCGCTGGGCGTCGCGACGGACGCGGACCTTAGGACGCTTGCGCGCGACGGTCAGTGTCGCGTGTGGTGGGAGCGCACGCCACTCGACCTGTTCTTCGCCTACGACGAGATCCACGAGGCGATGCGCCGCGGCGTGCGCACGGTCCCCTTCGGCGAGGATCGCCTGCCGATCCTCGCCCCCGAGCACCTGGTCGTGTGCAAGGCCGTGTTCGACCGTGCTAAGGACTGGCTGGACATCGAGCAGGTGCTCGTGTGCGTGGACGAGCTCGACCTGAGGGCCATGCGCTCGTGGCTTGCACGCCTGGTCGGCGAGGACGACCGTCGCGCGCTGCGTCTGCGCCAGCTCCTGTCGCTGCGCGTCGCCTGACCGCGGCCGTCAGGCGGCGCCTGTGCGCCCGTCGGGTGTCCCGGGGCGTCAGGCGGCCTGCGCGACGGCCACCAGGGCGACCTCGCGCGCGCGGCGATCGGCCTCATACAGCGACTCGAAGGCGCGCACCGGCTGGGCCGGCAGCGCCGCCAGCGTGCTCTCGACCACGCCCGCGATCTCCAGGAAGCCAAGCCGCCCGTCCAGGAACGCGCACACGGCGACCTCGTTGGCGGCGTTGAGCACGCACGGTGCCGTTCCGCCCGCCCGCGCCGCCTCGCCCGCCAGGCGCAGGCAGGGAAACGCGTCGAGGTCGACGGGCTCGAACGTCAGCTCGGCGAGGTCGGCGAGCGTGAGCGGCGCGACGCCCACATCGACGCTCTCGCCGCCGTGCAGCGCGTAGGAGATAGCGATGCGCATGTCGCGCGGACCGAGGTGGGCGAGCATGGCGCCGTCTGAGAGCTGCACGAGCCCGTGGATCGTCGACTGCGGGTGCACGACCACGTCGATGCGCTCGTACGGCGTCCCGAACAGGTGGTGGGCCTCCATCAGCTCCAGGCCCTTGTTCATGAGCGTGGCCGAGTCGATCGTGATCTTGCCGCCCATCGCCCATGTCGGGTGGGCGAGCGCCTCGCTCACCGTCACGTCGCGCAGCTGCTCGCGCGCTCGCCCGCGAAACGGCCCGCCGCTGGCGGTGATCGTCAGGCGCTCGATCGAGCCGGGCGGCTGCCCGGCGATCAGCTGATGCAGCGCCGTATGCTCGGAGTCGACCGGGATGATCTGGGAGCCCGTGGCTTCCGCCAGCGCGGTCACCAGCTCGCCGCCCACGACGAGCGACTCCTTGTTGGCGAGCGCGAGGTCGATGCCCTCGCCGAGCGCGGCGACGGTCGGCGCGAGCCCGGCGGAGCCGACGAGCGCGTTCAGCACCAGCTCCGCTTCGGACTCGACGACCAGGCGCACGAGCCCGTCGGCGCCGGCGAGCACCCTGCCGTCC
>DASPVR010000144.1:0-2481 GCA_035622255.1 Solirubrobacteraceae bacterium | reverse complement strand
CTGATCGCCGCCGTCGGCCAGCGACACGAGCTCGGGCGCGGTCGCCTCGCCCTCGTCCGGCGCGGGCTGCACGAGCTCCTGCGGCGCGGCCTGCTGCTCGCCCTGGGGAGCCTGCCCAGGTGACTCCGGGACCGTGTCGGGGGCCGGCTGCAGCGGCTCCTCAGAGCCGATCTCAGTCGCCGGCGGGGGGGCCTGCGCGGGCGCCTGCGGCACGGCCGTGGCGGGCCGGCGCGCCTGCTGGGGCTCGTCGGCGCCGGCCTGCGCCGGAGCCGGCTGCTGGGCGAGCTCGTCGAGGCTGTCGCCGGCGATGCCCTCCAGCGCCTGGTGGGTGTCCAGACCGCAGTAGCGCGAGCCAGGGAGCGCGGCGTTGGGGCAACGGCGCCCGTTGGAGAGGATCGCCGCGCAGCGCCCCTGTACCTCCTCCTCCTCGTAGCCGTGCTCGGCCTCCTCGGCGGCGAACTCGGTCTCGGAGCGGATATCCACCCGCCAGCCCGTCAGGCGGGCCGCCAGGCGCGCGTTCTGGCCTTCGCGCCCGATCGCCAGCGACAGCTGGTCGTCGGGGACGATCACGGTCGCCTGCTTGGCGTCATCGTCGACGAGGACCTCGCGCACGCGCGCGGGCGACAGCGCCTTGGCGACGAAGCGCGCAGGCTCGTCGTTGTGGGGGATGATGTCGATCTTCTCGCCGCGCAGCTCGGATACGACCATGCGCACGCGCGAGCCGCGCGGGCCCACGCAAGCCCCAACGGGGTCGACGCCGTCGGCGTGCGACACGACGGCGATCTTTGAGCGGTAGCCGGGCTCGCGGGCGACGTTTGCGATTTCCACTAGCCCATCGGCGATCTCTGGCACCTCGAGCTCGAACAGCTTCTTGATCAGCTCGGCGTCGCGGCGCGAGACGATGATCGCCGGACCCTTGGTCGACGGCGAGACCTCCTTGATCACGGCCTTGATGCGCTGGGAGTGGTCATAGCGCTCGCCCTCGACCTGCTCGGACTTGGGTAGCAGCGCCTCGACGCGTTCGCGCAGCTGGACGAGCGTGTAGCGCGAGTCGGACTGCTGCACGATGCCCGTGATCAGCTCGCCGACGCGGTCGCGGTACTCCTCGTACATCATGTCGCGCTCGGCCTCGCGGATGCGCTGCAGGATCACCTGCTTGGCCGTCTGGGCGGCGATCCGCCCGAAGTCCTCGGGGGTGACGTCGCGCTCGTCGATCTGGTCGCGGTATTCGGCGAACTTCGCGGGATCGATTTCCGGCTCCTCCGGTTCTCGCATCTCGCCCGTCTCGGGGTCGATCGTCGTTTCCTCGTCGATCGTCTCGACGATCAGATGCGCCTCCAGGCGCTCGGGGATGATCAGTTCGATGACGCGGAAGTTGGCCGTGTCGCGGTCCATCTCCACCCGCGCGTACTTCGCCGATCCGGGCTGCTTCTTGTATGCCGACAGCAGCGCGTCCTCCAATGCGACCATCAGCTTCTCGGGCTCGATCCCCTTCTCGCGCGCGAGCGCGTGCATCGCCTCGAGGATCTCTTGCGACACGTCGCCTACTCCTCCACCAGGGTCGAACGACGGATCTGCGTGTAGGGAATCGTGATCACCCCGCCGTCGGCGGCCGCCAGCGTGATCTCGCGCTCGGTGGCGCCCACGAGCTCACCCGTGAAGCTGCGCACCGTCCGCTCGCCGCCGCCCGGGGCCGGCGCCCGACACGGCCGGCGCATGCGCACGCGCGCACGCCGGCCGACGAAGCGGCGGAAGTGCGCGGGCTTGGTCAGCGGACGCTCGCTGCCCGGCGAGGAGACCTCTAGCGAGTAGCGGGCGCGCAGATCGCTGAGCTCCGTGCTCACGCGCTCGCACAACCCGAGCGTGACTCCCTGCGGGTGGTCGATGAACACGCGCAGGCAGTGCCCGCCCACGATCTCGGCCAGGAGCACCTCGACCTCTGGCTCGGTCGTGGCCAGCCGGGCTTCGATGTCCGCCTGCAGGGTTGTCATTTTTGGTTGCTCGCTCGCCGCGCTCATTGTCTCTCAGATCGGTCTCTTGTGCTCGCCACAAGCCGGCTGTTGGCGTAAAAAAAGCGGGCGTGCGCCCACTTTCTGCACTGCAACCGCCGCCCGCGCGCCGGCACGAAAGCTGTCCTGTCAGGATAGCAGCGCCGCATCCGCCAATGGTCGCAGGAGGGCGGCGCCGCGGGGGTCATCACTGGCGGCCGGCGGCGCGCCTGGCGCGGTCGCGATAGCGCCTGTAGTCCTCGCGCTCGGGCGCCAGCGAGCAGGCGAGCGCCAGCGGCTTGCAGGCCTCGCGGTGGCGCCCGAGCTGCTGCATCGAGCGTCCCAGGCAGAAGAGTGCGTAGTCGTTGGTCGGAGCGCTCGAGGCGAGCGCTCCGAACTCCAGCGCCGCGCTCTCGTAGCGGCGCGCGTGAAACAGCGCGCGGCCCAGCGCCTCGCGGATCGAGCCCTTGTCGGGCTCGAGGTTGCGCGCGCG
>DASPVR010000143.1:0-2097 GCA_035622255.1 Solirubrobacteraceae bacterium | reverse complement strand
ACGGTTTGCCGCGCGGCCGCAACGCCGAGGAAGCGCTCGATCTCCCCGGCCGTGAACCGCGAATCGGCCAAGAACGCGCTCCCGCGCGCCGCCGAGCGCAGGAAGGGCCCCTGTTCGTTGCGGCGCTTGCGCGCATCGGCGGTGGGAAAGCGAAACGGCGCGGCGTCGTGAAACGTGACGACCGCGGGCGCGCGCGCGGCGAGAAACGTGCCGTTCCACGGGTGCCAGACCACATCGGTTCCGCGCGGCACCCTGCGCAACGGTCCACGTCCGACCAGTTTGACCAGCACGTCATCGCGCGCCCCCAGCTGCGCCAAGACGGCTCGCAGGTAGCGCGCGATGCCGCGAAAGTCGTGCGCAAGGTCACCCGCGTCGACCGCGACCTGCAGGCGGTTCATGCGCACGTGCGCTTACCGCCGGGCCGTCGTTTCCCCTCGCGCAAGGGTCACCGATGCGCGGGCCGCAATGCAGCGATCGTGAACACGCCGGGCCAACGTTGGGATCCGCGCGCGGTGACGATTGCGGCGGCGGTCTTCGCGCTGGTCTACGTCGGGCTCGACCTCAACAAGCTGGCCGCGCTGCGGTACGGCGCCGACACCGGAACGTTCGTCCAGTTCCTGGTCGGCGAAGCGCACGGCGCGGGCTCGTGGAACGGGGCCGAGCTGCGCCCGCACCTCCAGGTCCACGACTCCTGGATCCTCTTGGCGCTGGTGCCGCTGATGGCCGTCTTTCCCTACACGCAGACGCTGCTGATCGTGCAGGTGCTCGCGGTGGCGGCGGCCGGGCCGCTGGTGGCGCTGTTCGCGCGCGCCTGCGGCGCCGCTGCGCGCGGGGCCAACGCGGTCGGCATTGCAACCCTCTTGTCGCCCTCGATGCAGGGCCTCGCGTACGGCAACTTCCTCGAGAACGTCTTCGTGCCGGTCATCGCGGCCGGCGGTGCCATCGCGGTGCGCACGCGCCGCCTGCTCCCCGCGCTCGCGTGCGCGCAGCTGCTGCTAGGAATCAAGGAAGACCAAGCGCTCTTCTTGCTGTGGCTCGGCGTGGCGTGCGCGCTGTGGTGGGACCGCCGCTTGGGGCTCGGCATCGCTGCGCTCGCGCTGCTCAATGGGCTGGGGTTCGTGGCGCTCGAACGGCTCGCGCACGCGCAGCCGTCGCTGCCCGCCTACGGCCTGCACGTCGACGACCCGCTCGCGAAGCTCGCGTTCTTCGCGGCCCTGCTCGCGCCGTTCGCGTTTGCGCCGCTGTGGCTAGGCGCGCGCCTGCTACTCGCGCTGCCGCTGGTCGCCGAGCTGACGCTCAACGGACCCTGGGCCTATCCGATCGCGCGCATCGGCACCCACTGGGCTGCACCGCTGGCGATCGCGACCGCGCTCGGCGCGGCCGTCGTCGTCGCAGCCCGCCCGCGCTGGGCGACCGCGGTGCTGGTCTGCGCGGTCCTGTGCGCGCTGACGATCAACGACACGGTGCTCAAGCTCGGCCGCTGGCCCTACGTGGTCGACCGCACCGCCTATGCGGCGGCGCTGCGCTTGCGCGACAGCGGCGCGGCGGCCGAGATCCCCCGCCACGCCGAGGGCGTCTACGCGGTCGCGGCCCCCAATCGCCGGATCACGCTGGCGCCATACGTCCGCGGCGAAGCCGGGTACTGTCCGGCCTACGACACGAACGCGCGCGCATTCTTGGCCAGCATCGGCCTCGGCGCATGGCCGCGCGGCGTGCGGCTCTGCGCGGGGGTGCCTTTGCCGGGATAGCGCTTGACGGCGCCGCTCGCTCGGGGTATAACTCCGCCGATGACTGACACCGCCGCACGGACGGCGCCGCCTGCGCCGGGTGCCGACGCGCGCCCGACGCTGCTCGTGCTCGACGGCGACGGCCGCGCCGCCTCGAGCTGGGCCGGGATCGCCGGCCGCCTCGGCGACGACCTCCGCCTCGTCGTTTCCGCCGCGCCCAACGCCGGTCCGGCGCACGTCCTCGCCGCCGGCCCGGTCGGCGCCGCGCTCGAGCTGGCCCGAACGCATCCCGAGCGCGTGCGCTCGCTGGTGCTGATCGCACCGTCCGGTGCCCTCGAAGCCGCCGCTCTGGCGCGCCTGGCGGTACCGG
>DASPVR010000142.1:0-2837 GCA_035622255.1 Solirubrobacteraceae bacterium | reverse complement strand
CCCGCTGGCCGTGATTGCGAAACGCGCTCGGGCGCAGGAACTCCTCCAGCACCGAGGGCTGAGCCTCCTTGAGCTGGAGCAGTAGCGGATCGCGACCGTCCACGCCCATCAGCAAGGCCACCCAGGCACGGGTCCCGACGCTCCCGACCCCCACGACTTTGCGCGCGAAATCGGTCAGGCGGAACTGCTCGAGCAGCACCCGCCGGTCGTGCAGAAGCGTCGCCCGGTAGGCGCGCAACAGCCCGTGCAGCCACTCGAACAGCTCGTCGCGCTCCCTGCCGCGTGCCAGCTGGTCGGCCGGCACGACAAGCGGCGGATCGGCGAGGAAGCGGGGCTCGCCTGCGACGCGGTGCGTCAGCTTGGAGAAGGCCGAGACGCTGTCGCGTGTGCGGGCCCTGGCGAGGCTCTTCTCGGTCCGCTTGACCATGCCCGCCTTGAGCTGGGGACCCAGCCGCGCGAGCGCTTCATCGATCTCCAGGTGCGCGTACCACACATCGAGGTTGCGCATCGCGGCGAAGCCCGCCATGGCGCTGCGATACCCCGCAACCGTCTCGAGCACTGCGCGTTCCTGGTCGGCGATCGAGAAGTCGTTCGAGCGGGCCGCGATGAGCATGCTCGCCGCCAGGCGCTTGACGTCCCACTCCCACGGCCCCGGAAGCGTCTCGTCGAAGTCGTTGATGTCGAACACCAGGCGCCGCTCGGGCGATGCGAACACGCCGAAGTTCGATAGGTGGGCGTCGCCGCAGCACTGCACCGTCAGTCCGCTGCGCGGCGCGGCGGCCAGGTCGGCTGCCATGATCAGTGCCGCCCCGCGGTAGAAGGCGAACGGCGATACGAGCATCCGGCCGTAGCGAATCGGCACGAGCTCGGGCACGCGCGTCGCCGCCTGGCGCTCGAGCAGCTCAATCGGGTCGGCGCGATCTCTCGCCGGCGAGAACTCGCCCTGGCTGGAGCGCGGTACTTCGCGCCTGGCCCGCTTGCCGAGCTTCGCGCGCTGCGCCCTGCTCGGGTGCGCGACAACGCCACGCGCACGCCCGTCGACGGCACGCTTGGCGACCGGTCGCGCGGTCTGCAGGTCCCCCACCATCGCGCCAACTCTAGTCGCTCGCCGCGCGCCGCTAGGCGAAGCGCGAGCGAGCACGAAGCCGCGCGACGACCTCCGCCGGGGCGCTGTCCGGCGAGCCGGCGGCAAACGGCGGCTGGGGGTCGTACTCGATGCCCAGCTGGATCGCCTGGGCGACCTCGTCGCCGGCTGCCCGCGCCGCCAGCGACAGCGCCATGTCGATGCCCGCCGAGACACCGGCCGCCGTGACGATCTTGCCGTCGAACACGACCCGCTCGGCCACCGGCACCGCGCCGAGGCGCCCGAGCTCCTCCAGCGCCAGCCAGTGGCTCGTCGCACGCCTGCCCGCGAGCACGCCGGCTGCGGCGAGTACGAGCGAGCCGGTGCACACCGACGTCGTCCACATCGAGGTCTCGTGCGCCGCGCGCAGCCACGCGAGCAGCGGCTCGTCCGCGCGCGCGCCCACCTCGCCGGGGCCGCCCGGGACGAGCACGATGTCCGGTCTGGCCACGTCGCGTAGGCCCCGCTGCGCCATCACCGTGAGCGCGCCCGTGTCGGTGCTCACCGGACCGGCCTCCTCGGCCACGAGCACGACGCGCGCGCCGGGCAGGCGCGAGAGCACCTCGTAGGGACCGATCGCATCCAGCGCGGTGAAGCGCTCGTACAGCACGATCGCGATGTCCATGGACCTCGGCGTCGTCGATTGGGTCGGCCAGCTTGAATCGCGGCTCACGCGGCTGCCCGCCCCTCTGCCACCGGTCCGCCGCCCTGAAAGCGTCGCCGGTACTCGGCTGGACCGACCCCCAGCGTGCGCATGAACGCGCGGCGCATAGTCTCGGCGCTGCCGAACCCGCACGCGCGCGCGACGACGGAGATCGGGTCGCGCGTGTCCTCGAGCGCTCGGCGGGCAGCCTCCAGGCGCACCCGCTCGACGTAGGCCGCCGGCGTGACGCCGGTCTCGGCCGTGAACGCGCGCGCGAAGTGGCGTGTGCTCATGTGCGCACGCTGGGCCATCGCGGCAACCGACAGGTCGGCGTCGGGGTGCTCGAGCGCGTGGCGCTGGGCCTCGCGCAGCGGCTCGCGCTCCGGCTCCTGTGCCGCCAGCGCCGCGCTGAACTGCGACTGGCTGCCGGGCCGGCGCAGGAAGAGCACGAGATGGCGCGCGATCGCCAGCGCCGCGCCGCGGTCGAGGTCCTCCTCCACGAGCGCGAGCGTCAGATCCATGCCCGCCGTCACTCCCGCCGACGTCCAGATCTTCCCATCGCGCACGTAGATCGGCTCGGCGTCGACGAGCACGTCGGGGTGAAGGCGCGCAAGCGCGCCCGCGGCCGACCAGTGCGTCGTCACCCGCCGCCCCGACAGCAGCCCAGCCCTCGCTAGCAGGAAGGCGCCCGTGCACACCGATGCGGTGCGCCGCGCCCGCGCCGATCGGCGGGCGATCCAGTCGACCAGCAGGCGATCCTCGGCAGCCGCCCGGCTCCCGGGGCCGCCCGCGACTATCAACGTGTCGATCTCGGCGGGCGCGCGGCGCAGGCTGGCGTGAGCGCTCAGCGTGAGCCCGCTCGAGCTTTGCACCGGCTTCCCCTCGTGGCTGAGCAGCGTAACGCGATAGCCGCGCCCGCCCCCTTGGCATTCGATGAGCGTGTTCGCGCCCGCGAACACCTCGAGCGGCCCGGTGACGTCGAGGCTCTGCACGCCGTCGAAGGCAACGATCGCGATCTCGCGTGGTCCCTGAACTGTGCTCACGGATCGATCATCCATGATCCCCCAGATG
>DASPVR010000141.1:0-4511 GCA_035622255.1 Solirubrobacteraceae bacterium | reverse complement strand
TCAGCGGCTCGCGCCTGTGCGCTCGCGGTGATACGGCGCGTGTTCGAGCGCGGCGCCTACGCCGACCGCGCGCTGCGCGCCGAGGCGCGGAGGCTCGCGCCGCGCGATCGCGCGCTGGCGATGCGTCTGGCCTACGGCGCGGTGCAGCGCCGGGGCACGCTCGACGTGCTGATCGAGCGCCTGGCCGAGCGCCCCACCGCGCGCCTTCAGCCACGCGTGCTCGCCACGCTGCGCCTGGGCCTGTACGAGCTGCTCTATCTGCAGGGATCGCCCGATCACGCCGTCGTCGCTGACGCCGTCGAGCTGGCCAAGCGCGCCGGCGCGCCGGGGCACGGTCTCGTGAACGCCGTGCTGCGTCGCGCCGGACGCGAAGGGCGCGACGCGCTGCTGGGCGCGCTGAGCGAGCGCACGCCCGAGCAGGCGGCGATCATGCACTCACATCCCGTGTGGATCGCGCGCATGTGGTGGCGCGAGCTCGGCGCGGCACAGGCGCGCGCGCTGATGGCCTTCGACAATCAGCCGGCCGAGGTCGCGCTGCGCGCCAACACGCTCCTGACCGACGCGCGGACGCTCGTCGCCGGGCTCACGGTGCGGGCGCGGACCGACCCCGAGATTCCCGAGGCCGTCGTGCTCGAAGAGCCCTTTGACGCCTATGCCTCGGCCCTCTGGAGGCAGGGCGCGTTCGTGGCGCAGTCGCGGGCCTCGATGCTCGCGGCTCGCGCGCTTGCGCCGCAGCCCGGTCAGCGCGTGCTCGACCTGTGCGCCGCGCCCGGGGGCAAGAGCACCCACCTCGCGGCGCTGATGCAGGGCCGGGGCGAGGTCGTGGCCGTCGAGCGCAACCCGAGCCGGGCCCGCGCGCTCGTCCAGACCGCCGCGCGCTGCAAGGCTTCGAGCGTGCACGTGGCGATCGCCGACGCCGCCCGCCCCGGTGTGGGCGACGCTGCGTTCGATCGCGTGCTCGTTGACCCGCCGTGCTCGGGCCTCGGCACGCTCCAGTCACATCCAGACCTGCGCTGGCGCGTGCAGCCCCAAGACGTCGCACAGATGGCCCGCGCCCAGGCTGCGATTCTGGCCGCCGGAGCGCGTGCCCTCCGTCCGGGGGGCTTGCTTGTCTACTCTACGTGCACGATCTCCCCGACTGAGAACGAGCGCCTGATCGCCGCATTCCTCGACTCCCGAGCCGACTTCGTCCTCGACGATCTGGCGGGCGAGACGCCTGCGTTCGCGCTGGCGGCCAGCGCGACGGGCTTGGCGGCGGGGTGCCTGCTGACGCTGCCCCACCGCGACCACACCGACGGGTTCTTCATCGCCCGCCTGCGCCGGAGCTGAGCGATGGAGGGCGACTCCCAGGCACGGGCCAGCGCGCCGATCGATCTGGGCCCACAGTGCCCCGACTGCGGCGAGCCCTGGCTGCGCCCGACGAACCTGCCGGGTCGCTACCGCTGCGTCTACTGCCTGCACCGCTTCGAGCTCACATCGGTATGCCCGAACTGCGGTGAGCATTCGACGATCGTGCGCATGTCCTCGACCGCGGTGTTGAAGTGCAACAACTGCGGCGAGTCGATGCTCCAGCCGATATGAGTGCCCGCGCAGCCGAGCTGCTGCGAGGCGTGCGCGTCGCGCCGTCGATCCTGTCCGCGGACTTCGCGCGCCTGCGCGAGCAGGTCGGCGAGGTGCTGGATGCGGGTGCGCGCGTCATCCACGTGGACGTGATGGACGGTCACTTCGTGCCCCCGATCACGGTCGGGCCGCTGGTCGTAGAGGCACTCGCGCAGCAGACCCACGAGGCCGGCGCGGTGCTCGATGTGCACCTGATGATCGAGCGGCCCGAGCGCCACGTCGGCGACTTCGTGGCCGCCGGCGCGGACTCGATCACCTTTCACGCCGAGGCGACGCCGCACGCCTCATACGCCGCGGACCTAATCCGCGACGGCCACGCCAACGTCGGTGCGGCGATCAACCCGGCGACGCCGGTGGGTGCGCTTGCCGAGATCACCGCGGCGATCGACCTCGCGCTGTGCATGACCGTCAACCCGGGCTGGGGCGGGCAGCCCTTCATCGAGCACTCGCTGCAGAAGATCCCGCGGCTGCGAGCGATCCTCGGCGAGGGCACGGCCCTGGAGGTTGATGGCGGCATCGACGCCGACTCCGCCCCGCGCTGCGGGCGCGAGGGGGCCAACGTGTTCGTGGCCGGCTCGGCGATCTTCGACGGCCCGGACCCCGGGGAGGCCTATCTGGCGATCGCGCGCGCGGTCGGCGGCGACTCCGAGCCGCGCCTGTAGAGCATCCACAGAAGCGCGGCCAGCAGGGCGGTCGCGCCGGCGTAGCCGATCTCGGTGCGCGACAGCTGGTTGGCGACCGCCGGAGCGAGCATCCAGGCCAGGAAGGCGCCGGCCGCCGCCAGCCAGCACAGCGCGGCCGCGCGGGCGCGGTTGCGCGCGAGCGCCGCCTGGTTGAGCGCGCCCGAGGTCAGGTGCATGCCCATGCCGATCCCGACGAGCGCAAGACCGAGGCGGTTGTAGGAGTAGTGCTGTCCGAACAGGTGTCCCATCACGAACGGGCCGATCGCAAGCAGGCCGACAGCCACCGCCGCTGCGAACACCGCGATCGCGAGTGCGGTCACGCGAATTGCCCGGGCGAACGCTCGGTGCCCGGCGGTCGCCTCCAACCCCGTCAGGTGCGGCAGCAGCGAGGTCTGGATCGCCTGAAACAGCTGCAGCGGCGCGCGCGCGATCAGGAGGACATCGAACACGATCCCGGCCAGCGCCTTGTCAGATGAGGTCGCCGCCACGGTCAGCACGGCCGCGTTGAGCAGGGTCTGCTCGGAGAGCATGATGCTCGACACCCAGCCGGCGAAGCCGGTGCCGCGGCGCAGCGAGAGCTCGTCGTGGGCGCTCACCTCCTGGACGGCCTCGGTGCCGGGCCCCGCCAGGCCGGCCGCGGCCTCGTCGACGGTGATCGGAGCGGGATCGAAGCGGCGCCGGCGCGTGCCGTGGTGAAAGAACGCGATCGGCACCACGACCAGCGACACGAACGGGGCAGCGGCGATCCCCAGAGCGACGGCGGTCTGGCCGCTGGCCAGGCCGAGCGCGACGGCCAGCGCAAAGCAGATACGCGACAGCGACTCCATCAGTACCAGGCCGCCGTACAGCGCGAAGTGTTCGTGGCCAGCCAGCCAGCCGCGCGCGAAGTAGCTGGCGGCGTAGGCAAGCGTGCCGATCAGCAGCACGTCGAACAGCGCCTGGTAATGGTCGAAGACGTTGTCGACGAGCTGTTCCTCGAACGCGAGCGCGACGACCAGGAATCCGAGCGCGAACCCCGCCTGGATCGCGATCGGGACACGCAGCGGGTGCTGTGCGTGCCCCCGCGCGCGCCGCTCGGCGATAGTCCGCGAAAGCAGCTGTTCGGCCGGGCGGTAGATCACCGAGATGATCACGAACATGACCGACCACAGCAGCGCGATGCGCGAGGCGGCGGCTTCATCGAGCACGTGGCTGGAGATCGCGAAGTAGCCGAGCGTGAGCAGCCCGGTGCACGCGATTCCAACCGACAGGATGCGGGCTCCCCGGCCGTAGGAGCGTTTGGCCTGAGCGCTGTGCGACGGGGAGGAGCCGCCCCGACCGGCGGCGACGTCGCCCGGGGTCGCGCTGGCCGATTTGCTAGAGGCGGACAAGCAGCATCGTCCAGGGAAACGGCGAGCGGATCTGCACGACCTCCCCGTGGCGCGCGAGCAGCCGCACGAACGAGCGCTTTGACCAGTGGTTGAGGTGCCCCGGGGTGTTGCCGAGCTTGGACAAATAGGCGCCGCGCGCCATGTTCAGCGCACGCCACAGCGGCTCGCGCGGGACCGACACGAGCAGGTGGCGCTGCGCGCAGCGTGCCATCTCGCCGAGCGTGACAACCGGGTCGGGCACGTGCTCGAGCACCTCGATGGCGGCGGCCATGTCGAACTCGCCGTCCGCGAAGGGAAGTTGCTCGGCGGTCATCGTGCGGTACTCGAGATTGGGTGCCTGGTGCTCGGCCCAGCCGGCCTGGATCGACTCCTCCTCGAGGTCGATGCCGACGACCCTGCGCGGCTGCAGGTGCGTGGCCCAGCGATGCACGAGCACGCCCTCGCCGCAGCCGACGTCGAGCAGCGAGGATGGGTCGGCGCGGTCGAGGAGGTCGTCGAGATCGCGCTCGAAGCCGGCCATCAGCCGGCGCACGACCGGGTTCTCAGAGCCGTACTTGTCGTATGTGTTGCCGGTGACGACGCCGTCCGCCGAGACGGTCACCTGGCTCACAGTCGCGCCGCCTCGTGCTCTTCGCTGCGCGCGCCGGCACGGCTGGGGGGTCGCGGGGCCGGTGGACGCTGGCTCGTGAGCGCTGCGTCGAGGGCGTCGTCGGCGAGCCCGGCGCCGGCGCGCGCCCCGGGCTCGTAGTGCGACGGCGCCACCCCTAGCTCCAGCTCGATCCGCCGCACGCGCTCGAACGTCTTCTGGGTCATCACCCGCTGTGCCGCGAGCAGGTCG
>DASPVR010000140.1:0-10837 GCA_035622255.1 Solirubrobacteraceae bacterium | reverse complement strand
GGGGGTACGGTTGCCGTCGATCACCTGGTCCAACTGCATCGCTTGGCGGCCATCACTACTCTGTCG
The DNA here is from genome assembly GCA_035622255.1 of Solirubrobacteraceae bacterium. Taxonomy (GTDB): domain Bacteria; phylum Actinomycetota; class Thermoleophilia; order Solirubrobacterales; family Solirubrobacteraceae; genus Palsa-744. The sequence continues at coordinate 10,771 of DASPVR010000140.1, read as the reverse complement.
CGATGCGGACCGAAGCCTGCGGTGTGCAGGGTTTCACCTGACGGGCAGATCGGAGGATACGGCCACGAAGCTGCGACGCGCGCGCGTGCTCAACTTCAGGAGTATCGACGACTCGGGCTGGGTCGATCTCGACCAGGTCACATGTCTTGTCGGCAAGAACGAGTCAGGCAAGACGGCCTGGCTGCAAGCGTTGCGCAAACTCAAACCGATCAGCAGCCAGCACGCGGAGTTCGACTACGAGCGCGAGTACCCGCGCAAGCGTCTGCAGGAGTACAAGCGCGTCCACGACTCAGAACCTGCCACCGTCGTCGAAGCCATCTTCGAGCTGACCGACGCCGAGCGCGCCGAGGTCGATGCCGAGTTCGGCCACGGATCGATCCCCCTCGCGGAGGTCCTGGTCAGCAAGAACTACGCGAACACCACTGCATTCGTCTTCGAGATCGACGAGGCGGCGATCGTCAAGCACCTGGTCGTGCATGCCGACCTTCGGCCCGAGGTGGCGCAGGGACTCCTCACGGCGGCCAGCGTCGCCGAGCTGCGAGAGCGGCTGGCCGGCCTCGGCGAGAGGGTCCCAAGGGCGGCGGACGTGCTTGGCACGATCGACGCCTGGCGCGATGGCTCGCCGCGGTCAGCGATCATCGACCGGGTGCTCTCGCCGGGCATGCCGGCGTTCGTCTACTTCGACGAATACTCGACGATGGACGGGCGTATCGCGATCGACCCGCTCAAAGAGCGTCGAGCGGCCAACCAGCTAAGCCAGGCCGACCAGACGTTCCTGGCGCTTCTGCGACTCGTGGGCGTGGACCTGGAGGAGTTCGAGACGCTCGCCAACCAGGAGTGGCTGATCTCCTCGCTCGAGGCGGCCGGGAACAGCATCAGCGACACGCTGTCGAGCTTCTGGAGCCAGAACAAGGACCTCCGCGTGGAGTTTCACCTGCTCGGGCCGGACCCGGCGGCGCCCGACGAGCGCTTGCGCGAGTCGAACAACCTGATGGTGCGAATCTGGAACGACCGCCACCGCGTGTCGGTGATATTCGATCAGCGCTCGCGCGGCTTCGTCTGGTTCTTCAGTTTCCTCATCTACTTCTCAGGGCTAGAGAAAGAGCTCCAGCGCGACCTGGTGCTGCTGCTCGACGAGCCCGGGCTGGGCCTCCACGCCACCGCTCAGCGCGACGTTCTGCGCTTCATCGACGAGCGCCTAGCCCCTGAGCACCAGGTGATCTACACCACCCACTCGCCGTTCATGGTCGCACCGAACAGACTCGATCGGGTGCGCTCCGTCGAGGAGGTTGACGAGCGTGGGACCCGTGTGCGCAGCGACCTGCTGGCGACCAACCGCGAGACCGCGTTCCCCGTGCAGGCGACGCTCGCGTATGAGCTCGCGCTTTCGCTGGTGGCAGGGGACGTCGTGATGTTGTCAGAGCTCGCCGACTACATCTACCTCACGGTGATGAGCCGGCACTTGGCTGCCCTGGGTCGCGCAAGCCTCGACCAGCGCTGGACGATCGTGCCGATCGGCGGGCTTCACAACGTGTTCGTGTTCATGGCGCTCATGCAGGTGCAGCTGAACGCCGTCGTCCTCGTCACGGGCTCGCCCAGTGGGCTGGAGCGCGTCCAGGAAAGCACAGACGACGCAATCCTGAGCACCCGACAGCTGCTTTCGGTGGCGGACGTCGTCGACATCAAGGGGGCAGTCCTCGAGGATCTCTTCAAGGGCGCCTTCTACATGCGCGTACTGCGCGAGTCTGGCGCCGCCGCGGTGACGGCGGACCAACTGCCCCGAGGCGAGCGCATCCTTCAACGCGACAGCATCGTGACCCGCCTGGAAGTGGCGCTCGGCGGCGGCTTCGACCGCTATCTCCCCGCTCGCCATCTCCTCGAGCATCCCGAGCTGCTCGCCGATGCAGACGAGCAGACGCTCGCGCCCTGGGAGCGTCTGATCGATCAAATCAACGACCGGCTCTCGGATACGGCCAGCTCCTCGCGTACGGCGATCGACGCAACGCACCGCAGCCGAGAGCCCGCGAGCGGTGCGCTCGCGGCGCCCGCACAGGCACGGCCGGCGCATCATCCGCCGGCCGCGTCCCGTGGCGCGATCGTCTGAGCTAGTCGGGCGCTACTGGCCGGGCGGGTGGCGCACGACGAAGCCGGCCGTCGAGGTCATCGAGTTCGACCACCTCGTGCCCGTCTCGGCCTGCGCGACGGTATCGAAGCGTTTGCCGTCGACGACCATGAAGGCGTGTTCTGAGTTCGCGTAGATCGTGATGTGCTTACCCGGGCCGGCGTCGCCGTAGGACTCGAGCTCTGTGGAGTCCTCGGGCGAGCTGATCAGGCCGCCGCCGTGCAGCGCGTAGGAGACCGAGCCCGAGCAGTCATAGCCCTCGGACTGGAACGACCCGTGGCCGCCGCCATACACGTACGGGCGGGTGGCTATTTCGTTGCCCGCTGCGATCACGCGCGAGACCACGTCTCCGCCCCCTGACGTTTCCTCGTCGCTCACCTCGCCACCGCCCGAGCCGACGTCGCCCGAGCCGACGTCGCCCGCGCTGGGGGGAGCCTCGCGTACTTCGTCATCGCCGACGTCGCCGCTCGAGCCGCCGCCCTCGGCGACCGGCTCCGAGACCACGCCGACCGGCTCGGCTGGCGTGGCGGGCTCGGCAGGCGCTTCGTGCACGATCGCCGACGGCGGCGGGCTCAGCTCGCCGGCGTCGGACACTCCGATCACGCTCCACGTCGCCGGGCCCACGATGCCGTCCGGCGTGAGCCCGTGGCGTGTCTGCAGGCGCTGGACCGCGGCCTCGGTTTCGGGGCCGAATTCGCCGTCGGGGGAGAGGTGCAGGGCGATCTGGAGCCGTTTGATCGTGCTGCTCCCGCCTTCGTCCGCCGCCGACGCCGCACCGCCGACGCCGGCCTGCGCCTGTTCTTCGCCGGTCGCTTCGGGCTGGGGGATCGCCGAGGGTGGGGGGGTGAGCGTCGCCTCGTCGTGCACGCCGATCACCTTCCACGTGGCGGGGCCGGCGATGCCGTCGACCGCGAGCCCGTGGCGGGCCTGCAGGCGAATGATCGCGGCCTCGGTTTCGGGGCCGAATTCGCCGTCGGGCGTGACGTGGAGCGCCGCCTGCAGGCGCTGCACCGCGTCGCGTTCGCGCTGCTGGGTCTGGCGCTCGGCGGCTTCTTCGGCCGCGGCCTTGGCTTCTTCCTGGGCGACCGCGCTCGGTTCGCCCGTCGCGCCGGCAGAGCTACCGCCGGTGCTCGAGGGTTCTTCCAGCAGGCCCGGTTCGCTGTCCGAGGCGGCGCTCGCTGCCGCTCCGCCGGTCGCGGCGGGTTGGCTGGTCGAGCCGGTTGCGCCGTCCTCGCCGGTGGCGCCCGAGCCTTCGCTGGTCACGAGCGCGGCGTCGACGCGCGTGCCCGATACCGACGGCTGGGCTGCGGAGGAGGCCACGCCCGCCGTGTCGCCGGGGATGGCGGGGTGAAAGCTCGAGAACGAGGTCTTGGTGGCGACGAGCTGACGCAGCGCGGCGACCGTCTGGGGGCCGACCACGCCGTCGACCGACAGGCCCTTGGCTGCCTGGAAGCTGCGCACCGCCTGTTCGGTTTCAGGTCCGAACACGCCGTCTACCGTGACGCCCCCGAGCGCGCGCTGGAGCTGGCGCACGGAGCGGCCTTCGTTGCCCGATTCGAGCACGACCGAACGTGCTGCGGTCGTCGCCGGCTGGTCCACCGTGGCAGCGCTGGCGAGGGCGCCGCCGCCGCCCGAGCCCGCCTCGGCGAGGCTCGCGATCGGCGCGACGCTCAGGGCGGCAAGCGCGCCCAGCGACATGCGCTTGGCGCGCGAGCTGCCTGGCACGAACCGAAGCTCGGCGGCGCGCCGGCGCGCGCGCGAGCGCCCGAGCGACAGCTCCCACAGCTGGGCCGAGCTCAGGTCGCGCTCGTGGCTGGCTGCGCTCAGCAGCGTTGAGAGCGTGGTCGTGCGCGCCGCGCCGGCGCGCATGCGGCCGCCCGCCCGGGCGCGGCGCGCGAGCGAGCGCTGAAGCGAAACTTCCCAGGGGTCGACGAGGGCAAGGTCACGCGGGGATCCCGACATGGCAAGGCGTCCTTTCTCCATCCGTCCTTCACTTGGGCGCCTACGGGGTTAGCTGTCGGGCTCGCGTGTGTCCACGCTACGCCACAAGTGTGGCGATTCGCCCCCGCAGCCTCATCGACTGCATTGGGTCCCCCGATCCGCGACCCCGTGGAGACGCGGATTCGGCACGAACGGCGGGCAAGCTATCAAATCCGGGTGCAAGATGCATTACATGGGGAGGTTTGCAACGGTTTTTGCCGACGAACCCCAAAAACACGGGGAAAACGGCCCTCTTCTGCGCCTCCAACCGAAAGCGCCAGCGGCGCGCGCACGCGTCCGCGCCCGGATGGGCGAGGCCGTATCGGCGTGCGCGCAGGCTCGCCACGAGTACAGGAACGGGCGCGCAGGGCGCATCGCGGCTGATAGCTTCGCTGCGATGCGCAGCGGAGGGAGTCGCGTGCGAGTGATCGCCTCGATCGCGGTCATCGGGGGAACGATCGCGGCGCTCGTCGTGTTCGGCCTCGCCCCCGCGTCCTCGAGCGGGCGCCTCGCCCCGGCGCTCCCGCGCGAAGCGCTCACCGGCCCGCCGGAGACGCTCGCCAGCCTGCTCGCGGGTGTCCACGGTCAGCCCGTGGCCGTCGTCTTCTTCGCCAGCTGGTGTGAGCCGTGCGCGCGCGAGGCCCCTGCGCTGGAGCGCTTCTCCGAGAGCTCTGCCGGGCGCGGTAGGCTCATCGGCGTCGACTGGAACGACGCGCTCGCGGGGGCGCGCGCGTTCGTGCGTCGCTACGGCTGGACGTTCGCGACCGTCCGCGATGCGGCTGGCACGGTCGGCTACCGCTACGACCTCAGCTCGCTGCCGACCACCTACGTGGTCGACTCCGCCGGGCGCATCCGCGCCACGCTGCACGGCCCGCAGACCGAGCGAAGCCTGCGCGAGGCGCTGGCGCGCGCGGCGAGCGCGTGAAACGACGTTGTAGCCTGCCCTCCCGTGCGCCCCGCGGCCGCAGCGCTCACGTGCGCCTCGATCGCCCTCGTCCTGATCGCCTCTGGCTGCGGCTCGGGCAGCTCGAAGCACGCGACCGCCGCCGCCTCGAGCGCGGCGACGCCGCCGCGCCTGAGCGACCCGATCGCCGAAATCAAGGCCTCTGGCGAGCAGATCGCCGCGGACATCGAATCCTCGCGCTTCGAACGCGCCTGCGAAGGCTTCACGCAGGCCACGCGCGCCAAGTTCGCGGCGTTCCCCGAGGGCTGCGCCGGCGCGCTGTCGCTCGCCCGCGCGGCCGGCCACGCCGGCGCGCGGACGTTCGGGCACCTGTTGCGCGCAGCGCTGCTGGGGCGGCTTGCCCACTTTCAGATCCACGGATACGAAGCCCTGTACAAAGGCGTGCGAGAAGCCCTCTATGAAGAAGGTCGCTGGCGCTTCGAGGGCCAGTCCAGCGGCTTCACGACCACGCACAAGACCTGACCTGGCCTCCCGCCATGGAGATCAGCGGCGTCGCCCACATCGTCCTCGCGGTCAACCGCTACGAGCAGTGCGCTGCCTTCTACGACCGCCTGATGCCCGAGCTCGGGCTGCGGGCGGTCTATCGAGCCGACGGCTTCGTCTACTACGTGGGTGGTAAAACGGCGCTCGCGATCCGCCGCGCCGAGGGCGAGCACGCCCGCGAGCGCTACGTGTCCACGCGCCCCGGCCTCGACCACATCTGCCTGCGCGCCCGCAGTCGCGCCGACGTCGACGGGCTCTATGAGTTCCTTCGCGAGCTCGGGGCCGCGATGGTCAGGGCGCCTGAGGAGGGCCCGTGGGCGCCCGGCTACTACTCGCTCTCGTTCCTCGATCCCGAAGGGATCAGGCTCGAGGTCAACCACGTGCCGGGCAAGGGGCTGTTCGCCGAGGGGGCCGGCTTCGAGCCGGCGCCGGAGCATCCGCTCGCCGGCCGGGCGCGGCCGTAGGCGCACCCCGCGGTCCGGCCTGCGGGTGGCGCTATCTCCATGGCCGTCGGGCGCGCTTGCGGCCTTCGACGGCGCGTCCTTGGCCGCTGTTACGGTCCGCACATGAGCGGGCAGGCTCTTCGGCCTCTGCGGGTCGGCGAGGTCCTGGATGCCGGGATCAAGGTTGACCTCCACAACGTGCGGGTGCTCATGGGGCTCACGGCGATCGTCGTGGTGATCAGCTTCGACGGCAGCGGCACGATCGGCTACGGGCGCGCCTTCATCCGCTGGATCGCCGGCTACCTGTCGTACGTTGTCTTCTTCCTCGGGTTCTTATGGATGCTGTGGGACAAGGAGAAGCAGTGCTGGCACGACAAGCTCGCGTCTGACGTCGTGGTCCCGGTCTGCGCCTACCCGATCAAAGTCTGAGGAGCGCGCGGCGTTAGCGTGCAGTAGCGAGCGCGCTGGCGCGGGTGGTCCGGCCAGCGCCGGTCTCGTAGTCGTAGGGGAGACCGCGCGAGAAGCGAGACCGGAATCGAACGGGTGTAGACGGCTTTGCCGGCTGCGCGTCGGGCCTGCTGTCCGCTTCCCTGTGCGGATCACCGGGACCTCAGGTGCCCTCAGGTGACGGCAGAAGTCGCTCGGATGGGGAGCCTTTGGGGGGCCCTCGGGTCCACCGAGCGGGGCGTCGCTCCGACGACCGCGACGCCTTGACTGGTCCGGGACACCGTCTCAAGCCATCTGGACTGGGCAGTCGCAGGCAGTCGCAGGTTCATAACGGCTGAGCGGTTTTCGCTGGCAACGGCACGAGCATGGAGGGCCCGACGATCGGCTCGTTCAACGAGATGACGTTCATGAACGGACTCGTAGTCGAAGCCGGCGAACAGAGCGGCGTGCTCGGCAGGATGATCGCTCGACATTCTCGCGGCTCTCCATTTCCCGCAATTTGCGAACATTCTAAACGTGCCCCGCACGTAGCATGCGTTCGAACGAGTACACTCCTGCACAGGAGATGGAAGTTAGGATGGGGGGGAGCTATACTTCTCAGCGATGTGAAGGGCAGCGCTAGGAGGGCCGCCGCTGTTCGCGCCAGGGAACGGGCTCCTGAAGTCGGATCTATACGTGGGAGATACCGTGTCTAATCGGGGAGAGAATGTGGATCGCCAATCGGGATCTCGCGGCGCAGGCTGGCACCGTGGAGGGTCGGCGCTGATCTTCGCGGCGATGGCGGCCGTGTTGATAATGGCGAGCGCAACTTCGGCTTCGGCCGAATCGTTCGTGACCATCACGTCCACCGCCCTGCCCGCCGGGGAAGTCGGCGCCGGCTACACCCAGACATTAGAGGCCAGCGGGGGTGCCCCCCCTTACACGTGGTCGATCACCGACGGCTCGCTGCCGAAAGGGCTGTCACTGGACGCGGAAAGCGGTGCCATCACCGGCACGCCCAGCGCCGCGGGCACTTCGAGCTTCACCGTGCAGGTGATGGACTCGAGCACCCCTCAAGCGCAGACCGCCACGGCCAACCTATCGATCACGGTGGCAGGGCTGACCTACGCCACAAGCTTCAGCCCTCCGGAGAACATAGGCGCGTTCAATGGACTGACCGGGGTCGCGCTTGACCCGAGCGGGAACATCTGGGTGGCCGACTCGCGCAACGACCGGGTGCTGGAGTTCAACTCCAACCGCGAATACGTGAGCCAGTTCAGCATAGAAGGCGCAGGGGAAGAACAGTTCGAAGTGACTCCAGGGCAGTTCGAAGTGACTCCAGACGCCCGAGCGATTGGAGGCATCGCGACCAACGCATCCGGCGATGTGTACGTCACTAGCCTAGACCGCGTGCAGGAGTACTCACCATCTGGGGCGCATATAGGGGGGTTTGGCTCCTCTGGATCGGGTAACGGCCAGTTCCAGGACCCGGGCGCCATCGCAATTGACTCAAGCGGCAACGTCTGGGTCCTCGACACGCTCAACTACCGCGTACAGGAGTTCTCACCCGGCGGCGAATACCTCAGCCAGTTCAGTGTAGGGGGGGGCATTGGCGCTGGTCTGGCGTTCTCAGGCGGGCACCTTTATGTGTCCAAGTGGAGCACTGCCGGTGTTCGAACTAACGAGCCATTTGGAAAGACGGTGCAGGAGTTCTCGACCTCAGGCGAATACCTACGACAGTTCGGCTCCCATGGTTCCGGCAACGGCCAGCTCTCCCAGCCATGGGGCATCGCCTCAGACCCGAGCACCGGCAACCTCTACGTAGCCGACTGGGGCAGCGACCGCATCCAGGAGTTCAGCCCGGAAGGCGCCTTCATCGCCTCCTTCGGCTCGCTCGGCTCAGGTGACGGCCAGCTCTCCTACCCGAGTGGGCTTGCCGTCAACTCCTCTGGCGATGTCTACGTCGCTGACACGGTCAATCACCGGGTGCAGGAATGGGTGGCCGTGGGGACGGCGGCGGTCAACACCGCCGCCCCGCAGATATCCGGCATCACCGAAAGCGGCCAAACGCTCACAGCCAGCCCCGGCTCCTGGACGAGTACCGAGCCGATCTTCTACACCTACCAGTGGCAGCGCTGCAACGAAGAAGGTGAAGAATGCGCGAACATCGAGGGCGCGAGCGAATCGAGCTACCAGCTTGGTCCCGGGGACGTGGGCAACACAGTGCGCGTTGTGGTGAGGGCATACAATGAAGGCGGCTCGGCCTCAGCGGGGTCGGAAGCGAGTGCTGTGGTCAGCGACCCGCCGCGCGATATGTCCCCAACAGCAGCGTCGCAGGTGCCCGTCACGACAGCGTCGCAGGTGACCGCCACGGCAGCGTCTACCCGTGAGATCGTCATCTCCCAAAAAATGACCACACTCCCAGGGACCGTCCTTGATAGCGCTCTGTCCGGGGTCACTGGCGAATCCACCGCGCAAACCGGTCGGGGCCACAGCGCGCTCGAGCACCGGGGGCGCGCCCGTCCCTCACGCCGACGCCGTTCTGCACGTCCACGACATCGCCGCTAGGCGTGCAATCCCCACACGCCCATGATCCGCTTAACAGAGGATGCCCGGGCGACGTGGATGGTCCACAAGACCGAGAGCGAGGGCAGGCCGCGCTCCTTCACGCCCGAGCAACAAAGAGAGGCGACGACCGGAATCGAACCGGTGTAGACGGCTTTGCAGGCCGCTGCGTAGCCACTCCGCCACGTCGCCCAGCCGCTCGGAGAGTACCGAGCCGGAGTGAGTCTAGGAGACTCTCGCCTCGGACTCGGGAGCACGAGCACTGACTCAGGGGGCTCCTGCCGAGGCGGATTGCGAAAGCTTTTCCGAGACCCTTAGGCGGCGTTTGGGATCCCGTTAGGCCGCCCACAGCAGCCCTCGTCACCCTCGCTGTATGCCAATGAACACGCGAGGTGATTCGTGAGACGAACGGTCGGCGTAATGCTGCTGGGCCTCGTCGCAGGCGCAGCGATCGCGAGCGTAGGCGCGAGTCTCGTTTCTGGTGGTGGCCGCTCGTCGAAGCCGACCGCGCACGCGAGCGTGTCGGTGCTTGCGAGCACAGCTGCCGGCACGCGGCGGCAGGTGGCCTCGACCTCGCTGACGCCTACAGAAATCTATGACCGCGACTCGGCCGGCGTCGTTTCGATCCGGGTGGCCACGGCCGAGGGTGAAGACGCGGGTACGGGGATCGTGCTCAACGACGAAGGCTTGATCCTGACGAACGACCACGTGGTCGCTGGCGAGACGAGGATGGCGATCGCGACGAGCGGCTCCTCGGAAGCCACGCACGCGGCGACCCTCGTGGCTGAAGATCCCAACAGCGACCTCGCGCTGATCCGCGTCAACCCGTCGGGCCTCGGCCTGCGGTCGCTCACGCTCGCGAGCTCGGGCTCGGTTCAGGTGGGCGACTCGGTGTACGCGATCGGCAATCCCTACAACCTAGGCGAGACGCTCACGAAGGGAATTGTCTCCGCGCTCGGGCGCGAAATATCGGCGCCAGATGGCGCGAAGATCACGGGTGTCATCCAGACCGACGCAGCGTTGAACCCGGGCAACTCGGGCGGTCCACTGATCAACGAACAGGGTGAGGTGATCGGCGTCAACTCCCAGATCGCAAGCGATGAGGCGAGCGTCGAGGGCTCCCAGCCTGGCAGCACGGGGGTTGGCTTTGCGATCGCCTCGAACACGGTCGCCCAGGCCATCAAGGCGATGGAGTCCGGGCAGGGCGGCTCATCGTCGCGCTCGGGCGAAAGCCCCGGCGAACGCCAAAGCGGAGAAGCCGAAGAAGACGGCCTCGCGCGCAGAGGCGGCGAGTCTCCGTACGGCGTTCCCTACGGCGGCGGCGAAGAATCAGGCCCCCACGTTGAACGCGGCGGCGAAGCTGGCTCGGGCGGCGGCATCGAAGGGAGCGGCGGCATCGAAGGAGAAGCCGCGCCGCGCGGCTTCGCCTCACCAGGAGGCGAAGGCGAAACCCGCGTGACGGTGGGCCCCTGAGACCGCAGAGCGTCCTGGGCGAGCTCGGTCTGGTGCCCGCCGGCCACTGGTAGGCTTGAGATCCCCCAGGGCGATTAGCTCAGCTGGGAGAGCGCCGCCTCGACAAGGCGGAGGTCACTGGTTCGAGCCCAGTATCGCCCATGCACCGAAAGCCCTGCTAATCGCGGGGTTTTCGTAAGCGTTCAGTGCCTTCCCGCTCAGGCGAGCAGCGGCGCAGGATCGCCGCGAGCGTGAGCGGCGAGGAGCTCGCTGAGGTAGGCGAACAGCGAGCGACGTTGCAGCCGGCAGGTGGTGTGCGCCGAGAGCAGGCGCGCG
>DASPVR010000139.1:0-5220 GCA_035622255.1 Solirubrobacteraceae bacterium | reverse complement strand
CTCGGCAGTCACCGAGTCGAGGGCAGCGGCCATCAGCTGGTGCATCACGGCCGGCTCGTCGCCCTCTACAAAACGCGGCGCGTAGCCATAACCGGTCAGCAGCGCCCGCAGCTCACCCTCGGAGATGCGCGCGAGCACGGTCGGGCTGGCGATCTTGTAGCCGTTGAGATGCAGGATTGGCAGGACCGCCCCGTCGCTGGCAGGGTTGAGGAACTTGTTGGAGTGCCAGCTGGTGGCAAGGGGCCCGGTCTCGGCCTCGCCGTCGCCGACCACGCAGCACGCGAGCAGGTCGGGGTTGTCCAGCACCGCGCCGTAGGCATGCGCGAGCGAATATCCAAGCTCCCCGCCCTCGTGGATGGAGCCCGGCGTCTCGGGCGACACGTGACTCGGGATGCCTCCCGGGAAGGAAAACTGACGAAAAAGCCGCCGCAAACCCTCCGCGTCGCGACCCACGTGCGGGTAGATCTCGCTATAGGTGCCCTCCAGATACACGTTGGCGACGACGCCTGGGGCGCCGTGCCCTGGGCCGGTCACGAAGATCGCATTGAGATCGCGCTCGCGGATCACGCGGTTCAAGTGCGCGTAGATGAAGTTCAGGCCGGGGGTCGTGCCCCAGTGACCCAGCAGGCGCTTCTTGACGTGCGCGACGGCGAGCGGTTCGCGCAGCAGAGGATTGTCGCGCAGGTAGATCTGCCCCACCGATAGATAGTTGGCCGCGCGCCAGTATCCGTGCAGGAGCGAAACCTCCCGCTGCGAGAGCGGGCCCGGTGACGTCGGTGCAGGGATGCGTGGCACGAGCGGTTGTGCGACAGCGAGATGATCGCGCCTGGCCCACGCTCACGCGTGGCGACCCTAGTGGCCAGTATCGTTCGCAATTCCCGCGGCCCCCCTCGGTAGTTACCCGCGAGAACGCCGGGGCCTGACGCGGATGCCCACCTGGAGCTGCGCGCGTAGCCTGACCTAGATCGCCGCGAAGTAACCGAGGGAGCGAAAGATCGATGTTCAACAACGTGCTCGTCGGGGTCGACGGTCGCCCGAGCGGACGCGACGCCATTGCGCTGGCCCGTCAGCTCGCCGAGCCAGAGGGGAGGTTGACCTTCGCGAACGTCTACGGTGGCTCCTACCGGCTAGCCTACGCCGGCGCGGCGGGGTTCGTCAGGGCCGAGCGCGAGGCTGCCGGCACCCTCTTGCAGCAGGCTCGCACCGAGAGCGGGGTCGACGCCCGCCTGATCTCAGTCGAGGCACCGGCCCCGGGGAGGGGCCTGCACGAACAAGCCGAGGACCAGGAAGCCGACCTGCTCGTCCTCGGATCCTGCAGCCACCGCGGGGTGCTTGGCCGCGTGGCCCTCGGCGACGACACACGGGCGGCCGTCGACGGCGCCTCGTGTGCTGTCGCGATCGCCCCACACGGCTATGCGCAGACCGCCAAGCCGTTCGCGAGCATCGGCGTCGGCTACGACGGCTCTGAGGAGAGCCAAGCGGCCGTTGAGGTCGCAAAGCTTCTGGCCCAGGCCAGCGCGGCCAGGGTACACGCGATGCGTGTGGTTTCGTTGCCGACCTACCTGTTCATGGGAGTCGTTCCGCCCGTCGGGCCGACGATCGAAGAAATGACCAAGGAGGCAAGGGACGAAATGCAGGAACTCGGGGTCGACGAGGTCAGTGCGCACCACGGCTTGGCCGGGGAGGAGCTCGCAGGCCTGAGCTCAAACGTGGACCTGTTGATAGTGGGCTCGCGTGGATATGGCCCGATGCGTCGCCTGGTCCTAAGCAGCACGTCCAACTACCTCCAGCATCACTGCCGCGGGCCCCTGCTGGTCCTGCCACGAGGCACCCGATACGCGCACGTCGAGGCCGAGGATGGCAAGACGGCGATGTCGTCCGTCTCCGCCTGATCGTTTAGGTCAGACACTACGACGCGCGTCTCCGCTGCGAGCGAGCCAGGCCACGATCCAGATCTCAGCAAGCCCAGCAGAGCAACCGGCCTACCAGCCGCAGCGCGCCGGCTGAGCCCTCGGGTAGCGCCGGCGCGCCAGTCCTGGCACACTGGCGTCGAGCGTCGTCTCGCAAGGTCGCGAGTGGACTTCGACCTCGTCGCTGTGGATCTGCGTTGCGCGATCCATGCCGTCAGGTTCGCACGGCCAGAGTCGGCGGCCGTCGGCTGACAGCAGCAAGGTTCGCCTGGCGGTGCGCACTTGGATGGGTGGCTTCTACCGACGCTCAGCTGCTTACGAGCACACGCAGGTTGTCGGGCAGGACCGCGAGGACCCCCTCGTGCTCCCCGGCGGAGACATGGCTCCAGAGGACCTGGGTGACGGCACTCACGGCAAGCGAGGCCTCGGTCTCCCCTGCCATCTGTCCAACCTCGGCGACGTGCTCTAGGAACGTCTGGACGTCGCGAATGGGCAATGGGGTGCGGCTGGGGTCCCAGTCCTCGTAGTAGATACCGCGAATCAGCGTGGGCAACTGGGCAGCAAGCTTGGCCGCGACATCCACGCTTAGCCGGTCGCGCAGGCTGTGCAGCACGGCTCGCAGCGCGCGATAGGCGTTGGCCCTGTCCTCCTGGCCCAGCTCCTCAGCGATCTCCTTCAACCAGATGTCGGTCTTCTCCACGCTGCGGTGGATGATGCTCGGGTCCTGGCTCACGTCGTCCTCCTCTTAAGTCGCGGTTGCTCAGACAAGCTTCACCGTGCGCCGGCTTGCGCACGTCGGTAGTCAGCGCGAGGGTCGCTCCGTGCAAGCCCGCAATCCGCGCAAGCGCGCTAGCTCTCGATGGACGTGGGTTCGCTCAGGCGTAGCCGCCGTTGGATACAAGCTGCCCATCGACCGCGCGAGCAACGCGGACGACCTGCTCGTCGAGGCCCAGCTCGCCGTTCAGCGACAGCACGCGGCGTGCCGGGAGCTCTAGCAACGGCTCGAAGGAACGGTGCTGCTGTGCGACGATCTGCGGCGTTGCATCCGAGATGCGATCGCTATCGGCCAGACGTCGCGTAGCGCGCTCGAGCGCGACCTCCAGTGAGACCCGACACTCCACGACGAGCATGGCTGTCGATGGGTCGTTCAGGTGTGCCAGCAGCAGCGAGCGCTCGTTCTGTGAGCGACAGGTGGCGTCCACGATCACTCCGGACCCTCGCGCCAGAGCGCGCTGCGCCGCACGGCCCAGCAGCTCATAGGCCCGGCGCGACCCCGCCGGCGTGTAGATCTCAGCGTCCCCCCGCTGCGTGCTCGCAAGCCCGGCGGCAGCCTTGCGCACGACATCCGAGGAAACCACCGGCATGCCCGAGCGGCGCGACAGCTCAACGGTCAAGGTCGACTTACCGCTCGCCGCCGGGCCGCACACGACGACCGCGACCGGGCAGCGTGCACGCCAACACAGCCGCTCACCCAGCGCCCAAAGCTCCCGCGCACGAGACAGCGCGGCGTCGAGCGCATCGCCCATGTGCTGGCGACCGGACAGGAGCGCGACCTTGGCCCGCACGAATGCGTGGTGCGCGGCGTAGAAGGAGCGCAGGGACTCGCTCCCTGGGTCAAGACCCTCAGCACGGTAGGCGCTTAAGAGCTGCGCGGCCTCATCACCCGCGCCCATGAACTCGAGGTCCATTGTCAGGAACGCGAGGTCGCAGGCTATGTCGGTGTGGCGCAGGGCGGCGTCGAACTCGATTCGATCGACTACGCGGACGGTCGGCCCGAGCAGTACATGCTCGCAGCGCAGGTCCCCGTGGCCATCGCGCACGAGGCCGGCCAGCCTGCGCTGGGAGAGCTCGTGCTCGTGCGCCCGGACGAACGCGGACGCGAACGAGCCAACGAGCCCAGGCTGCCAGTCGGTGGGATGCTCGATCTCGGCGAGCTCCGCGAGATTGTCCTGCCACATCGCGAGCAGCTCGTCGACGCTCCCTCCCGCGACCACGATCGCCTCGCGGTGAAAGCGAGCGATGCGCGTGGCGATGGCGCGAATGTGCTCGGATTCCAGGTGTCCCGCAGCGATGGCCGCCGCCAGCGTGTCTGACTCGCGAAAGCTGCGCATCGCGACCGCGTACTCGATGGCTGCGGGCGCACCATCGGCGGCAAAGCGAAAGCTGTCGGGCTCTGACACGATGGCGCGCACCCCCAGGTAGATGCCGGGCGCAAGCTCGCGATTGACGCGCACCTCCTCGCGACAGGCCGCGTGCCGCCGCGACAGCGTGCTGTAGTCGAGAAAACCCAGGTCAACCCGCTTCTTGATCTTGAGAGCCCGCTCGCCTGCCACGAAGACCCACGAGGCGTGTGTCTCGTGGGTCTGCACCGAGCCGCTCGAGCCATGTGTCGACGGGTCCGCGAGCCATCGAAGCAGGTCGGCATCGACTGCTTCATGCGACTGCGCGGTTGCGATCTGCGCTGCGGTCATACCCGATACCCACTCCAGAGCGCGATGGGGAGGGCCAGACAATGGCCCAGGGGAGGGGTCCTGGCATCCGTAAAAGGCCACAGGACCCAATCGACGCCTGCCCAGGTCGCGGACTGCGATATGCGAGCTGCGGAAAGTCCCCGATCAGCATAGGTGACGTCCCCTGATGATTGTCCTGTTAGCGCCGATGAATATTGAGCGACCGCATCGTCACACGTCAGAGGGGCTTGAGAATGTCGACACCATCAGGCGCGGCGCTCGGAGCCGATTACGGCATGTCGAGGGCATCGTTGGAGCGCCGATCCTACGATCGCCGATCGAGCGCCCGACCGCTTGGCGGCCGAGCGCCCGACCCCCCGCCCGCACCATTGCCCGCTCGTGAAGAGCTGCTGCAGCGCTTGCAGAACCTTCGGGCGATCGTTCCCGTGTTCGCGCAAGAACTCGCCGCGGCGCGTCGCCAGGGCGCCGCTCTGCGCGTCGAGAACCGTCGGCTGCGGAAGCAGGTTGAACGCCTACGCGAAGGTCAGCCGGACGCACGCGACGCAGACCAGCGCTAGCCCGAGGCGATCGCGGGACCGATGGTCAGCGCGGTGATCGCGGTGTGCTTGGCGACCGCTGCGGTCACGCTGCGGGCGAGCACCCCATCTGTCGTCATGGCGCGCCTTGTCCTGGGGACCACAGCGCAGTCGCTCCAGCGTCACGCCCAGTGCTCACTGCTCGTCTTGCCGCGGGCTGCCAGCGAGGAGCCGGGCAAAGGATCAGCCCACCTGGCGGGGGCCGTCGAGCCAGTGGCGGCCAAGTAGTGGCGACATGACCGATGCCATGCAAGTCGATAGCGT
>DASPVR010000138.1:0-16886 GCA_035622255.1 Solirubrobacteraceae bacterium | reverse complement strand
GCCCATCTCCTGAAGCGCCTTGCTGAGCGCGTGGCGCCCGGAGTGCTTGCCGAGCACGATCGAGTTGCTCGTCAGGCCGACCGTGGTCGCGTCCATGATCTCGTACGTCGCGCGCTCCTTCAGCACGCCGTCCTGGTGGATGCCGGCCTCGTGCGCGAACGCGTTGCGCCCGACGATCGCCTTGTTGGGCTGCACCGGATAGCCCGTCAGACGCGACACCAGGCGACTCGTGCGCGCGATCTCGGTTGTGTCCAGCCCCGTCCACAGCCCGAGCGCCGGCTCGCGCGTGTGCAGCAGCATCACGATCTCCTCGAGCGACGCGTTGCCCGCCCGCTCGCCGATCCCGTTGACCGCGCACTCGACCTGGCGACAGCCCGCTTCCACGCCGGCCAGCGAGTTGGCCACGGCCAGCCCGAGGTCGTCGTGGCAGTGCACCGACACGACCGCCTTGCGCAGGTCGGGCACGAGGCGATAGAGCTCCTCGAACATCGCCGCGTACTCGCGCGGCATCGTGTAGCCGACCGTGTCGGGCACGTTGATCGTGGTCGCCCCCTCGTCGAGCGCGATCTGGATCACCTCGGCCATGTACTCGATGTCCGAGCGCGAGCCGTCCTCGGGTGAAAACTCGACATCGTTGGTGTACTCTCGCGCCTGCGCGACCGCCGCACGCGCCTGCCCCTTGACGTCCTCGCGCGTCGTCTGCAGCTTGCGCTCTATGTGGATGTCACTCGTGGCGATGAACGTGTGGATGCGCGGGCGTTCGGCGTCGCGCACGGCGTTCCAGGCGGCCTCGATGTCCTGCTTGCTCGTCCGCGCCAGCCCGCAGATCACGGGCCCCTCGACCTCTCGCGATATCGCCTGCACCGACTCGAAGTCCCCCGGCGAGGTGATCGGGAAGCCGGCCTCGATAACGTCGGCGCCCAGGCGCGCGAGCTGATGGGCGATCTCGAGCTTTTCCTGCCTGTTCAGCGAGATGCCGGGCGACTGCTCGCCGTCGCGCAGGGTGGTGTCGAAGATCAGTACGCGCCCAGCCTCGGTGCGCCCGCCCGAGGCGTCACCTGCGCCGGTTGTCTGCTCGCTCGTGCTCATGCCGTTCGTGCTCCTTCTCTGTCTCGCGGTGTCTTCCTATCTGCCGGGTATGCGGCTGCGCGGCCGCCACGCACTATTCCCCCCGAGGGGGGAGGAGCAGACGCGAGAAGAGCGAGGTCTGGAACGACATCTGCGGTCAGGGTAGCACCGCGCCGTGGCGAGATGATCGAGGGCCGCGGCAGCCGCTCAGCCGAGGTCGATCGACCAGCCGTTGTCGAAGCCATCGGAGGCGACGATCTCCGACAGCACGCCCCCCGGCACCGGCACGTCGGTCGTGACGACCATTGCCGCCAGGCGCTTGTCCTCGCCATCTCCTCGCGAGCCGCCGCTGGAGGCGTCGGAGGCGTGTCCCACCGCGGCCGAGGAGATGTTGATCCCGTGCGCGCCGAAGATCGTGCCCACCCGCCCGATCATCCCCGGTAGGTCGTCATAGCGGAAGATCGTTACGTGAGGGGCGAGCTCGATCGTCAGGCGCCGGCCCTGAACCTCGACCAGATGGGGCACCTGGCTGGGGCCGATCCCGGTGCCGGCGACGGCGACACGCTGCTTGCCGGCGACCACGGTCACGCGGATCAGCTCGTTGAAGTCCTCGGCCTCCGAGACCGCTCTCTCCTCGACGATGATGCCCCGCTGCTGCGCCATGCTCGGGGCGTTGACGAGGTTCACGGGCTCCTCGGTGCGCCCCTGCAGAGCGCCCTGGATCACGGCCAGCGCCAGCAGGCGCGTGTCGAACTCCGCGATGCGGCCCAGGAAAGCGGCCTCGATCCGCTCCACCGAGCTGCCCTCGGCGAGCGCCATCGCCAGGCGCCCGAGCTGCGTGGCCAGCGGCAGAAACGGGCCGAGCACCTCCATGTCCTCGGCGCCGATCGCGGGGATGTTCACGGCCGTGGATACGACGCCGCCCGTGAGCGCCGCGACCACCTGCTCGGCGCTCTGATAGCCCGCGCGATCGGTGGCCTCGGCGGTCGAGGCCCCCAGATGGGGAGTGACGACGACGTTCGGATAGCCGAACAGCGGGTGCTCGGTCGTCGGCTCGGAGCTGAACACGTCGATCGCGGCGCCCGCGACCTTGCCCTCGTCCAGCGCCTGCTTGAGCGCGCCGTCGTCGATCAGGCCGCCGCGCGCCACGTTGAGCACGCGCACCCCGTCGCGCATCTTTGCGAATGCCTCACTGCCGAGGAAGCCTTCGGTCTCGGGCGTCTTGGGCAGATGGATGGTGATGAAGTCGGCCTGCGCGTACACCTCGTCGGGTCCGCCGGCCTTCTCGACACCCAGCTCGCGATAGCGCTCTGCGCTGACGAAGGGGTCGAACGCGAGCACGCGCATGCCGAAGCCGCGCGCGCGCTGGGCGACCAGCTGGCCGATGCGCCCGAAGCCGAGGATGCCGAGGGTCTTCTCGTACAGCTCGACGCCGGAGTACTTGGAGCGGTCCCATTTGCCCTCCAGCAGCGAGCCGTGGGCCTGGGGGATGTTGCGCGCGAGCGCGAGCAGCAGCGCCATCGTGTGCTCGGCAGCCGTGACGACGTTGGACTCGGGCGCGTTGGCGACGACGATCCCCCGCCGTGTGGCGGCCTCGACGTCGACGTTGTCCACGCCCACGCCGGCACGCCCGATCGCGCGCAGGCGTCCGGCGCGCTCGATCAGCTCAGCGGTCAGCTTCGTCGCCGAGCGGATCACGATGCCCTCGTAGTCACCGATGCGCTCGCCGAGCTCCTCCTCGCTCCAGTCAATCCCCAGGTCCACGTCGAAGTGCTCGCGCAGTAGCGCTACGCCGGAGTCGCCGATTTTCTCCTTGACGAGCACGCGCTGGCGCTCGTCCGCCGGGCGCTCGGCGCGCGCCGCCGCCTGCGTGGCGGCAGTCACCGCGCGATCCTCTCGACCACCCAGTCGATGCACGCGGTGAGCGCCTGCACGTCGGCGGTCTCGACCGCGGGGAACATGCCGACGCGCAACTGGTTGCGCCCGAGCTTGCGATACGGCTCGACGTCGACGATCCCGCTGGCGCGCAGCGTGGCTGCGACGGCCGCGGCGTCGATCGCGTCGTCGAAGTCGATCGTGCCGACGACGAGCGATCGCTTGGCCGGGTCGGCCACGAACGGGGTCGCGTAAGAGCTGTCGCGCGCCCAGCCGTAGAGATGCTCGGAGCTCGCGCGCGTGCGCGCCAGGCACCACTCCAGCCCGCCATTATCGAGCATCCAGCGGATCTGGTCGGCGAGCAAAAACAGCGTCGCCACCGCCGGCGTGTTGTACGTCTGGTCCTTGACCGAGTTCTCCAGGGCCGTGTGCAGCGAGAGGAACTCCGGGATCCAGCGCGGCGAGGCGTGGAGCTCGGCGACCCGCTCCTGCGCGGCGGGGCTCAGCAGCGCCAGCCACAGCCCGCCGTCTGAGCCGAAGCCCTTCTGCGGAGCGAAGTAGTAGGCGTCGACGTCGACGAGCGCCACCGGCAGGCCGCCGGCTCCCGACGTCGCATCGATGAGAACGAGCGCGCGCTCGGCGCCGGCCGGGCGCAGCACGGGCGTCATCACCCCGGTCGAGGTCTCGTTGTGAGCCCACGCCACCACGTCCGCCCCGGCGTCCGCCGCCGCCTGACCGACGTCGCCCGGGTCGGGCGCGTCGCCGGGCTCGGCGCTGATCGTCACGGGGTCTGCCAGGAACGGCGCGCCCGCCGTGACGGCGGCGAACTTCTGCGAGAACTCCCCGAAGCTCAGGTGCAGCGCGCGCTCGCGCACGAGGCCGAAGGCGGCAGCATCCCAGAACGCCGTCGCGCCGCCGTTCCCGAGCGCGACCTGATAGCCGTCGGGGGCGTCGAACAGCTCCGCCAGGCCTGCGCGAACCTCGCCGACGAGCGCCTTGACCGGGCGCTGTCGGTGGGATGTGCCCATCACCAGCCCACCCTCGCGCGCCAGGTGCTCCAGCGCCTCGGGGCGGACCTTCGAGGGCCCGCAGCCGAACCGGCCGTCGCCGGGGCGCAGCTCCTCGGGTATGACCACTGGCGTCTGTGTCGTCTGCGTGCTCGGCGTCATGGGCTTCCTCTCGCTGTCAGGCCTCTGTCACTGAGGCGGCGATGTTGCGGGTTGCCCAGGCGCGCGGCGTTCGAACCCCACCGCTTCCCGGTGGTGTGCTCCACCTGAAGAGCGCCAGTCGCGGCAGGCAACGCGAGTTTAGCGGACATGGTCGCCCCCGAATACGACCGCACCGACCATGCGCCGGGCCATCCGACCGTACGTTCCACGCGATCCATGGAGGCGATCGCGCTCAGGCGCACTCGTCGATCGCGACGCGCTGCAGCGCCGTCGCGCTCCAGCCCTGAGCGAGACGCGTGGGTGCCACCCCGGCTGGCGCCTCGTCGGCGAGCACGCAGTACTCGGGTGCGGGACTGAGCACGAGCGAGCGTCGCAGCAGCCCGGCGCGCCGCGGGTCCATGCCGTCGCCGAGCAGGTCCGCGAACGTAGGCGCATTGGCGCGCGGCGGACGGGCGACCCATACCGCCACACGCTTGCGCGCGAGCTCTACTGTGCCCTCGAGCAGCCCGTACAGGCCGCCCGCCGCGCGCCCCATTCGCCGCGCCACCTCGTCGTGCGGCGTGCGGTGCCCCCGCCCCACGGCCGCCTGGTTGAGCACCCCGAGCGCCGCGAAGTCCTCGACCAGGTACCAGTCCTCATACCAGTCCCCCGACGAAGCGTCCGCGTCGTCGGGCCACGGCAGCTGCGGCGCACGGTAGGCGGCCGAGGCCAGGAAGCCCGCTGGCGGCGAGTGCGCGAGCGAGCGGTGGAAGGCGGCGGTGGCGTGCTCGTAGGAGTGCGCGTCGACACCCTCGCCCGGACGGTGCCAGAGCAGGTAGGCGAGCACCTAGAACGCCGGCTTGATCCAGTCCATGTGCGAGCGCAGCTCGCCACCGACCTGCTCGACCTGCGTGTCGGCCTGCTCGGCGCGCATGCGTTTGAAGCTCTCCTGGCCGGCACGGTTCTCAGCGATCCACTCGCGCGCGAAGTCGCCCGACTGAATCTCGGCGAGGATCTTGCGCATGTTCGCCCGCGTTTCCTCGGTGATCACCCGCTTGCCGCGGGTGTAGTCGCCGTACTCGGCCGTGTTGGAGATCGAGTAGCGCATCCCCGCGAGCCCCTTTTCGTACATCAGGTCGGCGATCAGCTTGAGCTCGTGCAGGCACTCGAAGTAGGCCATCTCGGGGTCGTAGCCGGCGTCGACGAGCGTCTGGAAGCCGGCCTGGACGAGCTCCGAGGCGCCGCCGCAGAGCACGGCCTGCTCGCCGAAGAGGTCCGTCTCGGTCTCGTCCTTGAACGTAGTCTCGATCACCCCACCCCGCGTGCAGCCGATGCCCTTGGCGTACGCGAGCGCCAGCGCGCGCGCTTTGCCGGTGGCGTCCTGGGCGACCGCGATCAGCCCGGGCACGCCACTGCCCTCGGTGAACTGGCGGCGCACGAGGTGACCGGGCCCCTTCGGCGCGACCATCGCCACGTCGACCCCGCCCGGCGGCGTGACCTCGCCGTAGTGGATGGAGAAGCCATGCCCGAACAGGAGCATGTTGCCCTCGGAGATGCCGTCAGCGACCTCATCCTCCCACACCTGCCTGTGCAGCTCGTCGGGTACGAGCATCATCACCAGGTCGCCGCGGCTGGCCGCCTCGACGACGGGTAGCACCTGCAGGCCGCTCTCGCGTGCCGAGTCGGCCGAGCGCGAGTCCGGGCGCAGACCGACGAGAACCCGCACGCCCGAGTCGCGCAGGTTGAGCGCGTGGGCGTGCCCCTGTGACCCGTAGCCGATGATCGCGACGGTCTTGTCGTCGAGCAGCGACAAATCTGCGTCGTCGTCGTAGAGCATCAGAGCGCGCAGGATAGTGGACCGTCCGTGCGCCGCGGGCAGCACTGTGCGCTAGGCGACGGCCGCGGCGACGATGCTGCGGCCGGGGATCGCCAGGTGGCCGGCGGCGTCGGCGAAGGGCTGCATGCGCACGGCCAAGGCCGAGCGGATCTGCTCGATCTCGGCCTCGGGGCACGAGAGGACGATGTCGTGGAAGCTGGGCGACACGTCGAGCGTCATCTCCCAGTAGGAGTCGAACGAGACGTGGCGCTGCACCACGTCGACCGTGTCCAGCCGGATATCGGTGAAGCCCGCCTCCCCCAGCAGCTCGCACACGCGCGTGCTCGACGCCAGCGCGAACGGCCCGGGGGTTCCGGGCGCGGGCCGCTGCACCAGCCCGCGCTCGGCGAGCTCCAATCCGGGCAGCTGTGCCCACGGATTGTGCTCGCTCGCGTCCCACACCGCGAGCGCGAGACGTCCGTGCGGTCGCAGGACGCGCCGCGTCTCTGTCAGCGCCGCGCGCGGGTCGGCCATCAGCATGTAGGCCCAGCGGCACAGCACGACGTCGACGCTCGCCAGCGGTAGGTCGATCCATTCGGCGTTCAGGGACTGGAACTCCACGTTTGAGAGCTCGAGTTCGGCGGCGCGGACGCGCGCCCCGTCGAGCATCGCGTCGGCCTGGTCGGAGATGATCACCCCGCCGAGCGGCGCGATCAGCTCGGCGGCGAGCATGCCCGTCTCGCCGAGTCCGGCGGCCAACTCGAGCACGCGCTCGCCCCGCTTGAGGTCAACCGCATCGAGCATCCAGCCCGACACCGGCGCGCCGAAGCGCGAGATCACCGCCTGCTGGCGCACCCAGCCCGGCGCCGCCGCCTGCCAGCCGGCGAGGCTGTCCGCGCGGTGGAGCTGGGGGTCGAAGTCCAGCGCCGCGTTGGCCTCCTCCTGCAGATCGTCTCCCTGTGCGCCCCCCGCGCCCATCATCTCCTCTGGTGTGCTGACGATTCGGCGAGCTCCCTGCGCAGCAGCTTGCCCGACGCGGTCCGCGGCAGGGGCTCGCTCACGAGGGTAACCTGCTTGGGCGTCTTGTACGTCGCCAGCGTGCGCGCGCAGTGCGCGCGCAGCTCCTCGACGGTCACCTGGGTGCCCGGGCGCACAACGACGAGCGCGGTCACGATCTCGCCCCAGCGCGCGTCGCTGCGCCCGACCACGCCGGCCTCGAGCACGTCGGGGTGGGACTCGAGCGCGGCCTCCACCTCGGCCGGTGCGACGTTCTCGCCGCCGCTGACGATCGTGTCGGCCCTGCGCCCGGCCACCGCCAGGCGCCCGCCGTCGTCGAGCTCGCCGAGGTCACCCGTGTGCAGCCAGCCGTCGCCTGCCGTGGCCCCGGGCGCAACCGTCGGGCCGCTGACGAGGATCTCGCCGTCGGACGCGATCCGTACGCGCGTGCAGAACAGCGGCGGTCCGGCCGTCTGGCGCGAGCCCCGCCGCGGCTCGCCGAGCGCGGCCAGCGGCGTGGTCGAGACCTGCGAGCAGGCCTCGGTGAGCCCATAGGTGAGCGCGACGGGCAGGCCATGCTCGCGCGCGCGCGCCATGAGCCCGGGCGGCACGGATCCCCCCCCTGCGAGCGCGCAGCGCAGAGCGGGGGGATGCTCAAGGCCGGCATCGAGCAGCCTGGCGAGCGTCGTGGCCACGACGGACACGATCGTCACGTCGCCGTCGCGCAGCGCGTGCAGCGCGCGATCGGCTTCGAAGCGCTCGTGCACGACCGCAGTGGTCGCATAGATGCACGAGCGCACCAGGATCGACAGCCCGGCGACGTGGCTCACGGGCAGCGTGCACAACCAGCGCTCCTCGCGCTCCAGGCCGAGCGCGACCGCCGAGCCGAGTGCGCTCCACAGGAAGTTGCCGTACGTGAGCTCGACCGGGCGCGGCGCGGCGCTCGTCCCCGACGTGTGGATCACCGCCGCCACGGCGCCGAGCCGGTGTTTCGCGAGCAGCGGCTCCTCGTGCGCGCCGCCGCCCAGCGCCACGCCGGTCCCGCCGGCCACGCCCGGGGCGCCCTTCCCCGGCGGCGGCAGCGGCTCGTCGACGAGCACGGCTGCGCCGGCCGCGATCGAGGCCTGCTCGGCGGGCGTCAAGCGCTGGTCCACCGGCACCGCGACCGCGCCCAGCAGCAGGCAGGCGTGCAGCGCCTGGGCGAAGCCGAGGCCGGGAGCGAGCGCGATCGCGACCCTTGCGCCGGGAGCGGCGCCGCGGCGGCGCAGCTCGCGCGCGCCGATGTCGGCGGCATCATGCAGCTGCGCGTAGGACCATCTCTCCCCCGTGGTCTCGAGCGCGATGCGCCGCGGATGCGCGGCCACGGCGCGGGCCAGCCATCCGTCGACATACATGCACGAAAGGCTAGGGTCTTGCGACCAGAAACGCATCTTGCGGGCCGTCTCTCACGGGCATCCTCTGCTCCATCGGCTCGAACGTGCTGGTGTCGACCGCCCACCACCGCATCACAAGCCAGAGCCAATAGCGCTGGGTACTGGCTGTGACGCGCACTGCATCGTGGTGGATCGCGATATGGCCGTCGGTCGAGTCACTTTGGAACTCGCCGGAACGGACGAGTTGACCGACTGGGAGCACCACACATGTTGCGTGTGCGGCATCACAGACAGAATCTGATGGCAGGGGATGCTGCGCGTATCACCGATGACTCAAGGCAGGGAGGAAAGGCCCAATGCTCACCGCCATGCTCCGCACCAGCATCATCACCGCATTCGCCCGGCTCAGCATCCTGTCGGTCGGCCCGCTGACATCCGTCGCCAGCGCCAGGCGGGTAATCATCACCGTTGAGGAATGCTTGGGAGGAAACTGGTACCGGTCCAGGCAAAGAGCAGAAACGCTTCCCCAGCCCAAAGAAAGCGGCCCGACCCCACCGCCGATCAAGGAAGGAGTACCGGCCCCCGCGCAGGCCGAAAAGCGGTCAGGGAGGCCCGGCCCCGCCCCCCAACGCCTGAAGCAACACACGGTCATTCCCCTGGTGGAAGTGAGAGCCCCCGCCAATGCGGGGGATCCAAGTATCTGCGACCCCCAAGGCACTTACGGTGCAGCCGCTGTCACCATTGCTCGGAGAGCGGCGCCTACCCGTGGGATCGCGTCGCCTAGCTCGCCCACGCGCCGCGCTTCTGTCCTCGCGGCGTCCTCACTTGCCCAACACGAGCCGACCGGCCAAGAGCCCGTGGGTGGAGGCTCTCTGCGTCCTTCGAGGCTCGACTGATATGCGTCTAGCGGGATGACATCGTTGGACGAGCGACGACGACCGGAAGTGTGGTGGCGACGGGCGCCCGGCGACTCGGAAGCGGTAGACTGCGCGCGCTCGTCGCATCCTGTCATCTGATCGGAATGGGGGAAGTGCCGTGATCCTCAGAATCCTTGGCAAGCCCGTGATCGTCGCCCTGCTGTCGCTCGGTGTGCTGTGTCTGTCGGCTTGCGGGGAATCATCTGAGGAAAAGGCGGCCAAGCAGGTGTGCGCCGCGAGCGGGGAAGTCTCCACTCAGCTCGAAAAACTCGAGAACCTGCCGATTTCTTCGAGCTTCGTTAGCGAAGCACAGAAAAGCATCGAAGCGATCAACAAAAGCATCGAAAAGGTCAAAGAGGCCACGCCCAACCTGGAAACGGCGCGCAAGGAAGAAGTGAACGCGGCCAACAAGGCGCTCCAGGCCGAACTCGCGACGCTCGCAACGACGATCATCTCGAGTGCAAAATCGTCGAACCTCGAAAGCGCGCTTAAGAGCGCCGCGCCGAAGCTCAAAGACTCACTGGCGAAAGCCAGAGCCAGCTACAAGAAGGCGTTCGACGAACTCAAATGCTCATGAGGAACTGAAATGTGTCGCAACATCCGCACGCTCTACAATTTCCAGCCGCCCGTAACAGATGAGGAGGTGCGGGCGGCTGCGGAGCAGTACGTCCGCAAGATCAGCGGTTTCACCAAGCCGTCGCAGGCCAACGCGGCTGCGTTTGAGCAGGCCGTCGACGCGGTGAGCGCGGCGTCGACGACCCTGCTAGAGCAGCTCGTGACCTCGGCGCCGCCGAAAGATCGCGCGGCCGAGGCCGCCAAGGCGCGCGCCCGCGCCGTCGAGCGGTTCGCGGCCTAGCGCCGCTCGCCGCCTCGCTGCCCAGTCGATCAGGTCGTGGTCGGTCACTTAGACTGGACCAGATGGCAGCCAACGAGCAGCCGGTGGTGCCGGCGAGATGACGAGCACCTGGATGTCAGCCGGCGGCGAGAACGGCCGGCCGTACACCGACATCCGCTATGAGAAGTCGGTGGCGCCACACGAGGGGATCGCGAAGATCACGATCGCCCGTCCAGAGGTTCGCAACGCGTTTCGTCCGCGCACGATCATCGAGATCTCGCGCGCGCTCGAGGACGCGCGCGAGGACCCGAGCGTGGGCGTGATCGTGCTCACCGGCGAGGGCCCGGACGCGTTCTGCTCGGGCGGCGACCAGCGCGTGCGCGACGACTCCGGGTACCGCGACGAGGACGAATCGGGCGGCGCGGGCGTCGGGCGCTTCCACGTCACCGACCTGCACGTCCAGATGCGCCGCCTGCCCAAGCCCATCGTCGCCATGGTTGCCGGTTACGCGATCGGCGGCGGACACGTGCTGCACCTCGTTTGCGACCTCACGATCGCCGCCGACAACGCCCGTTTCGGCCAGGTGGGCCCGAAGGTGGGCTCCTTCGACGGCGGCTTCGGCGCCGGCCTGCTGGCGAACACGGTGGGCGTCAAGAAGGCCAAGGAGATCTGGTTCATGTGCCGCCAGTACAGCGCCGCCGAGGCGCTCGACATGGGGCTCGTGAACACGGTCGTGCCGCTCGCGCGCCTGGAGGAGGAGACGATCGCCTGGTGCGAGCGGATGCTCGAGCTCTCACCGTTCGCGCTGCGCCTGCTGAAGGCGAGCTTCAACGCGTCCGAGGACGGGCTGGCCGGCATCCAGCAGCTGGCGCACGACGCCAACCTGCTCTTCTACGGAAGCGAGGAGGCGCGGGAGGGCCGCGACGCCTACCGCCAGAAGCGCCAGCCCGACTTCGCGCGCTTTCCCAGGCGTGCGTGAGCCAGATGCGCGCGACGCGGCGATGACGGGCGCGCTCCCGTCGAGCGCATCCCCGCCGAGCGCGCCGCCGCGCGCGCTGGGCGAGCCGGTCGCTCGCGCGAGCGCGGTGCGCATCTGGGTGATGGCAGCGCGCCTGCGCACGCTGCCGGCCGCGATCGCGCCGGTGCTCGTCGGCACCTCGCTGGCGCTCGGGGACGGTCACTTCGAAGCGCTCGCCTTCCTCGCCGCCCTGCTCGGGGCGATGTTCATCCAGGTCGGCACGAACCTGTCAAACGACTACTCGGACGCGCGCCGCGGCGCCGACAGCGATGACCGTCTCGGGCCGGTGCGGGTAACCGCGGGCGGGTTGGTGCCGCCCCGCCAGGTGCTCGTGGCCACGTATGCGTCGTTCGGGCTGGCGGTCGCCTGCGGCGCCTACCTGGTGGCGGTCGCCGGACCCGAGCTGCTGGCCGTGGGAGCGGCCTCGATCCTCGCCGGGGTCCTCTACACGGGCGGCCCGCGTCCATACGGCTACGAGGGCCTGGGCGAGCTGTTCGTGTTCCTGTTCTTCGGCGTCGTGGCCGTCGTCGGCTCCTACTTCGTGCAGGTCCAGGCGCTGCCGTGGCAGGCGTTCGGGTGTGCGGTCCCGGTCGGGCTGCTCGCCAGCGCGATCCTCGTCGTCAACAACGTGCGCGACATAGACACCGACCGGCGCGCCGGCAAGCGCACGCTCGCGGTGCGCCTGGGACGTGCGCGCACGCGCAACCTCTACGCCGCGATGCTCGCCGGCGCGTTCGCGAGCGCGGCGGCGCTGTGGGGGCTCGGCATGACCCCGTGGCTGATGCTCTGCTGGGCGACGACCCCGCTGGCGCTGGCGCTGACGCGCGTCGTGCGCACGCGCAGCGACGGGCCGGCGCTCAACACCGCGCTGGCGAAGACCGGCCTGCTGCAGCTGCTCTTCTGTCTGCTGCTGTGCGCGGGCATCCTTGCAGGCGGAGGTATCCCCTCGTGAGCCCGCTGCACGTCCTCGCCGGTGGCACGGCACGCGCTCGGCGGCGCGTTCGGCTCCGCGCATGAGGCTGCTGGCGCGCACGCGCCGGCTGAAGCTCGCCGCCCCATTGCGCACGGCCTTCGGCGAGGTGTCCGAGCGCGAGCTGGTCCAGGTGAGCCTGACAGGGGCCGACGGCGTCACGGGTTACGGCGAGGCGGCGCCGTTGGAGCCTTATGACGGCGTGAGCGTGGCGCGTGTGCAGCAGGCCCTAGAGCGCTACGAGCACGTGCTCGCCGCGGCCGAGCCGCAGCGCGCGCGCCCAGGCGGAGCAGCGCTGATCGACGCCTGCCGTCAGGCCGACGACCTTCCGCAGGCGCTGGCGGCGATCGACCTCGCGCTGTGGGACAGAGCGGGCAAGCTCGCCGGGCGTCCGGTCGCGCAGCTGCTGACCGACGACCCGGCCCAAGCGGTGGTCGTGTGCGCGACGCTCGGCGCGCTCGACCGCTCGACAGCCGCCGAGCAGGCCGCCCGCGCTGTGGCCGCCGGCTTTCGCTGCGTAAAGCTCAAGGTCGGCGTCGGCGACGACGCCGGGCGCGTGGCCTCTGTGCGCGCCGCGGCGGGCCCCGACACGCTGCTGCGCCTGGACGCCAACGGGGCTTGGACCGTCGAGCAGGCGGTGAGCACGATCGAGGCGCTGGCGTCGGCCGGGCTCGAGCTCGTCGAGGAGCCGGTGCACGGACTGGACGGCGTGCGCGCCGTGCGCGAGCGCGTGAGCACGAGGGTCTCGATCGACGAGACGGCCGCTCAGCACGGCGCGCTCGGCGCCGGCGTGACGGACGCGGTCTGCCTGAAGATCGCGCGCTGCGGAGGCATCTCTGGGCTGCTCGCAGCCGCAACGCTCGTGCGGGCATCCGGCGCCGAGGTCTACGTCGGGTCGAGCTTGGACGGGCCGCTCGGCGTCGCCGCCGCCGTGCACGCCGCCGTCGCGCTCGCCTCGCGCGGCTCGCTGGCCCCCTGCGGACTGGCCACGCTCTCGATGTTCGCCAGCCTCGACGACCCGCTTCTGCCGCAAGGCGGCGAGCTCGTCGCGCCGTCAGCGCCGGGGCTCGGGGTCGAGCCCCTGTAGGACGCCGGCCACGGCCGCGGGGTTCTCGAGCACCAGGGCGTGGCCGCCGGCGACCGTGCGCAGCGCGGCCGCGGGCAGCAGCGCCACCATGCGCCGCGCCAGCGCGCGATAGCGCTCGTCGCGCTCGCCCACGACCAAGGTCACGGGCAGGTCGAGTTCGCCCAGCCGGTCCCAAGCGGGCTCCATCCTGCCGACGCTCAGCCCGCTCAGCGCGTCCGCCAGCGCGCTGGGGTCGTTGCGGCGGTGATCGGTACGCGCCAGGGCGCCGACCTCGGGCGGCTCGCCGGCGAACAGCGGCTGGCTGCGCCAGCGCGCGATGAAGCCCTCGAGGTCGCCGGTCCGCAGCTCTGCGGCCAGCCGGTCGTCGGAGTGGCGCCGCGCTGCGCGCAGCAGCGGGTCCTCGATGCCCGCGCTCGTCGAAACGAGCACGAGCGTCCGCACGCGCTGCGGAGCCGCGAGCACGAGCTGCAGCGCGATCCGCCCCCCGAGCGAGTAGCCGCACAGCGAAAAGCGCTCGGGCGCCCGCTCGAGCACGCGCGCCACGCAGCGCGGGAACGTGATCGGACGCTCGCAGTCGCGCTCTGAGCCGTGCCCCGGCAGGTCGAGCGCCAGCGGCATGTAGCGTTCACGGTCGAGGCGCGCCACGACGCCGTCCCAGGTGCGACCGGTGCCGCCGAACCCGTGCAGCAGGACGACGCTCTCGGGCACGAGCCCATCCTATGACCAGCCCAGACGACACCTACGCCCTGCTGGGCGCGTTCGTCGACGAGCTGGCGCGCTGCGGGATGCGCGCCGCGTGCACCTCGCCGGGCTCGCGCTGCGCACCGCTCGTGCTCTCGCTCGCCAACGAGCCCCGCATCCGCTGCTTCTCTCACGTCGACGAGCGCTGCGCCGGCTTCTTCGCCCTCGGCCACGCCAAGGCCAGCGGGCTGCCGGTCGCGGTGGCGTGCACCTCCGGCACGGCCGCCGCCGAGCTCATGCCGAGCGTGATCGAGGCCCGCGAGGCGCGCGCGCCGATGATCGTGCTTACCGCCGACCGCCCGCCGGAGCTGCGCGACGTCGGCGCCGGTCAGACGATCGACCAGCTCAAGCTGTATGGAGCTGCCGCCAAGTGGTTCGTCGAGGTCGGCCTCGAGCGCTGCGATCCGCCGCGGCTGCGCTGGCTGCGTACGCTCGCATGCCGTGCCTACTGGACCGCGCTCGAATGCCGGCCCGGCGTCGTGCACCTCAACTTCCCCCTGTGCGAGCCCTTGGTGTGCGACGGTCAGCCACCGCCCGCCGGCGGCGGTCGCCCCGCCGGCGCGCCCTACCTCGTCCGCTCCACGGCGCCCCGCGATCACGCCGCGGCGTCGCCGCTCGCCGCGCTCGTCGACGCCTCGCGGCGCGCGCTCGTCGTGGCCGGCCGCCACGAGCGTCCGCCCGCGCCGGGGTCGGCGCCCCCAGGTGAGGTCACCGCGCGTATGTGTGCGCAGCTCGGCTGGCCGCTGCTGGCAGACCCGCTGTCGGGCGCGCGCCGCGGCGAGGCCGCGATAGCCCACTACGACGCCCTGCTGCGCGACGAGGCTTTCGCCGCCTCGGTCACGCCCGACCTCGTGCTGCGCATCGGCGACCTCCCGGTGTCAAAGCCGCTGCGAACGTGGCTCGCGGCCCTGCCTGACGCGGCGCAGGTGGCGATCGATCCCGAGGGCGCCTGGCAGGACCCCGCGGGGGTGCTCTCGCACTCGCTCGCGCTCGACCCCGGCGCCGCGCTGGCGCTCGCGCTCGACGCCGTGTCGGCCGTGCAGGAGGGATGGCTGCAGAGCTGGCGCAGCGCCGACGCCCGCGGCGCCGAGGCGATCCTCGGCGCGCTCGCTGGCGAGCAGCTCAGCGAGCCGGTCATCGCCAGGGAGCTCGGCGTGTTGCTGCCGAGCCAGGCGACGCTGTTCGTCGCCTCCTCGATGCCGGTGCGCGAGATCGAGAGCTTCTGGCCGGCGCGGGCGGACCCGCCGCGCGTGCTGTGCAACCGCGGCGCGAGTGGCATCGACGGCACCGTGTCGAGCGCCTTCGGTGCGGCGGCCGCGTGCGCGGGCCCGGTCGTCCTGCTGATCGGCGACGTCGCGCTCGCGCACGACATCGGCGGGCTGCTGGCGGCCTCGCGGCTGGGGCTCAAGCTGACGATCGTGCTCGTCGACAATGCGGGCGGCGGGATCTTCGACTTCCTGCCCGTGGCGCGCGCGCCGATGGCACGCGAGGGCGACGTCTACACCGACCACGTCGCCACCCCCACCGGTCTGGACTTCGCGCGGGCCGCGGACCTGTACGGCCTCGCCCACGAGAGCGTGCGCGACGTGTTCGAGCTGCGCGAGGCGCTCGAGCGCGCGCTGGCCGCCCCGGGTCCGTGCATCGTTCATGCGCGCACCGAGCGCGGCGCCAACGTCGCGCTGCACGAGCGCGTCTGGAGCGCCGTGGCCCGTGCGCTGAGCGCCTAAGCTAGGCGGCGAGCAGCGGCAGCAGCGCCTGCAGCTTGATCTCGGTCTCGGCGAGCTCGGCGGCCGGATCGGAGCGGCGCACAATGCCATTGCCCGCGTAGCAGCGCGCGATGCCTCCGCGCAGCAGCGCGCAACGCAGGGCCACGCACAGCTCGCCGTCGCCGGTGGCGTCCGTCCAGCCGACGGGTCCCGCATACCAGCCGCGGTCCAGCCCCTCCAGCGCGGGGATCATCGGCGTCGCCAGCTCGCGCGGCTCGCCCCCCACGGCGGGCGTCGGGTGCAGCAGCCCGGCGAGCTCGAGCACGTCCAGCGGCGACGCGAGCTGCGCGCGGATCGGCGTGGCCAGGTGCTGGATGTTGGCGACCCTGGCGAGCGCCGGTTCGGGCGCGGCCGCCACCCACACCGCGTGTGGCGCGAGCGTGCGCTCGATCCGCCGCGCCACGATCGCGTGCTCCTCACGAAGGCTGTCGCTGCGCAGCAGCTGCTCGCCGAGGTGGTCATCGACGGCCGGGTCGGCGCTGCGCCGAATCGAGCCGGCCAGCGCGAGCGTGCTGACGCGCTGTCCCTCACGGCGCACGAGCAGCTCGGGGCTGGCGGCGATGAGCGTCGCGTCGCCGCGGCCGACGCAGAGGTTGAAGCAGCCGGGGAACGCCTCGCGCAGGACGCCGAGGATCGCGCCCGGGTCGAACGGCGTCGGGGCGTGCACCTGCACCTCGCGTGCGAGCACGATCTTCTCGAGCTCGCCGTGAGCGATCAGCTCGGTCGCGCGGGAGACCGCGGCCTCGTAGTGCTCGGGCGCCATCGCGCTCGCAACGCGATGGCGTTCGGTCGGGTCGGGATCGAGCAGCGGCAGCGGGCGCTGAGCCAGCTCGGCCACACGCAGCTGCAGGCGGGCGAGCCTCTCGGCCACGGTGTCGTCGGGCGCGATCAGGGCGGCCAGCGTGAGCGTCGCACGCGGCGCCCGCGTCTCGCCGTCGGCGCTGGCGCGCCGGACCGCGACCTCGGGAACGACCAGCGATCCGGGATCGAAGCCCGCCCACTCCGGCGAGCAGCCGCCCCCCGGCGCGAAGGCGAAGCCGCCCACAGCCACAGGTCCAACCCCCGGGGGCGATGCGGGCGCAGCAGCGACGGGCGCGTCGTCGTCGCAGACAGCCTCGCTGGCGAGCTCCCGCCAGCGACCCGCGATGCTCGCAAAGCGCTCGCCTCCAGAGGCGCTCAGCGTGACGGCTGCGCCCAGCGCGCCGAGCGCAGCGCCGCCCCGGTCAGGCTGCTCGAAAACGAACCACGGCTCGCCCGGGCGCCGCGACGCACACGC